>JANQKN010000052.1 GCA_028281065.1 Flavobacteriaceae bacterium | reverse complement strand
AAGAACGCGCCCAGTTTTTGTTCGACTCCTTGGTAAAAAAAGTAGTAAACGGTTCCTACATCGATAATTTTAAGGTTCGGAAATTCTCTGGCAAGCGTATCAACCTTTACCGTTTCGAAAAACCCATCTACCTTATTACCTACGCTTCTTGGTGTGTTCCAGGTGTAGGGGAAGTCCCTGCACTAAACGATATAGCGGACCGCTACCACGACGAGATCGATTTTGTATTGCTCTATTGGGGTTCGAAAAAGAAGATAAGGAAGTCCAAGAGGAAAATAAGCAAGAACATACATGTATTGTATGTAGACGAAAAGGAAAATAGGAATGATTTTGCCATCCGTACCATGAAGCACAGTCTAGGGTTCCCTACTTCCTTCTTTATCGCTGCCGATAAGCAGATACTGGACGTGCGAAGGAATTTTATGCACCATTATCTGGAAGACTATACAGATTCGTACAACTCCAATTACCAAAGCTTTACCAGTGGCATCTCCCTATTGGAACGGGGTGAGGTCCAAAAAGAACTAAAACAGGATTACGAAGAACAGTAAAGCGGTTATTTGGAAAAGAAAAGCTTAATTGCGGCTACGATAAGGATACCGGCAAAAATCTTCTTCAGGATATTTTGGTCTATCTTAACAGCAAACTTAGACCCTATATAACCTCCTACAATAAAGAACAAAGCTATGACCAGTGCGTACCGCCAATTTATGGGATGCCCTGTGGAGTGATAGGTATAGGCTGCAACAAAAGTAACCGGAACTGCCAATACGGCTAAACTTGTCCCTTGTGCAGCATGTTGGTCATATCCAAGGAGTAGTATCATAAGTGGAATCATAACAACTCCTCCCCCAACGCCCATAAAGCCACTCAATATCCCAGCAGCGAGGCCGATAATTACCAACGATAGTATTACAGTTAAGTTCATAAGTAGGAATAGATTAGATTAGTGTTCATAATAATTATTGACCCGTGGTGTAATGGCCCTTTTCTGGTATCTCTATGAAATACTCTTTCCCAGATGCATTCTTCAAATAATTATCCCGTAACCAAGGGTTGTGCAACTTAAGGATTTTATAGTTAATGCCAAATTGTTTCGCAAAATGCGCAAAGTTGGTCACGGCAGTATCTACTTTTACCTTGTAGGTAGGTACAGGGGTGTAAAGGTCCTTTTCCCTAAAATTGAAACCGTACTTTTCGGGATTGGACAAAATTTCCTTGAAAGCCAGTATCCTGAATACATAACGGCTTGTTTCGTCATTTAAAAGCACATCATAATAATCGTCTACTTGTTGCTTTTTCAATTGCTTGTTAATGCCTGCATTACCCGCATTGTAGGCAGCAGCGGCCAAGGTCCAACTTCCAAACCTTTTTTTGGAGGCTTTTAGGTATTCTGCGGCTACTTTGGTAGCCAGCTCCAGATTGTATCTTTCATCGACATAGTCGTTTATTTCTAACCCATATTCTTTGCCGGTACCTTTTAAGAAATGCCAAAAACCTGCAGCTCCAGCGGGTGACCTATTGTTTTGAAGCGCACTTTCGGCAATGGCCAAATACTTAAAATCTTCTGGGATGCCATATTCTTCCAGCATAGGCTCTATAATGGGAAAATACTTGTTGGCCCGTTTAAAGATCAACAAACCATTGGATTGCCAATAGGTATTTACCAATAATTCCCGATCCATGCGCTCCCGTATATCTGGATTTTCGAGCGGTACCCTCTCCCCTGCAAAGTCCATTTTTTCAGGAAGTTCCAATGCATACACATTATAATCGTTAAGCAACTTCTCTTCCATCTTTTCGTCGGTAGCAGTCACCTCTTCCTTTTTCTCTTGGGGATCCTGAACGGCGTTTGTGCACAGCGTACCTACCCCAATCAGTACAGTGGCTAAGCCGATTTTCGACAAAATACTCATAACCTCAAAATTTCACTAAAGATACACATTTAGGGACTCGTCCTAGTCCGATTCAATAATATTTTCCAACAGTTTACTAACCTTGCTCCCTTTGTTAATGATCATAACATGGGAGCCTCCTTGCAATACGGTACAATTTGCGATGTTTTTTATGGGAAAAACGATGTCAATATCTCCGTGGATATGGTACACATTGGGGACCTTCTCCTTCCTTTCCCAACATACCATTTGCCTAATGGCCCAATCCAGGTACTCTTTATCGCGTACCGAAAGATATTCCTGATATAACGTAAGTCGTTTTTTACTCCTCGGCCCTATAGCTAACTTCGTGAGATCCTTTACACTAAGGGCCCATCCCGTAGGAAGCAATTTATAAGCCCCGGTTTTACGAACCCACTTTAAGCGCAAGGGAAGTTCGTCCTTGGTTTTTACACTGGAAACAATAACCAGCTTCCGTAAAGTTAGGAATTGACTCATTTCCTGAACCATAACCCCGCCAAAGGAAACCCCTACCAAAACGGCATTGGGAAGTACTACCCGACTGGCCATTCGTTGGGCATATTGCGATAATGTTTCGTTTTTTTTGGGGATAGACCATTCTAGGATATGGACCTCATAACGGTCTTCGGGCAATCGTATGTTTCTGAAAATCTCTTTTCCCGCAGCCAAGCCAGGCACAAAATAAACAGGTATTTTCTCAGTATTCATAGGGCTTTAACGAAATCGCCTTTCATTTTTTTGTAACTTTGTAACAAAGATAGAATTCTCAAAAAGGTTTTTGAGCATTTATGAACAAGATTTTACACCCCGCAGCTACTCATGGCAACACTTATCATAGTTGGTTGCAGGTAAAATATTCGTCAGCTCTTTATAACTCGTTTGATACCAAAAGGTTACGCAAAACAACTGCTACGGAATCAAACCACAACTTGCTTGTACCTTTGGCGAAACCAAACACACAACCCAACCATAGTTATTTCCAAAGGGAAATAACCCTCCTCCTCCAGCTTAATACCATTAACCCTCAGTAAATTTACTCCCTATGATTGAAGATGTAGAAATTACCGACAATGAGTTTTTACGACAATTTGAACTTGAAATTGGCGATAATATGGCCCGAATCGAATATGCGCTTCAGGACCGCAAGATCTTTTTAACCAAGTATGACATGCCTGAAGACCTAGAAGATCAAGGTTTCCGGGATATCTTCATTAAAGCCGTTTTCGAAGAAGTTAAATCCCGAGGCATTTGTTTGGTGCCTACCAGTCCAGAAGTTGCAGGTTTCATGAGACGAAACCGCCGTGTGTATAAAGATCTTTTACCTGTGGGTATTAGCATTTAGGGTTTCCGTTTCCACAACTTCCTCCACAAACTCAAAACGGACCAACCCAACCTCATCAATATGGGACAAACGCACTTGCTTTAGCTCATTTACCCAATGCGGGTTCCAAGGAGCTTTTACCTTCACATAGTTCTCTGTAAATCCATGTATGTACCCTTCCTTGTTTTCCCCTTCGAATAATACGGTTCGGACACTCCCCAACTGACTCTCATAAAACGCCCTTCTCTTCTTTACCGATAAACCGCGTAACATCTTACTTCGCTTATTCCGTATGTTTTTAGGAACCACTCCACCCATGGCTGCTGCTGGGGTATTATCCCTCTCGGAATAGGTAAAGACGTGTAGGTAAGAAATATCCAGTTCATTCAGGAAATGATAGGTCTCCAAAAAGTGTTCGTCGGTTTCTCCAGGAAAGCCCACAATAACATCTACCCCTATACAGGCATGGGGCATTACTTCCTTTATTTTCTTAACCCTATCTACATACAATTCGCGCATGTACCGCCTACGCATTAATTTTAACAGGTCATTACTCCCACTTTGCAATGGAATATGAAAATGGGGCACAAAAGTCTTGGATTGTGCCACAAAATCGATGGTTTCGTTTTTAAGCAAATTGGGTTCTATGGAAGAAATACGTAAACGCTCAATGCCAGACACTTCGTCCAATGCCTCACAGAGTTCATAGAAGGTATGTTCGTGCTTCTTGTTACCAAACTCCCCTTTTCCGTAGTCTCCTATGTTAACCCCAGTAAGTACTATTTCCTTGATGTTTTGTGCAGAAATCTCGGCAGCATTCTTCAAAACGTTTTCCAAGGTGTCGCTTCGGGAAATCCCCCGTGCCAAAGGAATGGTGCAGTAGGTACATTTATAGTCGCAACCATCCTGAACCTTAAGGAAAGCCCTTGTACGGTCTCCTATGGAATAAGATCCTACATAGAAATCGGCTTCAGAAATCTCGCAGGAATGCACTTCCCCAAAATCGTTCTTACTAAGGTCGTTGATGTAATCGGTAATCTTAAACTTTTCGGTAGCACCCAATACTAAATCCACGCCATCTACATCGGCCAATTCCTGGGGTTTTAACTGGGCATAGCAACCTACAGCCGCTACAAAAGCTTCTGGGTTGGCCTTTTGGGCTTGCTTTACAATCGTCTTGAAACGCTTATCGGCATTTTCGGTTACGCTACAGGTATTGATTACATAGATGTCGGCCTTTTCAGAAAAATCCACACGCTTGAAACCTTCAGTAGTAAAATTCCGGGCAATGGTGGAAGTCTCACTGAAATTGAGTTTACAACCCAAGGTATAAAATGCGACTTTTTTAGATGCGTTCATTCTCGTACTTTAGCAAAATGGGCACAAAGATACGAACTATAGGCATAGTAATCTTCTAATTTCCACACAACCAAGCATACAATAAGACTTTTATGACGCAAGCAAAGCAAAGAATTCAAGAAGTAAGGGGGTATTTCAAGAATGGCGACATCGATATAGGATACAGGAGACTTTTAGATTGTGTCATGGATACCCAAGACATGAAACTTTACAACCAAGCCATTGACTTAACGGAATGGAAAGAGAACCATCCAGAGGCTGGAGATGAATTTGTGGAAAAAGCAACCCAATTTCTTGGTCAACTGGAAGGCATCCCTATTACCGAAACCAAAAGAGAAACCATTATTTCTGCCAATGCTTTGGAAAAAAGCTACGGAAAAAACCGGTTTTGCCTTGGACCCGTTTCCCTGGAGCTTAAAAAAGGCCAAGTGTACGGATTGGTAGGTGAAAACGGGAATGGAAAAACCACCTTACTCAGGGCCTTGGCGAAAGAATTAAAGCCCACCAAAGGGGATGTTTATTATTTGTTCCATGACCAAAACCTAGGGGATTTCGAACTAAGAACCAAGCTGGTATACATTCCGCAGCGTACCCCAATTTGGTATGGTAGCCTGAAGGACAATTTGAAGTTTGTACTATCCAATTACGGTATACGCCCAGAGGAAAATGAAACCCGGGTGCTCATGATGATTGCCCGTTTTGGGCTCTGGGGTTACAAACACTTAAAATGGAGTGAGCTTTCCTCTGGTTATAAAATGCGGTTCGAGTTGGCTAGGACAATGCTAAGACAACCCGAGTTATTGCTATTGGACGAACCCTTGGCAAACCTGGACATACTCTCGCAGCAGCTTATCTTGGAAGATTTGAAGTCCATTTGTAATTCCATAAACAACCCTATTGCACTTATCATGAGTTCACAACAGCTATATGAGGTGGAGAAAGTATCCGATAGGGTTATTTATCTGGAAAAAGGAAAGCATATCGACTCAGAAAATGGAACTGAGGACGAATCCACTGCAGATAGTCAATCGCTCATAATCGAAATAGAAGCGGACATGGAAAGGGAAGCGCTACAAAGTATATTGTCGCATCTGTCCCTTGAAAGGCTTCTGTTTAATGGCGGGGTGTACATAGCATACTTTTCACCAGAGACAAAGTATCATGAAGTCCTGTACGTTTTGGGCAAGAATAAAGCCACTATCACTTATTCACGTAATATTTCCGAATCTTCCAGAAGGTTTTTTGTATCATAATCCAACCCAACCATGCGCAAATTCATAACAAAAACAAACGCCTATTTATTAGAACGATTTCCTACCCTCTGGAACACACGCATTGTATGGGTTCTTGCCAGTAGCCTTATCCTTCACCTTCTTTTCTTTTTGGGCGGATACTTTATCTTATCTAATGTTACACATTTACATGATTGGGGTGCGGCAAATTTATACCTGAAGAATGGAACTGTTTATATGGGTATTATTATTTCCATCCTTCAAATAGTATTCTGGCTTATCTTTTTACTGAAAAATAATGCCTTCAAAAATTATTACCCAACAACAAGAAAAAAGCTTTGGCTCCATTTTTTATTGTATTTCATGGCTTTTTTCATCTGTTCAACCTATTACTATTCCTACACATTGGGCATAAAGGCTTACACTGCGGTACATTATCCCGATGAAGCTTTTGAAAAAGATGTAGAAGCTGCCAACAAAGCCCGCATCTTCTTTTCCCATAACATTAAGAACTATACCCTTAACAATCTGAGTCACCCCAGCGTTTTGGACACCCTACATTGCGAAACCAATAATTTCTATATACAGGATTCGTTGCCGCATTTCAGTTTTAAGGGGAAGAATTTTCAATTCTATACGCTAGAAACCAAAGAATATTTATATAAGGATTTTGGGCAGACAAATTACCTGCGGATAGATTCTTTGGAACAAGGGAGTGTTTATACCTTGCGAACAGATTCCAGTATGACATGCTACTTTAGGGATAGAGTGGTAGATATCGATTCCCTCGTTAAAAACCCAAACCCTTCTTACTATAATTTTTCCAGTACTTTTTACAACACAACAGCGAATGAATTTCCATATTTTAGTTATTCATATGAATACCCGGAAATTTATTACGAAGAGGATGCTTATACATACCTAGGCGGGGAAGATTATGAGTATTACCCCATAAAAAGTCAATATGCCAATAAGTTTAGGGACAGCGCCATAATACAAAGGCGCATCCGGAATATGGAAAACCAAGCATTGTTGGATAGGAATGACCCTTCGGAAATAAGAGGTAGGTTAAATGCATTGTTAGTGGTAGCTGACAAATATGAAATCCCCCACAATTTAACCACCGAATCTTGGTTTAACGCAATATACCACCCTCCTTTATTTGATGTAACTTCCCGAATAAGAACAAAGAAAAAAGGCAAAAACGAGAGTCTTTTTACAGATCATGAAAGTACAATTGATGAGTTTGAAAAGTATAGCAAGGGACTTCTAACAGAAAAATACTTAGAGTCCAAAACATTGTTAAAAGTCTTTGAAAACATAGATGACATAAAACACAGCAATATTTTTGAAGACACCATCCACATTTTTATTTGGATCTGTTTCTTTTTCGCCAGTGTCCTTTTTGCTTTTAGGGTCTCCAATATTAAAACCATATTGTTTGCCATAATAAGCGCAGGGATATTAATGACTGTGTTTGCATTGGTAACAGCTTTAATTTCCGTTACAGGGAGTGATGCAGAATTATTCATTCAATATTTCATATTCTTTATTGCCACTTGTATTCTTGGACTCTCCTTCTTTTTAACAGATAGCGTATCCAAAATAGTAAAGGCCGTAGCCATTGCCCTTACCCTAGTTGGGTTTGTCCCTTATCTGTTACTGATTATTAATATTATATCGACCCATCAAAGGAGAGCATGTTCGGAATATTACTACATACTAAGGGAAGAAGAAGAAAAATGCTTTGTACTCACAAATTATCTTGGTGAAAACCTTAGTTTCCTTTTATTTATTGTGGGTATTATTTTTATTTACTTCTTTTCCGGTCAAATAAAGAAATGGAAAGCCCAAACCGAAAGTTAATGGCATATAGCAACGAGAAAAAACCAGTGATTTAATGCCCATGCCCGATTATATACGCCGTTTTCTTCTGTACACAGCTTCTCTAATAGCAATGGTAGCTGTATGCGTTTCTTGTGGTAACAACACTTCACAGGATCGTGATCATCTCGTGTTCCGTTATAACGAACACAGTAACATTAGCTCCCTGGATCCTGCATTTGCAAGGAACCCACAGAATATTTGGCCCACTAATCAGTTGTTTAACGGGTTGGTGCAATTGGACGATTCTCTCAACATTCAGCCTGATATTGCCAAGCGATGGGATATTGTGGATACTACCTGTACACTTTATTTTACGCTGAGGGATGATGTCTATTTTCATAAAAATGCAGTCTTTGGATCCGATTCAACCCGTAAGGTAACAGCTCATGATTTTGAATACAGCTTTAACCGCCTTGTCGATCCTAAAGTTGCTTCCCCAGGAAGCTGGGTGATGAATAGTGTGGAGATGGTTAAAGCTGAAAACGATTCGGTTTTCAAAATACTCCTTAAGCAACCTTTCCCCCCTTTTTTAGGAATGTTGGGGATGCGATATTTCTCGGTGGTTCCCAAAGAGGCGGTAGAACATTATGGAAACGAATTTAGAAACCATCCTGTAGGCACGGGTCCTTTTCAGTTTAAACTTTGGGAAGAAAACGTAAAACTTGTTTTCAGAAAAAATCCATTATATTTCGAAACCGACGAAGCCGGAACACCCCTTCCCTACCTGGAAGCCGTAGCCATTACCTTTTTGCCCGACAAACAGAGTGAATTTTTACAATTTGCCCAAGGAAAAATAGATTTCATTTCCGGGTTGGATAATTCGTATAAAGACGAAATCCTTACCACCACGGGGCAATTGCAAGAAAAGTATGCAGATAGGGTAAACTTAATTACCACCCCGTACCTCAATACAGAATACCTAGGCTTTTTTATGGGTGCAGACACGCCAGAAATACAATCCCGATTATTACGGCAAGCCGTAAACTATGGTTTCGATCGGCAAAAAATGATCACCTACCTTAGAAACGGGATGGGTATTCCTGCAGAACATGGTTTTATTCCCATGGGATTGCCTGGTTTCGATTATATAGATGGATATTCCTACCAACCCGAAAAAGCACGTGTGTTGGTAAAGCAATACATACAGGAAACGGGGGACTCTAAACCCGAGATCGTTATAGGAACCAACAGCCAGTATTTGGATATTTGCGAATATGTACAACGAGAGCTGGAAAAAATAGGAATAGATGTTACCGTAGATGTTATGCCTCCCTCTACCCTTCGCCAGATGAAAAGCAGTGGGGAGCTCGATATTTTCAGGGCCAGTTGGGTAGCTGATTACCCCGATGCCGAAAATTACCTATCGCTCTTCTACAGTCCCAACTTTACACCCAATGGCCCTAACTACACCCATTACAAAAACGAAGCCATGGATAGCCTATACCGCAAAGCCCTGTCCATAACCGATATCGAAGAACGCAAAGAAATCTACACTCAAATGGATTCACTATTGGTTGCCGAAGCCCCTGTGGTTCCTTTGTTTTACGATATGGCCATTCGGTTTGTAAACAAAGACGTAAGTGGTTTGGGGATTAATCCGCAAAATTTCCTTTTTCTCAAAAAAGTACGCAAAGCATCTAAATAAGTTTATTGATGCATTTCACAAAACTTATTGTATGTCAGCTACATACAAGAAATCGGGCAATACCCCTGTAACATTTCTTTAACATTTCGCGACTCATAAATAAAAAACTTTCATCATGGGAACGCAGCAAATGATCAGTTCGCTAAAATTTAATCGCCAGCAGAGAAGTGAGCGAAAGCGACTCCATGAGTTAGATCTGTCGACCACCAATGGAGGGTACGGTGAGTTCGAGGATCATACACAAATGGACCTGCTGGCGTTTGCTGAATTCCAAAAAGAGCAGTTTGCTAAACTGAAAAAGAAACGGAAAAAGAAAATACGGTTTGCTATTTTCATCTGTATCCTTACCCTACTGGTTGTTATGGCTTTTTTGATGATTTGGAACCAAACAGATTTTGAAATTTGGAGCGCTCCTTTTTTCACTGAATAAGCTATCTTGCATCTCAATTATTTCTTTACAACATGAGTTATTTAAGACAAGCAATTTTATTGTCCCTATTTGTAGTATTGGTTTCCATAAAAGGGTATACGCAAGAAATAGACCTTTCCACTTGTTATACAATGGATGCTATTGAAGACAGGGAAGCCTGTGCAGGAAACATCATATTTGACGCTTTAATTACACACCTTAACAACGACACAAACCAAAAAGCCTTAGATAGCATCGATGTATTTGTGGCCGATTTTGAACTGTACCACAAAGATGGGGAACAGATCCACCTCATCCAGTTTAGAAGTGACAAGGGAGGGATTATGCCTATAGTTTCTGACTTTTTTAAGATGCAGCAGCCCATTTCGGACTTAATCAAGGATTATGACAAAACCCAGGAAATTAGTTGGGGTGGCGCATTTAAATTTCAGAAAAACAACGGACAGTTTACTGCAAAACCCATAGACAAGGTCACCTTGGAAAGGGCCCTTCAGGTGTACGACACCTATGCACGATTCCCAGGCTGCAAACAGAAGTCCAACGAAGCCTTGAAGAAATGTTTCCATGAAAAAGTAAACAACTATGTAATGCGCAACTTCAACAAAAAAATGGCTGGAGGATTGGGTTTACAAGGTCGACAACGGATTAGTACCCGGTTTAAAGTAAATAAGGAAGGGGATATTGTAGATATTAAAGTGCGAGCTCCACATCCCAAACTAGAAAAGGAAGCCATTAGGGTCTTAAAACTACTACCCAAAATAGAACCCGCTACTTACGAAGGAACACCCGTGGAAAGTCTTTTTGCACTGCCTATCCTTTTTACTGTTCAATAAACATATCCTTTACAATTGTATAAAAAAAGACCTGCAAATTGCAGGTCTTTTCTATGGTATTATTTTCTCAGTGGGTCTTACTCCATTTGGGCCAATACATCTTCTACAGTTCTTCCCATAATTACCCCAGGGATTTTAATGGGTGCTGCAACTTGTGCCAAGAAAGTTCCTTTTACTTCGCCTTTCTTGTAAGATGTAAAGCCAATACGGTACAATCCTCTGGTAAGGGCCCCTTCTGGATCGCCCGTTTTGCTTACATAGCGTAATAGGGAATTGTACTTACGGCCACTGGGCTGCTTGGGCATTTCGCCACTATCATCATTTTTAGCTAGGGTCCACCAGTTGGCGGCATCCATGTTCGACATTCCATCTTTGGTGATCACATCGGATCGCTCCAAAGTAATGTAGGTATCGAAATAATCTTTACCACCAGCATTTTCTTCGTAGCCAGCCCCCATGATTGGATCCTTTATTTTGGTCTTTTTACCAACCGGGGACATCATGCGCACTCCTAGTTCTGGAGCCACAGCAGGCACCCATACGTAGATGTAATAGAACTTCTTTCCGTCTACTACCTCATCTTCGGTATCGGGGGCAGCATAGCCCAAATAGCTGTTTACGTCCGTATAAGGGACTTTTTTGGTAACGGGTCCGGCTTTTACTTCTTTAGAACTGCCGAAGGCTTTTAGTTTTTGAGCTTGAGATTGGGTAAAACAAAAGGTAACCAGTGCAAGCACTAGGTAGGTTTTAAAATACTTCATGAATTTGGTTTTATAGTTAATTGGTCACCAAAAATAGTATAATATGTTAAATATGAAAGTTTTTCTTACAAAACTAGTAAGATACTATCCCCTACGCCACTGTGCGGTTTCTTCAAAAATGTGTTCCAGGATACGGGCATCAACTTCGGTGAACTCAATGTTTCTACGGGCCATGACGATTTTGGCTGTTTCGAATGCCTTGTTGGTTTTGTAGGTAGTCATTCCTGCTGCCCCACCCCAACTAAAACTAGGGATAAAATTACGGGGAAACCCACTTCCATAGATGTTGGCACTTACCCCTATAACCGTTCCCGTATTGAACATAGTATTGATCCCACATTTACTGTGATCGCCCATCATTAAACCACAAAACTGTAAACCGGTCTTGGCAAAACCTTCGGTTTCGTAATCCCAAAGACGAACAGGCGCGTAATTGTTCTTAAGGTTACTGTTGTTGGTATCGGCTCCCCAATTGCACCATTCACCCAATACACTATTTCCCATAAAACCATCATGCCCCTTGTTGGAATACCCAAACAACACCGAGTTGTTCACTTCTCCTCCCACTTTACTGTACGGACCTATGGTAGTACCCGTATAAATCTTGGCGCCCATTTTTACGGTAGCGTTTTCACAAAGGGCAAAAGGCCCGCGGATAAAACTGCCTTCCATAACTTCGGCATTCTTGCCAATATAGATGGGGCCTTGGGATGCATTTAAGGAGCAATGTTGTAGCTGGGCTCCTTCTTCAATAAAAATAAGGTCTGTATTAGTGGCAAACACACTATCGGGGATGGGTTGTGAAGTTCTCCCTTCAGTAAGCCATTCAAAATCCCTTTCAATGGCTGCATGGTTTTTACTGAAGATATCCCATGTATGCTCTATACGTAATACATCGTCATGGGAGTACTGTATAATCTCGTAATCATCGAAAATTACTTCCTGCCCTTCCAAAGCAAAAAAGGCTAAAGGTTCGTCCCCATAAAAAATGGCTTGGTTTTCGCTAAGCCCTTCCACCATCTTGGCCAAGTTTCTAGAAGGTAGAAAGGATGCATTGATAAGGATATTTCGTTCCAGCTCTACCATGGGAAATTTTTCAGCCAAGTAATCTTCGGTTACCGTAGTGGTGGTATACCCTAAAAGAAGTTCCCATTTTTCGCGAATGGTCAAGATTCCCACCCGGATATCGGCAACAGGGCGGGTAAAGGTGAAAGGCAATAACTGGTTACGAACGTTTCCGTCGAAAAGAATATAATTCATACGTGCAAATTGTGTTTCAAAACTACATAAAAAAAGCCCTCGATATTTCGAAGGCTTTTAGATATAGTGAAAAATAAGTTTCTTTTTCGCAGCTTATTTTTTGAATTTTGCGTATTTGTTCTTGAACTTGTCGATACGTCCTGCAGTATCGATCAACTTCGACTTTCCAGTGTAGAAAGGGTGAGAAGTTCTTGAGATTTCCAATTTAACCAAAGGATACTCAACACCATCTACCTCGATCGTTTCTTTAGTGTTTGCTGTAGATTTGGTAATAAAAACATCATCATTGGACATGTCCTTAAACGCTACCAATCTGTAATTTTCTGGGTGTATTCCTTTTCTCATCGTCTTATTAGTTTTTAACTCCTCGAATTTTGAGTGTGCAAATTTAAGCAATATTTATAAATGAACAACTCTTTCTTTTAAATTTTTAATCGAAAAGTCACCCCTCGTAACATTTTCTTACTTTTGCTACTAACCTAACAAACCAAAAACATTCTAACTATGGACACTCAAAAAGCTTCTACCAAAAAAGTTGCGCTTAATTACGGCCTTATTTTAGCCATTGCTTCAATCTTCTTATCTGCTATTGTATATGCTATGGGGCAGCATTACGATCAACCCATCTGGCAAACAGTAGTCAGTGTTATCCTTATGATTACTATTATTGTTCTGGGGCTAAGACAGTACAAAAAGAGTAACGGCGGCTATATGAGCCTAGTTGAAGCGCTTAAAACGGGCTTGGCTATTTCATTGATTGCTGGGATAATTGGAGTTATTTATCAAATTGTCTTTACAAGCTTTATAGAACCGGATTTTGTTCAGAATATGTTGGACATTACAGAACAAAATATAAAGGAGAAGTATCCTTCCTTGACGCAAGAACAAGTTGATGCAAATCTTAGTATTTCTGAAACTATGATGAGCCCAGGTGTTATGGCTGCCATTGGTATTATAATATCTTTGTTTTTAGGGTTTATCATTTCTCTCGTTGCCGGTTTGATCATGAAAACCAACAAACCCAATTAAGATACATGAACCTATCCATCGTTATTCCCCTTCTTAACGAAGAAGAGTCATTAAACGAATTACACCATTGGATTGCACAAGTGATGCAATCCAATGGTTTTTTATATGAAATCCTCTTCATAGACGATGGAAGTACCGACCAATCCTGGAAGGTCATCCAACAACTTTCTGAAAAGGACCCTAATGTAAAAGGGATCCGTTTTTTGAAAAACTACGGCAAATCCCAAGCCCTGCACGCAGGTTTTGCAAGGGCCCAAGGCGAAGTGGTCATCACTATGGATGCCGATCTGCAGGACAATCCCGAAGAAATCCCCGAATTGTACCAAATGGTTACCCAGCAAGGATATGAATTGGTTTCGGGATGGAAAAAGAAACGCTACGACCCTGTTCTGGGTAAGAACTTGCCTTCCAAGCTGTTCAATTTTGCTGCTAGAAAAACCTCCAAAGTAAAACTTCACGATTTCAATTGCGGGTTGAAAGCCTATAAAAATGAAGTGGTAAAAAACATTGAAGTTACGGGCGAAATGCACCGATACATCCCTGTTCTGGCCAAAAGTGCTGGTTTTAGCAAAATAGGCGAAAAAGTAGTACAACACCAAGCCCGGAAATACGGTAAGACCAAATTTGGTATGGAGCGGTTTATTAGAGGTTTTCTAGACCTCATCACCATTTCCTTCATTTCCCGCTTTGGGAAACGACCCATGCACTTTTTTGGCACCTGGGGAGCCATTATGTTATTCGTGGGCTTCTGCTTTGCCTTGTACTTGGGTATTGACAAACTCTACATTAACCCAGACGGAAGGCTCATTACCCAACGCCCCCAATTCTACATTGCACTTACCGCTATGATATTGGGAGGACAGTTTTTTGTGGCTGGTTTTTTGGGGGAACTCACCCTCCGTACCAAAAGCAACCAAAGCAACTATACTATTAAAGAAGTGCTAAACGCTAAGGAATAAGTTCAATTATCCGTAATTTTGCGCCAATAACACACAGGACCTAGAAAAACCTATGAGATACATCGATCCTGAACTATTGGATAAAGCCAATAAGTGGCTTACCCCAACTTTCGACAAGGACACCCAAGAAACCATTAAAGAGCTTATTGCTTACGATACCGAAACCCTGGAGGACAGCTTTTACAAGAGCCTGGAATTTGGAACTGGGGGAATGCGCGGTGTTATGGGCGTGGGCGATAATAGAATCAATAAATACACTTTGGGGAAAAACACCCAAGGTATTTCCCAATACCTAAAAACGCAATTCCCAGGGGAAACACTCAAGGTCGTAATTGCCTATGATTGCAGGCACAATAGCGACACTTTGGCAAAAGTAGTGGCCGATGTATTTTCGGCTAATGGAATAGAAGTATTCCTCTTTTCCGAGTTGCGCCCTACCCCTGAACTTTCCTTTGCGGTAAAATACCTCGGTTGTCATTGCGGGATTGTCCTTACGGCCTCACACAATCCACCCGAATACAACGGTTATAAAGTATATTGGCAGGACGGCGGTCAGTTGGTACCTCCACAAGATGCTGAGATCATCCAAACCATTAACAACTTGGATTATTCAGACATTAATTTTGAGGCCAACGAAGCACTAATCACACTCATAGATCGTGAATTAGATGATGCTTTTGCAAAAGCTTCGGTGGAGAACGGAAGTTTCCAGACCCCGCAATTGGATAAAGACGGTTTAAAGATCGTTTTTACGCCTTTGCACGGGACCTCGGTAACCATGATCCCAAGGGTATTGAAAGATGCAGGATACAATAACGTTACTGTAGTGGAGGAACAAGCTACACCGGATGGTGACTTCCCTACCGTAGATTCACCCAATCCCGAAGAACCCGAAGCTTTGGAAATGGCTATGCAAATTGCCGAAAAGGAACAGGCGGATATTGTAATCGGTACCGATCCCGATAGCGATCGTTTGGGGATTGCCGTTCGCAATTCTGAAGGGAAAATGACTATACTAAATGGAAACCAAGCCATGATCGTAAAGTCACACTTCCTGTTGGAGCAGTGGAAAAAGAAAGGTAAGTTAAATGGAGACACCTTTATGGCTTCTACCATAGTATCCACACCCATGCTTAAAAAAGTAGTGGAAAACTTTGGGGTTACCTATCGTGAAGGACTCACGGGCTTTAAATGGATAGCCAAAATGGTAAAGGATTTCCCCAATGAAAACTTCATTGGCGGGGGCGAAGAAAGCTTTGGTTTTATGGTAGGCGATTTTGTTCGGGATAAAGATGCCGTTACCTCTACCCTGCTTGCTTGCGAGATCGCAGCACAAAAGAAAGCTCAAGGTAGTAGTATCTACGAATACCTTCAGGAATTATATGCTGAATATGGTCATTATAAGGAACATTTGGTGTCTTTGGTGAAAAAAGGAAAGAAGGGTGCCGAGGAAATTGCCAATACCTTAAAAGAACTTCGGGAAAACCCTCCTTCGCAAATTGGCGGGGAAACTATTGTTAGTTTCGAGGATTACCAAATAAGTACCCGAAAAGACTTGGTGAACCATACCGAAGAAACCATAGAGATCCCTAAGTCGAACGTCCTTATATATTATACCGAAGGGGGTAGCAAAATTGCGGCCCGACCCAGTGGTACAGAACCCAAAATAAAGTTCTATATAAGTGTTCAGGGAAAAGATGCCGAGCAACTTCCTGCAAAAATTGAATCTATACTAGCAGATCTAAACCTTAATTAGTGAACTATTTCAAAAAAATAATTCGGTTTGCCCTACCCTACAAAAAGTATGGGGGACTGAATATTCTGTGTAACTTCTTCTATGCGCTCTTTAGCGCCTTGTCTTTCGTGGCATTGATCCCTATGTTGGACGTTCTTTTTCAGAATAAAGAAAAGAAAGAGGAATTATACGAACCTGTATATACGGGGTTAAGTTCTGCAAAGGATTATTCGATGGATTACTTGGCCTGTAGGATTCAAGAGTATTCGTTGGACGATCCCTCAAAGGCCTTAATCGTTGTAATATCATTGGTTATCGTTCTATTTTTGTTGAAGAATGTGTTTAGATATTTTGCCAATTTCTTTATTACTTTCTTGAAGAACGGCGTACTGAAGGATTTGCGCAACGAACTCTACCAAAAAATTATCGATCTCCCTGTTTCCTTTTTCTCCGAAAAACGCAAAGGGGACGTCATGGCGCGTTTAGGGACCGACGTACTGGAAATTCAGCATTCCTTCCTTTCCATACTGGAATTACTCGTTCGGGAACCGCTCACTATTATATTCACCATTGTCATGATGTTGTTTATAAGTGCAGAACTCACCCTATTCGTATTCATATTCATTCCAATTTCGGGATTCATCATTTCAAGGATCGGGAAATCGCTTAAAAAGCATTCAGATAAGGTTCAGAAAGAACAAGGAACCTTCCTTTCTATATTAGAAGAGACTTTGGGTGGGCTTAAAATCATAAAAGGGTTCAATGCCGAAAAAATCTTCGGGGAAAAGTTCCGGAAATCCACCTATTTCTTCTACAAATTCTCCAACTCCCTCTACAATCGCCAAAACCTGGCTTCACCTACGAGTGAATTCCTAGGGATTGTTGTGATCGCTATCCTGTTATGGTATGGAGGTAGAATGGTACTGATCGATGGCACCTTGGAAGGTAGTGACTTTATCGCTTATATGGGATTGGCCTATAACATCCTCACCCCTGCCAAAGCCATGAGTAAAGCTAGCTATGGGGTAAAGAAAGGAAATGCAGCTGCCGAACGGGTATTGGAAATCCTGGAAACCCAATCGGAGATTCAGGATCTTCCCAATGCGGAGGAAAAAGAAACTTTCGAGGATAAAATTGAAATCGACAACATCTCCTTTAAGTACGAAGACGAATGGGTCTTGGAAAACTTCAAGCTTCAAGTTCCCAAAGGACATACCGTGGCATTGGTGGGACAGAGTGGAAGTGGAAAAAGTACCATTGCCAACCTCCTGACCCGTTTTTATGATGTGAACCAAGGAAGCATTTCCATAGATGGCACCGACATAAAGAACATGACCCAAGCTTCGCTTAGAGGGTTATTGGGACTGGTTACCCAGGACTCTATCCTTTTTAATGATACGGTACGTGGCAATTTACTGGTAGCCAAAGAAGACGCTACCCATGAAGAAATCATAGCTGCCCTAAAGGTGGCCAATGCATGGGAATTCGTAAGGGAACTACCCGAAGGCATAGACACCAACATCGGTGACAGTGGAAACAAACTGAGTGGTGGACAAAAACAGCGCCTTAGCATTGCAAGGGCTGTTCTTAAAAATCCTCCTATTATGATTTTGGACGAGGCTACCTCCGCCCTGGACACCGAAAGCGAACGTTTAGTGCAAGATGCTTTGGAGAAAATGATGCAGAACCGCACCTCTGTGGTGATTGCCCACCGCCTTTCTACGATACAGAATGCCGATACCATCGTGGTACTGTCCAAAGGTAAAATCGTGGAACAGGGAAAACACAGTGAGCTGATGGCCAAAAAAGGGGTTTACCAAAGTTTGGTGGAAATGCAATCACTGGCATAAAACAAAAAAAGAAGCGGTTGGGGCTCCGCTCCTTTTTGCCAAGTCATCACAATTGGGGCTCGTAACAACCTGATTACTACATAAGTAGATTCAAATATAACTCTATTTTTCAAAAATACAAATTCAATAGTGCACTTAAGCGAGTATAATTGCATTTCATCGATGATTTAATTGTTAAAAATCATCTTTTTCCTACAAATTGATTAAATTTCTTACTTAAATTTTAGAAAATAAAAAAACGGGCCAGCCCCCGCTTAGGCCCGTTTAGTGCTGTTCTCATTACAGTTGGGGCTATAATTAAGAACCTATACATAAGAAGTATGAGTTAAAATTAGTAAATATTTTCCTACAAACAAACATTTTTTACATTTAATCGAAATTTTTTGCATTTTAACGATAAATAAGGCCCTTTGGAAAATTTTCAAAAAAAGGAAGCATCTCATTAAACCTTTTATCTTTAGGGAAGTCTTACTACCAAAACCACCCAATGTTGATAGAAGAGCAGTCCTTGGTATCAGCCTTGCAATCCCCTTCCCAAAAAGAAGAGGCATTCCGTGTATTGGTTTCCCAATATAAGGAACGGTTGTACTGGCATATCCGGAAAATGGTTTTGGACCATGACGACACAGACGATGTACTGCAGAACACCTTTATTAAGATATTCCGTAGTATCGACAACTTTAAGGCAGAGAGCAAACTGTACACCTGGATGTACCGCATTGCCACCAACGAATCGATTACCTTTATCAATAAAAGGGCGAAACGGGCTCAGATCTCTTCCGAAGAAGTGCAGCAGGACATGATCTCCAAGTTGGAAAGCGACGTGTATTTTGAAGGGAGCGAAATCCAGTTGCAGTTGCAAAGGGCTATTGCTACCCTGCCCCAGAAGCAGCAGCTCATATTCAACATGAAATATTTTGAAGATCATACCTACGAGGAACTTTCGGAAATATTGGATACCTCGGTAGGCGGATTAAAAAGCAGTTATCACATTGCTGTAAAAAAAATCACGGCCTATATAAAAGAAAACGAAACAGGTTAAATTGCAAAGCGTATTGAAACCTTTTCAGAAAAAAACAGTCTAACGGAAAAATGGAAGACAACAAAGAAAAATACGAACACGGCTTCAAAGCACCCGAAGGGTACTTCGATAAATTCGAGGACAACCTCTTCAATCTCCTGGAACTGGAAGATCTTCCCAAAGAAAGTGGGTTTAAGGTTCCCGAAGGGTACTTCGACGGTTTGGAGAACACCATCCTTCAAAAAGTAAAAGAGGAACCCAAGGAAACCAAAGTAATCCCCCTTTTCCGTAGAAGGGTGGTTTGGTATTCTGCATCGGTAGCGGCAGCTGTTGCCCTGTTGTTTACCTTCATTTATAATCCTCCAGTTGAGGGTGACGAAGAAGACATACCCCTTGCAGAGATTGAAGCCTATATAGATCAAGATATTGCAAGTTTTGACAGTTACGACTTGGCACAGGTTTTGACCGATGAAGAATTGGAAGGCCTTGAAATTGAAAACAACTACCTTCTGGATGAAGATCTGGAGGACTATATATTGGACAACCTAGATGACCCAACTATTTTAATTGAATAACACTTAAAAAATGAAAAACATACTTATTGTACTCTTACTGCTCTGTTCTGTAGGAATACTAGCGCAAGAGGGAGATCGGATCAAAGCCTTGAAAAGGGCCCATATTACCGATGCCCTAAACCTCACTCCGTCCGAAGCGGAGAAGTTCTGGCCCATTTACAATGCCCACGAAGACAAAATGGAAGAGCTCCGTAAGCAAGGGCGGCGTGCTTTTATGGAATTAAGGGCCAACGGTCCCGATAACCTCACGGACGATCAGGCCAATGCCATAATCGATGCAGGGCTCAATAACAAAACACTGGAGTTGGAATATACCAAAGAACTTATTCAAAATATAAGGAAGGTGTTGCCACCCCAAAAAGTTGTAAAGCTGTATCGTGCAGAGGAACAGTTTAAAAGGAAATTGATAAGAATGATGAAAGAAAAAAGAGGCCGTGATAGAAACTAACGGCAATTCTTTTCCCTAGAAAAAGCATCCCATTGGGGTGCTTTTTTATTTATACCTCAATTTGGGAGTCCTTATAGGAATGTTCACTTTAAACTTCTGGATAACCCAAATAGCATTTCCACTTCCTAACATAAAAGTGTTAGATTTATGTTTTCAATAAATGAATCCGTTGGATTTTCTGTATGCCAATGGTTATCTACAATTAACGTTAAATGAAAACGACGCTCTTCTTCTTACTTGTTCCCTTCCTTGTGTTTCAATCATGTGGTCAACGAAATGAGAATAAGCTATCAGAAAAAGACTTAGCGTATATCAACAGAATAATTCCTTTGGATCAAAATGAGGTAATAGAATTGTTCGAGACCAATGGTGGAACCAAAGGATTTAAGGCAGCAGGTAATTTTATAACAAACAAGAGGCTAGCCCATTATTGGATTGACGGTAAAAACGATGCGGCTCATTCATTGAAGTATGATCAAATAGACTCATTAGTAACAATTGATAGAACCAGAGCTGCCACCTATGCTTCTTATATAGAAGTTTATGGCCGCAATGGATATAGTTTTAGAGTATACATAGACGCGGATAGCTCTAGAACATGGAACTTTTTTAACAAAGCGATACAAAACTGGCAAAGCAAAAAGTAGATAACAAAACCCTGTAGCACATTTTAATGAACATTCGAAAACTTCTGATTTTTACAATTGCGTTTATACTATTTACCCCAATAGGTACGGTTAGTCACGAGTATGGCCATGTTATAGTGGCTAAATACTTCGGTTATGAAACCACGCTACATTATGGAAGTATGAATTACGATAGTGGCGAATTGAAAGATAGACTTGACGCCATACGCACCGAATTTGAAAAGGAAATTGAAGCTGGAGCCGACTTTGAAAAACGAACTGAATATGAACGGGGAGTAGAAAAACTAAGGTCTAACCGACTTTGGATAACAATGGGTGGTCCGATACAAACCATTTTAACCGGTACGATCGGATTACTGATTTTAGTCTATCGTAAAAAGAAAAGAAAACTAGGTGGATTAAAGATGATAGATTGGCTTGCCATTTTTTTAACCCTATTCTGGTTGCGTGAAGTTTTTAATTTGGTAATGTCCGTAGGAAGAGAATTAATTGCGCCTAACGGAAGTTGGTTTGGCGGAGATGAAAGGAAGATATCACTGGGTTTGGACCTATGGGCAGGGACGGTACCCATAATTATGGGAGTGATTGGCTTTGTAATTTCAATCTTTGTGATTTTTCGTATGGTTCCGAAGCACCTAAGATTCACCTTTATCCTTAGCGGACTTATTGGCGGAATTATCGGACTTGTTTTGTGGATGGATATAATTGGTCCGATACTATTACCGTAAAAAAGAACGCCCACAACAATGGTTATAAGTTAAAAAATGAACTGGAATAGAATTGATAAATCTTGGAATGAGTTTGCCGAATTTAACGGAGTGGAATTAAAATATTCTGAACAGAATTTGTTCCATGCAATTGAATGCAAATACAAAGTCGATTTTGAAACTAATCATGGGCATTCTATTTTTTTAGGAATTTTATGGAAAAGTCAGGATGGGCATAACAGGAATCGAACAAGAATATCAACAAAGTTTGAGTCTGTAAAAACTTTAGAGAATATTAAAATAAAACAAAACGGAATTAAGAGCCTTTTTGTAAGAAAAAATCGGACTGATTTCGAAAAAGAAATAGTGCAGAATCTAAAAAATCTTAATGGCAAGTATTTGACTCTAAACAATAATGTTTTAGAGATAGAATTAAACAGGATCTTATCAACTAAATCTGAATTTGATAAGGTTACTGAGCTAATTGAAAAATTTAAAACCAAAAACTAGCTATGGCCTTTTTGGGTTGTTTTTATTTAAACCACAATTTGGCGATCTTCTTTCGTCCACTCACAAAGGCAATACTGTCATTTACAAACTCGAGAGCATAGAAACCTTCGTCGGAAAGTTCGGTCCAAGTTTCTCCTTGGTCAGGACTATAAGAGATCCCTGGGGAACCTACCGCTACCAATCCCTGTCCTTGGGTGCCAGGCACAAAAGCTACCCGTGAGCGATATCCCGGTCCTTTTCCATTACTGATCAGCTTCCAGGTCTTTCCCCCGTCGTGGGTAATGGCTTTGTTTCCTTCATTAAAATCCTGCTTTTCCCAATTGCCACCAAAAACGACGCCGGTTTTTTCATCGAAAAAGTCGATGCTGTAAATCCCCGTCATGGTTCCGCCTTGCAGCATGGGCGTATCGAATATTTCCCAAGTCCTTCCCCGATTAAAGGAATGCAACACGCGGGCCTTTTTACCCCCAGTGGCAATCCACACATGATTCCCCACCAAGGCAATGTTACTGTTACTGGCTGCAAAAGCTGCTTCCCCACTTGCTGCTTTGGGAAGAATATCGCAAGCAACCTTCTCCCAGGTATTACCACCATCCCTAGTAATAAGGATAGAGATGCAATCCTCGGTAGGGTCGCCCATGGCAATCCCTTCTTCATCATTCCAAAAAGCCATGGCATCGTAAAATACCTTTTCTCCTTTTTCAACATACACCTCTTCTATATGGGTAGCCTCTTCACCATTAAACCCAATCTTGTACAATACCCCAGGATTGGCAATGCTTAAAACAAACACAGCATCCTTGGTGGCCGCTATGGAACGGAAGCTTAACAACGAATCTTCATAGCGGATGGTAGCCAGTTTGGGTGTTTCACCATCGATAAGTCCTACCCGACCGTTATTGGCCGCAAACCAAACCCTATTGGCATCTAACGGGGTGATGGCACGTATGCTAAGACTGTCTTCAAAAACACGGTCTATTTGTACTTCGGTAAAGGTCTTCTGGTCTTTACCACAGGAAATTAACACAAACAACAAGAGTAAGCTACCAATATATCGCATGGAAAATAATTTTAGCAAATGTAACAAAAGCGGTCAGGAGAATTGTACCTTTGCTGCCCATTTTTTAAGGTATGCGATTACACCGTAATTTGGTATTTGCCACGATTGATTCCCTTCACCTGATTTTCAACAAACAGAAGCAGGCGGACAAAGTATTAAAGAACACCCTAAAGCGCGATAAGCGCTGGGGTGCTAGGGACAGGGCATTTATTGCCGAAACCACCTACGACATTGTTCGTTGGAAGCGTTTGTATGCAGAAATTGCTGAAGTAAAAGAGCCGTTCGACCGTCAGAACCTATTTCGTCTATTTACAGTTTGGGCTACGCTAAAAG
The DNA here is from genome assembly GCA_028281065.1 of Flavobacteriaceae bacterium. Lineage (GTDB taxonomy): Bacteria > Bacteroidota > Bacteroidia > Flavobacteriales > Flavobacteriaceae > Aureisphaera. The sequence continues at coordinate 1,582 of JANQKN010000052.1, read as the reverse complement.
GGATCAAACTTCCCGATTGGCCCCAATTTGAAGGAACCCCTACCCGAAAGATAAAAGGGCGTTTCGACGAACTCTCCAACAACCGGAGGTTCCGCGAATCCATCCCCGATTGGTTGGATAAGCTGGGGCAGGAAGAGCTGGGCAAAAAATGGGATGCCGAAATTGGTGCCCTCAACGAATTGGCTAAAGTCATCTTAAGGGTAAATCCATTAAAGGCCAATGTAAAAAAAGTGCAAGACACTTTGAAGGATTCCGACATAGCTACCCATCCCATAAAGGGACTTCCCTATGCTTTGGAATTGTTTGAAAGAGCTAATGTATTTACCTCGGAAGCCTTTAAAAATGGTTGGTTCGAAGTTCAAGATGCATCTTCTCAAAAAGTAGCTGCTTTGTTGGATCCCAAACCTGGGATGCGTATCGTGGATGCTTGTGCGGGTGCCGGTGGAAAAGCCCTTCATATTGCTTCCCTTATGGAAAACAAAGGGCAAGTAATTGCTATGGACATCTACGACAACAAATTGGCCGAGCTTAAAAAGAGGGCCAAACGAAACGGTATCCATAATATAGAAACCCGCTTGATAGAGTCTACCAAAACCATCAAAAAACTGATTGGTAAGATAGACAAGGTATTGATCGATGCTCCTTGTTCAGGATTAGGGGTATTGCGACGCAATCCAGATACTAAATGGAAGTTGCAACCTGAGTTTCTGAACGAGATTCGCCAGACACAGAGTGAACTATTGGACAGTTACTCCCGAATGGTAAAGCCCGCAGGACAGCTGGTTTATGCTACCTGTTCTATTTTACCTTCAGAAAACGAACAACAAATTAAAAATTTCTTAACCCGTGAAAGCGGAAAAGATTTTATATTAGAGAAAGAAGAAACGTTATGGCCCAGTAAAACCGGATACGATGGTTTTTACATGGCGCTGTTAACGAAAAAGAACTAAAAAAACATGAAATTTTACCCCCTCCTCTTCTGCCTGTTAACGGGAACATTTTCCCTATTTGCCCAGCAACCGTATTACGATGATGTAGACCTGAGCCTAACCGGGCAAGCACTGTATTCGGAACTGCAACAAAAAATTTCCATTGCAAGTAGCACATATAACTACGGGGATGTAAGGGACGATGTAAAAATTACCGACGAGGATCCTTCCAATACCAACAATGTACTTTTGGTATATGGCTATAACGACTCCGATGGAAACTGCCTTACTGATCGATCCCGCGATAAGGACGACTTTGGGGGAACCACATGCGAATACAACCGCGAACATGTATTTGCGCGTTCCAATGCCAATCCACCCATGGGCTCTGCGGACAACAGTACCACAGGAATTGCTGCAGATCCGCATAACATTCGTCCATCGGACCAAGCCATGAATGGACTAAAGGGAAACAAAAAATTTGCTTCAGGATCTGGAAATGCGGGTGATGTGGGAAGTGGAAACTGGTATCCTGGCGATGAATGGAAAGGTGATGTAGCCCGTATGATGATGTATATGTACACACGTTATGGAGAACGTTGCTTACCTAACTTACAAGGAGTAGGTTCTACCCAAGGGAGTACAGAGATGCT
>JANQKN010000046.1 GCA_028281065.1 Flavobacteriaceae bacterium | reverse complement strand
ACAGAGAAGTTAAGCCCGTTTGCGCCGATGATACTGCGACTGCGGGAAAGTAGGTCGCCGCCTTCTTCAAGGGCCCTCCAAACTGGAGGGCCCTTTTTTATGCAACAGATTTAACAAAACCCAAATGGGTTACAACTGCTTACTACCCATAATTATTTCTATATTGATCTTGGTTTCAATAATTGTATGAAAGCACTCAAAATCATACTGGTTATTGTTGTCTTATCCGCTACTATTTGGATGGGTATGAATATTCTTAAGAATACTCAAGATACAGACAACAACGTCCCAAGTGAAATGGTATTGATCCCATCTGGGACTTATAGGATGTATGGAGATTCAAATCCAGTTAAAGCCTTCTATATGGACGTACACCCTGTAACGGTAGGGGAATTCAGGAGATTTATTATTGAAACAGGATACAAAACTAGTGCAGATGAGTTTGGTGATGCGGGTGTTTTTAATCAATCCAATGGGCAATGGAGTTTAAAAGACGGGGCAAATTGGGAATATCCACAAGGAAAGGATTATCCTAAAGCACAAGATGACCATCCTGTAACACAAGTATCGTGGTACGATGCTGTAGCTTATTGTAAATGGGTAGGGAAAAGACTGCCCACAGAACTGGAATGGGAATATGCGGCAAGTAATGCAGGAACCCTAGTTGATGCCAAGTATCCTTGGGGAACCAATTCAATTACCGAAAACGGAACGTATTTAGGCAATGTATGGCAAGGTGCATTTCCCGTATACAATAGTGTAGAAGATGGTTATAGAACGACGTCTCCTGTGGGGGCTTTTGGGAAATCCCCTTTGGGTCTGGAAGATATGGCGGGAAATGTTTGGGAATGGTGTAGTGATTGGAACAAAAAGACTATGGATAAACAAAAAAACCAGCGGGGTGGATCATTTCTTTGTGATACCAAGGTATGTCACGGTTACACAATTGACGGCACAAGTAGCTCGACACCAGATACTTCGCTAATGAATGTTGGATTTAGATGTGTAAAAGATGTAGGTGATTAAGATTGGATAAAATCTTGATACTCCTCCCAAAAACTTTCAAATTTTTCCATCGTATCACGCAAAAAATGCATTGTTTCCTGCCAGGAATTTTTGTTATGAACGGATACCCCACTCAATTGATGATAGATTGTGGAAATCTCTTTTCCGTTGGGGAGAAAATATGAGCTTTCAAATTGTAAATCCGGGACCATTTCCAGCAAAATTGATTTTAGGGAAATGAATTTTTGAAACAATTCATCCCTTTTTTCCATATCCATTTGTTCAAAGTCTACGGAAACCCTAGCGTATTTTCTTTCAAAATGAAACTTGAATGATAGATCCTTTACTTTGGTATTATAGAGTGTCCATTTTCTGGGAAACGATTTTCCAAACGAAATCCAAAACTCCTGCCGTATTTTTTTAGATTCTTCTTTGCTGAACATTATAAAAAATAAGCAATGGTAATACCCAATATAATGGATAGCAATTTTACCAAATTGAATTTATGGTCCTTGCTACTTTCAAACAAAATAGTAGTGGAAACATGAAGAAATACCCCAATGGCCAATGAATTTACGGGAACAGCATATTGCTTAAGCATGTCGACCTCGTTGGAGAACCAGGTTCCCAGAGGCGTCATTAAGGCAAATAATAAAAGGAAAACCCCAATGATAATTGGTTTAAAACCAGCTTTGTAAAAAAACAGGGTAAGGATCATAGCAATAGGTATTTTGTGTACTACCACTCCTATAAGCATATTTTGATTGCCAGTTATCGGAAAGCCTTCCAATAAGGCATGAATTGCCAAACTAATGAAAAGCAACAACGGGAATGTCTTCTGATTACTGTGCAAATGGACATGCCCATGTTCTGCTCCCTTCGAAAAGAAGTCCAATACAATTTGGAGCAATATCCCAAGCATTATAAAAAGTCCAATGTGTTCGTAATCGCTTTCAAAAACTTCCGGGAGAAGCTCGAAAAGGGTAACCGATAGTAAAAAAGCCCCGCTAAACGCCAGTATTTGTGGCATTTGCTTTATTCCTTTTTTCTTAAAAAAGTAAGCAAGGATATAGCCTATTGCTACGGCAAGGAAGAGTACGAGGTATTCCATTAATTAAAAATAAGGATTAAACGTTCTGAACTTTCTTTATCGAACTCATTTAACTGATAGTCCCCAAAACAATGAAGAAGCGTTGCATTGGCTTCTGTAAAATATTCCATAAAATCTTGTAAGGTAAGTGCACGGACCTTTTCGGTAAAGTGAAAACTAGTGCCTTCATCTTTAAATGCTATGTCCTTTATAATGTGCTTTTGTTCTATTTTTTTATGTATTCGAAATGTAATCTCTTCTACCACCTTCGTTTCCTGTTCTACAAAATTCCTTTTCACGTGGTCTACATTTAGGAAGTCGATAACACCAAAGCCACCTTTCTTCAGTTCGGATTTAATTGCTTTTATGGTACGAAGGTTGTCTTCTTCAGACTCAAAATACCCAAAGCTTGTAAAAAGGTTGAAAACCGCATCGAACTTCTTGGGAAAAGGCACACACATATCATGCTGCTTAAATTGAAGGGTTGCATTCTCATATTGTTTTGCAAACTTTATGTTTTCTGAAGACAGATCGGCTCCAATGACTTGATATCCCAATTCGTTCAAATAAACCGAATGCCTTCCCCGCCCACAAGCCAGGTCCAATATCTCCGCATTTTTTGGGAGTTTTAGGAACGACGTGAGATTATCCATAAACTGCTTGGCTTCCCTTTTATCCCTATCCTTGTAGAGAATATGGTAGTAGGGCGTATCGAACCATGATGAATACCAACAATGTTCTGCCTCTTTTCGCATTCTAATTATTTTCAGGTGCTAAAATAGGTTATTTTTGCAGCATTGAACACGAAGCTATATGGGAAAAAATTTTAAAATGTTAGCCAAAACCTTATACGGTTTAGAAGACCTGTTGGTTGAAGAACTCCGTAAACTAGGTGCTTCGCATATAGAGAAAGGAATACGGAGCGTCTCTTTCGAAGGAGATACCGGATTTATGTACAAGGCCAATTTGTGTTGTAGGACAGCTATTAAGATTTTAAAACCCATAAGTGCTTTCAACGTATTTAATGAAGAAGACCTATACAAGAAAGTCTATGCTATTCCATGGGAGAATTATATGGAAGCCGACGGAAGCCTAGCAGTAGACGCCACTGTGTTTTCGAAACAGTTTACACATTCCAAGTACATTGCCCTTAAAACAAAAGACGCCATTGTAGATCGATTTAGGGACAAAGAAGGGGATAGGCCCGATGTAGACCTGGATCACCCCACATTACGTATTAACGTACACATAGATCGAAATATCTGTACGGTGTCTTTGGATAGCTCTGGACAGTCACTCCATAAGCGGGGATATAAGGTGGAGAACACCTATGCGCCTATCAACGAAGTGTTGGCAGCAGGAATGATTATGCTATCTGGTTGGAGCGGTCAATGTGATCTCCTGGATCCCATGTGCGGAAGTGGAACCATACTTACAGAGGCGGCTATGATTGCCTGTAATATTCCGCCTAATTTGAATAGGGATGAATTTGGGTTTGAAACCTGGCCCGATTTCGATGTGGATTTGTATGAATTAATTGAAGGTGCTGCCCTTAAAAAGATCAAGGATTTTCATTTTAAGATATACGGATACGACAACGATGCTATTTCGGCAAAGAAGGCCAGAAGGAATGTGAAAAGTGCCAATCTGGATGATTTTATTGAAATCGAAACCAAAGATTTTTTTGAAAGTCAGAAAATGTCTGACCGTTACATGTTCGTGGTTTTTAACCCTCCATACGATGAGCGATTGTCTTTGGACAACGTTTCCCGATTCTATGCCAATATTGGAAATACACTAAAACGTGGATATCCAGGATCGCAAGCATGGATGATTACCTCCAACATGGAAGCATTAAAACATGTAGGCCTACGTCCTTCACGTAAAATAAAGCTTTACAATGGTAAGCTGGAAAGTAAGTTGGTAAAGTATGACCTGTATGAAGGCAGTAAAAAAGCCAAAAAACAACTACCGCTTAATGATAGGGATTAAATAAGAGATCCCATATCCGTATCCTACCCCAAATCGGCTGGAATCGTAGGTGCGGTTAAACCCGGGTATAATTAGGTTATCGAAGTTATCGGGTTTGGTTTCACTAATATTGCGTTTTAGTTGCAAGTTGATCGAAAGGTATAGGTTGTTGAATATTTCGGTTTTTACCCCAAATATAAATTCGGCCCAACTAGCGGTTAAACCACTAAAATCCTGTGAAGTTGTTACAATCTCTGTGGGGAAGGTTGGATCTGTAGTATAGATGCCATAACTGGTTAATTCTTGCGAAAAGGAAGCGAACCCATAACGAAGTCCGGCAAAAATGGCATTATCCATACCCAACCAATTCTTGTATGCGTTGTAATCAACACCAACCTTAACATAACTTCCTTTTGCAGTTGCTGTTATATTGTCTCTGTCCCAATCACGGGTTTCGTTACCAATCTCTACAGCTGCAAAGAATCTCTTGGAAAATCGCAGATCGCCCATGACTTCAAACCCTGTATAACCGTCTTCTAAGGCAGTACGGGCCAATTTGGAAAGATCGGCGCCTACCCGTATCCCATACTTTTCGGTTCTTTTTGGGACAGAATCCTGTGCGGTTTCGTTTTGGGCATAGAGATGAAATGCCCCAAGCCACAGACTAATGAAAAATAGTAATATGTGCTTCGATTTCATCTTCAACAGTGTTGTTTAATATACTAATGGATTCTATCCAATTGTCATCATCGCCTTCTAGATTAACGCCTAAATCGTTAAAAACAACCTTAAAAGCACAGGCCCTGTTTACATAAATGTCTTCCCGAGTATAGGTAAAGGTGATTAGATCGGTATTCATGTTGGCTTCGCTAGTACTATTGGCCACCAATTGGTATTCGGTAAAAGTAGCCTCGGTGTTTAAAGGGAGGTAGAAAAGGGTATCGGCAGACGATTCTACGAATATTTCTGTATTGTCGGTATCGGTAAGGCGGACCTTTAAATTTTCTACTGCCTTGGCTTGTGTTTCATTATTGGCATCTCTAAATTCAACAACAAGCAGTGGGGTGGTAGGGATTCCTTCTTCACAAATATCATCCTTTGTACAGGAAATGACACCTATTAGAACACTAAAAAACAATATGAGTTTTTGTTTCATATACTATCCTCTCTTTTCCAAAAGTACAACATTTTCTACGTGGTGGGTCTGTGGAAACATATCCACGGGTTGCACCTTTGTTACTTTATAGGCTTTGTCCATTAAAGCCAGATCACGGGCTTGTGTTGCACTGTTACAACTTACATAAACGATTTTTTTTGGATTTAGTTTTAGCAACTGAAAAACTACATCTTTATGCATACCATCCCTTGGAGGATCGGTGATTACCACATCGGGCTGGCCGTGAGTTTCTATAAAGGCATCGTTGAACACATTTTTCATATCACCGACAAAGAACTCGGCATTTTCTATGCCGTTGTTCTTTGCATTTTCCTGGGCAGCAGTAATAGCATCGGGAACGGCTTCGATACCGATTACCTTTTTAACGCTTTTGGAAACAAATTGGGCAATGGTACCTGTACCCGTATACAGGTCATACACCAGTTCTTCTCCTGTTAGGGAAGCAAAATCCCTTGTTACTTTATAAAGTTCGTAGGCTTGGGCACTGTTGGTTTGGTAAAAAGACTTGGCATTGATATTAAACTGCAAGCCTTCCATTTCCTCAAAGATATGGTCACGACCGTAGAAACAAACCACTTCCTGATCGTAAATAGTGTCATTCCCTTTACTATTGATTACATACAGAAGTGATGTAATCTCTGGGAATTGAGATTGCAAGGAGGTTAAAAGCGCAATCCGTTTTTCCTCGTCTTCTTTAAAAAATTGAAGGAGCACCATGATTTCATCGGTACTCGAGGTACGTATCATTAAGGTACGTAGGATTCCTTCTTGGTTTCTTGTGTTAAAGAAGGGAATGTCCAGTTCTTCTGCTTTTTCTTTTACAAAATTCCGAATGGCATTGCTAGGATCTTTCTGCAAATGGCATTTATCTATATCCAAAATCTTATCCCACATCCCTGGGATATGGAATCCCAATGCATTTCGGTTTTCTATCACTTCATCGCTTTCTATCTGCTCTTTGGTGAGCCACTTGCTATCGCTAAATGAAAACTCCATCTTATTACGGTAGAAATAGGTTTCTGCAGACCCCAATATGGGAGAGATGGCAGGCAGTTCAATGCCACCCAAACGTTTTAGGTTGTTCTCTACTTCCTTTTGCTTGAAGTAGAGCTGGTGTTCGTAGCCCGTATGTTGCCATTTGCAACCCCCACAGGTTCCAAAATAATCGCACACAGGGTCGACACGCCTTTCAGAAAGTTTTTCGAAAGCTATGGCGGTTCCTTCGTAATAGGACCTTCGCTTTTTATGGGTCTGTACCGTTACCACATCGCCAGGCACAGCATTGTTTATAAAAACCACACGGCCATCTTCAGCCTTGGCAACAGCTTTTCCTTTTGCTCCGGCATCGATGACTTCCAAGCCTTCCAAGATTACTCGTTTGTTCCTTCTTCCCATGGGCGCAAAAATAAGAATAGCCAAAAAGATAACAGCCATTATTTATGGTAATCTTAAATTATCTTTAGGAAAAATGAACCTTTTTAAGAAATCTCCGTCTAGAAGGTAAGAGCTCGTATGAATACACCGCACAAAATAGTCGACAGTCTATTGGTTTTAAAAATCAAGGGTGGAAGCCAAAAGGCGATGGCGTTGTTGGTTAAACGATGGCACGGTAAGTTTTGTAGACACGCCTATGGTTATACCAAGGACATGGATACAGCCAAAGATGTTGCCCAGGACAGTTGGAAGGTTATTCTGCGGAAAATACATCAATTAAGGGACGAAAACAGTTTTGGGGGCTGGGCACTCCAAATCGTAACACGCAGAGCTATCGATAGCCTTAGAAAAGACAAAAAACATGTTAACCACTTAAAAACACATTATGACACACTTAGTACAGATAGTGACGGTAATTCTACTAGTGTTACTGGCGATGCATTAGAACGACTTCGAAAAGCCATAACTGAATTGCCTGAGAACCAAAAAATCACCCTTCAGTTGTTCTATTTGGACGAATTCAACATCAACCAGATAAGCGAAATTCTAAACGTACCCGTTGGTACGATAAAATCCCGATTGTTTAAAGCTCGGGAAGGACTAAAAATCATTTTAAAAAATACAGATCATGAAAAATAATATGGAAGAAATAGACAGGCTCATTAAAGAAACACTTACCGAAGAGGAAGCTCGTTTTTATGATGAATTGGACGAACAAAATGTTTTTGAAATGCTACTGGGCATGTTCAAGACAAAAAACCGCTGGTTTATTGTTATCGTTAACATCATACATCTTGTTAGCCTTGTGTTATTTGTGTATTGCATTGTTCAATTCTTTGAAGCAGAAGCCACTAAGGAAGTGATTAAATGGGCTTCGGCTGGTTTTATTTGCCTAATGTTGGGTGGAATGTTGAAGCTATTTGGTTGGATGCAAATGGACAAAAATGCCTTGATGCGTGAAATAAAAAGATTGGAACTTCAAGTTTCTTCCTTGGCTGGAAAAATCTCGCAATAGTCTTTTTTGAAGCAATTATTATTTATTAATTTGCACCCAAGGATGATTTCTCTCCTGCGCTGAATTTTCGACGCTTCGAAAAAACAAAGGCTTAGAAGGAATTTTAAAGTTTATACATTTAAAATTTTACGTTATGTCAGTAGCAGAACAAACCCTTTCTCAACAGGCCATTGACCTGGAAAACAAGTACGGAGCTCATAATTACCACCCACTTCCTGCTGTATTAAGCAAGGGAGAAGGTGTATATGTATGGGATGTTGATGGAAAGAAGTATTATGATTTTTTATCGGCATATTCTGCCGTAAACCAAGGACATTGTCACCCAAAAATCGTGGGGGCTATGGTAGAACAAGCAAAGACCCTTACCTTAACCTCAAGGGCGTTTTATAACGATATGCTTGGGAAGTATGAAAAGTACGCTTCGGAGTATTTTGGTTTCGATAAGCTTTTACCTATGAATACTGGGGCAGAAGCTGTAGAGACTGCCTTGAAGATTTGTAGAAGATGGGCGTACGAAAAAAAGAGTATTTCCGAAAACGATGCCCAGATTGTTGTTTGTGAAAACAATTTTCACGGAAGGACCACAACCATTATTTCCTTCAGTAACGATCCTGTAGCCCGTAAAAACTTTGGTCCTTACACACAGGGTTTCATTAAGATAGCATATGATAACCTGGCTCAATTGGAAGAAGCCCTTGCAAACAACAGCAATGTAGCTGGTTTCCTAGTAGAACCTATTCAAGGAGAAGCGGGTGTTTATGTTCCATCCGAGGGATATTTAAAAGCAGCTAAAGCCCTTTGCGAAAAATACAATGTATTGTTTATTGCAGATGAAGTACAGACGGGTATTGCACGTACCGGAAAACTATTGGCGGTAGACCACGAAGAAGTAAAACCGGACGTTCTTATTTTAGGAAAAGCCTTAAGTGGCGGTGTATACCCGGTTTCTGCCGTATTAGCCAATGATCCCGTTATGAATGTAATTACCCCTGGATCGCACGGATCTACTTTTGGAGGTAATCCCATTGCGGCGGCTGTAGCTATGGCAGCTTTGGATGTAGTTAAGGAGGAAAACCTAGCCGAAAATGCAGAACGTTTGGGACAACTCTTTAGAAGCGAACTCAACAAGTACATCGAAAACAGCGACGTGTGTAGATTGGTTCGTGGTAAGGGATTGCTAAATGCTATTGTTATTAACGATTCCGAAGAGAGTGATACCGCTTGGAACATTTGTTTGCGCTTACGCGATCACGGTCTGTTGGCAAAACCTACCCATGGAAATATTATTAGATTTGCCCCTCCATTGGTGATGAACGAAGAAGAATTGTTGGATTGTGTTGCAATCATTACCAAGACCCTAAAGGAGTTTGAATAATAGTTAAGTTTATAGGAAAAGAAAAGCGGCTGTTTTACAGCCGCTTTTTTTATATCACAATAGGGTGTGGTTACTTTATACGCCCCATTGTTCTTGCATTTGTCTAACATTTTCCATGTAAGCACCCCATCCTCCCATAGAGATAATAGTAAAGATGCTATAGATTAGATACAATACATTGATGATTAATACGACCATTGCTACTGTTTTAGCAGTGTTCATGGCATTACCGTTTTCGTAATTGTCCGGGTTTGCCTTCCACTCCTTTACTTTTCCATTAGCCATAAAAAATGCAATGGCAGCAGGTACAACACCCAGTCCGGCAAAGCAACAGCATAGGAAACCTAAAACAGATAGGATGTAGATAACCGTAGTGTTCATTTTTTGTTTTTCCATGTTAGTCAGATTTAATGATTGGTACTTAGTTTATAGATAAAGTTAGCAACTATTATTACAATATTTACAATAATGAGTATAACTTTTATTCTTTCCGAGTTTTTGAATTTAATGAAAAAGTTCAATATAAGGAAGAGCGCAAGGATAACCAATGTATAAATAGCTGGATACATTTTGAATGCAGCTACAAATTCTCCTCTAAAAAGTAAGGCTGCAGCACGTTGTATGCCACAGCCTAAACAATCTATTCCTAAAATCTGTTTGTTAAAGCAGGGTAGCATGTATTCTTCCATGCCCTAACTTACAGATTAATTTTATTTATTGAAAACGTTGATCTTATAATCAACCTTTAAGTTATCCACAGTAGTAAGTCTAACCAAGTAAACACCATCGGCAAAGTTACCGGTTGGGAAGCGTAAGGTGTTCTGCTTTCCTAGGTTTTGTTTGGACAATACCAGTTTTCCACTCATATCGAATATAGAAAGATCCTTTACATCATAGCCTTCTGGATTGCTCACTTGCAATTCGGCAATAGGATTGTTCTGTACAAAGTCTACTGTTTCAATAAGGCGGTCCTGTTCTTTGGTAATGAACTCGTCTACCGTTCCTGGATCGTAAGGACCTAGGGTTCTAAAGGTGATAAAGAAACGGTTCATGTATTCTCCAGCAGCTAAATTTCTCGTGAAAGTTCCTCCATTGGTGATTTCTTCATAGGTACCTGCTTCGCTATCGTGTATAAAAGCAGAAGAGAAAGGGATGTTTATTTGTTCAGCCAAGTATACGTCCACCTTCATTTCTTGGGATAGTCTAAAATTTAGTGGAACCATTTTTCTTGGGTCATCGAACGGAATGGTTTGAATCACCACATGTTTTCTACTATTGGTGCCAGGACCATTTTCGGGACCTACTAAGCCCATAAATGCCTCAGCTATTGCACCGTCCATAGGGTGACGGGCATCCATACCACGATCAAAACCGTCGGATGCAGTTTCGTGGAATGCCAATACCATATCCCTAAAGTGGGATCCTTCGTCGAAAAGGGCATGGATTCTTATCTGCGGAGTATAATTGCTATAATCTGGAGTTGGAGTATCGTCTGTAGAAGATCCATCATCATCATTGTCATCATCACTGGAACCAATGGAAGGACCAAAACTGTCGGCACCATCTTTGCCGTCGTTGTCCATGATTCTGTGCTCCGAATAGTTAGCAGCACCTTCTTTTACGTATTGACGGTGGCTGTTTTTAATGGTAATTGTTCCATCACCTGGGT
>JANQKN010000025.1 GCA_028281065.1 Flavobacteriaceae bacterium | reverse complement strand
CCAAAGCCTTGGGTGGTGGTTTTCCAAAGGCCACCACTGGCCGATCCAGCATAAATAATGTCTTCATCGGTAGGATGAAAAGCAAGGCATAGGGTTCGTCCTCCAATATTAATAGGGCCCATGCTGGACCATTCGCCGGGAACACTTCGGGCTTGGCTCGCTTTCAACTTTTTTTGGTCTTCGTACGCTTCCGAGTATTTGGAAATGGAAACGGTAGTACCGGGATAGGCACGTTCAAAAGCCCAAGTTTGAAGGGCTGTACCTGCCCCCGAAGTCCGTAAGGATTCGTTTTCCGATTCCTGAATAGGAACGGTTGGGTTCGGTGCATACAAAAATGCAACTAGGGCAATGATAGCAAGCACTGCCCCAAGGGTAATTGTGGTAATCTTTTTCATAGAAGTTGTTTTTTTGGTTACCAAAATGAGTAAGGTAGTTAACGTAGTCGGCAGGATAAAAATAAGGACACCGTGATTTATAAACGAAGGGGCGAAAATGCCCGTTCCCAGTCACAATTTACCCTATTCTGCTTATATTTAACCAAACCACCCACAAAAGCAACGATGGTTATACCAATGTTAAGAAAATTGTGCGACGGGTTTTTGTCAAAAATTGCTATTTGTATTTCAATCGTATCTTACCTAAGGAATGACTGGATTTACTGAAGAAATTATACGTTTTAACGAGCCCAAATCGAGGAATTTTTTCCCCGATCGGTTTTCGAATGAAATCTATTTCTCCAATGTAAACAACGATTACCACCTTAGCTATACGTCCAGTTTTTCCATAAAGTATGTGATAAAAGGGGAAGAACGCTATGCTTTGGGAGGTGTTCCCTTTTCCATTAACGAAAATCAGTACCTGTTGGTGAACGATCAACAAGTGGTTGAGAACCGTGGAGCCAATGCCCAAGCACTTTCCATTTTTTTGGATCGGAGTGTAGTGAACAATGTCGTGGACAATCTGAATCTTTCTGAAAACTATTTACTGGAAAATCCTTTTGAAGAGAAACACAGCCAGATCAATTTCTTCGAAACCCTGTATTCCCAAAACGACATTTTGGGAAAGTATTTGAATGCTTTTTACTTACAATCCGTACATCAGAAACATTTCGACATCAACGAAGAGATTTTCTATGGCATTGGGGTGAATCTGGTGAAATCCCAATTAAAGGTTGCCAAACAGATACGGCATATCGATAGCATTAAATACGCGACGCGACGCGAACTCTATAAAAGGGTGATGATTGCGAGAGCATACATCGAGGATCATTTGGAAGATGGATTCAACTTGGATGCCTTGGCTGCGGTAAGTCATTTGTCTAAGTTTCATCTTATCCGGGTGTTTAAAGCTGTATATCATACCACGCCCTATAATTATTATTTGAATGCCAAAGTGCAAAAGGCTGTGGAATTACTTCGCAATAAAAGCTTGAGCCTGACCGAAATCGCTACCCTTTCAGGCTTTAACGATATCTATGCCTTCTCCAAACGTTTTAAAATGACCCTTGGAATGGCGCCTCTTGTGTATCGGAAAAGATTATTAAGCTAGGATTGCAATTTGCTTATTTTTAACGTTTTGCATTTGTATTAATCATTTTCAAACACTTACAAACGACTACAAACGATAGTAAGTGCGTACCAACCGATTCTTTTTGGGAAGGTGTTTCATATTTGCCCTGTCGAACCGAAAGACGGTGAGATAGTATTAACTGTTTAACCCGCCTGTCCAGCAGGGCAGGTCATTAAAACTAGAAATTATGAACGCACTTAGAAACAAAGTACAGTTGATTGGAAGATTAGGACAAGAACCCGAAATCATAACCTTTTCCGATGGGAACAAAATGGCAAAATTTTCTTTGGCAACTGATGATAGCTACAAGGACAAAACCGGACAAAAAGTAGAGCGCACCTACTGGCACAACGTAGTCGTGAAAAACGGTTTGGTGAACGTAGTGGAGAACTATGTAGTAAAAGGTCAGGAAATCGCTATAGAAGGAAAACTCACCAACCGATCCTACGAAGACAAGGATGGAAATACACGATACGTTACTGAAGTACTTTGCAACGAATTGTTGATGTTGAGTAAGTAGATTTCTTTTAAAACGATTTATGAATTAATCCGGGGTGTTGGAGAGACGCTCTGGATTTCTTATTTATAGGAGTTTGAATAGCCCATAACTCCAAATGAGTAGTGTTATACCACTTGGTGCTGCTTTTTAAATTCCAAAGGAGAAATTGAAGTGATTTTTTTGAAGGCATTGTAGAAGGCCGATTTGGATCGAAAGCCAGATTCACTTGCAATGCCTTCGACAGTATATTTGGCAAAGGTGTCGTTTAACAACAATGCTTTTGCATATTCGATACGGTAGGTATTGATAAAATCGAAAAATGATTTTCCAGACTTTCCATTGATACTTTGCGAAAGATAGTTGGGATTGGTTTCCAAGGCATCCGATAGTCCTTTTAAGGTAAGGGTTGGGTTAAGAAAAGGTTTTTCCCTTTCAAAATACTGCTGCAGTTCCTGGAACAAACGGTCCTTTTCCGTTTCGGACAAGGAAGGCGTTTGCCGGGAAAAAGGTTTTACAGGGGCAATGATACCCAAACCTTGATAAATCTCGGGGCGTAATAATACCACAAGCATGATTATAAAACAGAAGACACTCAAGTACCCGGATAAAATAAGCACCTCGTCCTGTCCCACTTTCAGCGCGATGAATGAAACCACCAAAGGACTTACCAAAAGGAAAAGGATAAAACCATACAACCAGGTAAGCACATTCTGATTTGTATATGAATATTCCTCCTTTGCCAATTCATGGTATCTCCGAATGTCTTTATATATCAAGAAAATGTAAAATAGGGCAATCCCTATAAAACTGATTTCCCGTTGCAAGGGATACCAATCGGAACTAACATTTATTTGTTGTAGATATTCCATCTTTTCGGCATTGGACAAAGGGATAATAACCCATGCCCATAACCCTAATTGAATAAGGAACGGTATAAGGTGGAGAAGTTGTATAGGTTTAAAAGAATACCTATTGGTTAAATAGGTGCGTACATAAAAGAAAAGAATGGGTCCTCCTAAAAATGCAAGGGCGTATCCCAACAAAGATACCTGCGGTAAAATTTCAATCCTATTCAACGAAAACAAAAGCAGGCAACATCCCAAAAACACCAATAGAACAGAAAGCCATCGATTGGCTTTCACATCATATTTACTGTTAAATAACAGAACAATGGCAAAACTTATAAGCTGAAGCGCACTGAATATGAGTATAGCAAGAAAGGCCTGTGTCATAGGTAAAAATCGTTCCACTAAGGTAGTCTTTTCAATCTCCATTTTAAAACAATCCTCCTAATTACTTGCAAAGGCATTAAAATATAACTAACTGATATACAGTTAATTAAAATCTTGTCTAGAGTTTTGTCTATAAGCAATAATAGGTTTTAAAGGCCAAATTCTGGTGTTTTGCCCCAACCAATTTACGAACCCCAAAATTATGACCCTATGAAATTAAGCAACCCCAAACACCTTATTTTCTCTTTTAGAAGAAACCAACCTTTACAGCATACTCGTATTTCTTTGCTGCTTAGCTTGATACTTGTTGTTTTATTGTTAAACTCCTCAGTATTGCTGGGTAGAGTGTCCTATTCCCCAATTGCATATACACCCTTACCCGTAGGCCTTATCTGCCCAGGCAATAGCACAGCAAATAATGACGTAGGTGAGTGCGATGCTTTCGTCACCGTACCGCCTCCCATTGTTACTGAAGGAGGCGTGCCCACTCCTGTGGTAGGGCCGCAAACAACTTTTAATGTCAATGGCTCCAATCAACTGATTGACACCCCTACCTTATTGGAAGAACTTTCCTATCACGTCGTAGATGTTTCTTTGGAAATTTTCTTTACAGGGGATTTTAGTGATACATCCGAGTGCTTTGACCTAACGGGCCCGGATGGATCACTTATCTATTCGGCTTGCGATGTTGGGAACTCATGCATTGATGTAAATGATGCTGTCACGATTCCAGCAGCTACCTGGAACGGATGGTTGGATACCTTCGGAACCGATCTCACTTTTACTTTACTGGGAGACCCAGATGTTCCTGGGGATATCATTTGTATCGATAATTATTTCCAACTCACTGTAGTGTATCCCTTAACGTATACACTTACGAACGATTATAATGGAACCGATGATGCTTCGGATACCTATCCCTTAGGAACAACCACGGTGACATGGACTGTGGTTGATTTTGATGGAACCACGGATACCTGTTCTGTGGATGTTATAGTAACCGATACCGAAGCACCTATTGGAACCTGTTCAGAAGATATTACCGTAGATCAGGAACCGGGAACCTGCAATGCCACTGTGGCATATAACTTGCCTTCTTTTACAGACAATTGTGTGGAGGAACTAATGGATTTTATATATCTAGGCCAATATAATGGTAAAGAATATTATAGATCCATTTTTTTTGAACCAGGCCCTGTTGCGTTTAACCAGGCGATAGCCTTAGGAGGGGTACTGGCAACGATACCTGATGAAGCTACGAATACTTTTTTAAGAGATGCAGTCAATGCCAGTGGATTTCCAAGTGCATTCTTGATCGGATTAAACGACGCAACAACCGAGGGAACTTTCGAATGGCAAAGTGGAGTTCCCGTCACCTATGAGAACTGGTTAGCCGGACAACCTAGTGCAGCATTCCCTTCTGAAGATTATGTGGTCGTGCGAAATACTGGAGAGTGGAATGATATCGCAGACAATACGGGAAGACTTTTTGTTGTTGAATTCGAAGTATCCATTATTCAAACGGCTGGACTGCCCAGTGGAAGCGCCTTTCCCGTGGGTACAACCACCAATACCTTCGAGTATACAGATAA
>JANQKN010000022.1 GCA_028281065.1 Flavobacteriaceae bacterium | reverse complement strand
TAGGGAAAGATAATATTACCGAAGGCCTTGAAAGAGGAGTCTTCTTTAAAAAGCCAGACGGTTCCGTATGGTGCGACCTTACCGACGAAGGTTTGGACGAAAAATTGGTATTAAGAAGCGATGGGACGGCGGTGTATATGACCCAAGATATTGGTACCGCTATACAAAGGGTAAAGGATCAACCAGACATCAATGGAATGATATATACCGTAGGGAACGAGCAGGACTATCATTTTAAAGTATTGTTCCTTATCCTTAAAAAATTAGGGTATAGTTGGGCCGAGAATCTGCACCATCTAAGCTACGGGATGGTAGACCTTCCCACAGGCAAAATGAAGAGTAGGGAAGGAACCGTGGTAGATGCGGACGATCTTATTGCAGATATGGCAAGTACGGCAAGGGAAATTTCTGAGGATTTGGGCAAGATCGATGATTTTTCGGAAAGCGAGAAGGATCAATTGTACCATACCATAGGTTTGGGAGCTTTAAAATATTACATCCTTAAGGTGGATCCCAAGAAGCGAATCCTCTTTAATCCCGAAGAGAGTGTAGATTTTCAAGGAAACACAGGGCCTTTTATTCAGTATACCTACGCAAGGATACAATCTATTTTAAGAAATGCTGGAGACGTTTCCAATTCTAATGACTTCACTGGAATGGAACTGTACGCCAAGGAAAAGGAAGTGCTAAAACAGATTCAGTTGTTCCCGGAAACGTTACAATTGGCTGCCAGCCAGTACAGCCCCGCACTTATAGCCAATTATACCTACGATTTGGTAAAACTTTACAATTCGTTTTTCCAAAATGTAAGTATCCTGGGTGCCGATACAGAGAAACAAAAGAGCTTTAGGGTACAGCTTTCCAAAGCCACTGGGGAAGTAATAAAGACTGCTTTTGCCCTCTTGGGGGTTCAGGTGCCTGATCGCATGTAATATTTAAATAAAGCCTATTAAAAAAGCCTCAGTTTTTACTGAGGCTTTTTTGTTAGTTTTTAACGTCTTTCCGTTGGTAGAGTTTTTTACCAGCTTCTTCGTATTTGTCCCCAGCAGTCCAGAAAGGGGTAATGGGATCGTTCGCGATCTTCCTTCCTGCCATAACGTAGGCTTTAAAGAACTTTTCCATATAGTCGTAGTCTATAGTATCCGCATGGTCCCTGGGTTGATGGTAGTACTTGGTCACGTCTCCACTAAAGGAGGTGAATCCCATGGAGAATGTGGGAGCGGGGATTCCCTTTGCGGCAAAATGAACATTGTCACTTCGGTCAAAAAGCCCTTGTTCGGGAGCAGGATCGTCTATAGCTGTTAGTCCAAAGGTTTTGGCAGCGTCTTTTATATGCTGTTCGGCGGTGGTTCTAGGCAATCCAATAATGGTGGCTAGCGAAGTGTCGTTGTACCCTCCGTTATCGCTATTAAAACAGTATACCATTTTATCCAAGGGCAATACAGGATTCTCTACATAGTATTCACTTCCCAAAAGCCCTTTTTCCTCTGCAGTAAATAAAATAAACAGTGCAGATCTTTTGGTAGGGTATTTGGCTAGATTCTCTGCCATGCTTAACACAGTAGTAACCCCTACGGCATTATCCCTAGCTCCGTTGTATATGGTATCGCCAGTTTCATCGGGTGTTCCAACCCCTACGTGGTCGTAATGGGCAGAATAGATAATGTATTGGTCTTTTAATTTGGGATCGGTTCCTTCAACCACCCCAATTACATTTTGACTTATCACTTCCTTTTTTTCCTGTTCACTCATGGAAAGCGCCACATCGTGTTTGCCATTGGCCAACTTTTCGGCATAGGATCCATCGGCATCCTGAACCCATACATAGGCAGGGCCACTGGCTTCTTCACTTTCTCCACTAGCAAGGGAAAGCCTTGGCGCATTGAAATTATGATCTATAAAGCCCCACATGTTATCGGCAGCCTTGATAAATTCTACAATGGCTATCGCTCCTGCTTTCTGGGCCAGTTCAGCTTTTTTTCCACGGAGTCCAAAAGCAGCCCTTGCATCTTTGGCATCAGGACTTCCCGCTTGTATAAGAACCACTTTGCCTTTTACGTTTTTCCCTTTATAGTCGTCTTCCAGACCGTAGCCCAAGAATTCAACTTTTTGGTTTACGTTTGTTTTATGTGCAGTAAGCACCACTTTGTTCTCTATTTCTTTTCCGTCTATGGAAAGAGTAAAAGTAGTTGGAGGACTTACTTTTTCGAAAGGTATCTTTTGGTAATAATCCCCGGTTTTGGGATTGGGTTTTACGCCATAGCTCCTAAACATATTAGCTAGATAGGAGGCAGCAATTTTGTTTTCGGGGGTTCCGGTTTCCCTACCTTTTAAAAGGTCGTCTGCCAGGAAATAGATGTGGCCTTCTATATCACCTCTGTTAACGGTTTCCAATACCTTTTCTTTATCGGATTGAGAAAAAACAGTAAAAGAACTTAGGGAAATTAATACAATGAGGATTTTTAGTTTCATAACATTTTATTTGATTGATAAGTGAATAAAGATACCAATTATTTGAAATGGAAAATCAGAAAATAATCCTAAAGGAAAGATTAGGGGTAAAGCCCAAGGCGAATTCATCGACTTCTTCAATTTCCTGTTCATCGTCCAGTCTAAAGAAATGATTGATCACGTTTTCGGTATCGAAAAGGTTCCAGATAGAAGCCCCTACAAAAGCATTGGTTTTCTTGCTTAATTTAAATTCATATGTCGCCGATAGATCCACCCGCAAATAGTCTTTAATATTGCTGTTGTTGGGGGCAGCAAAGTTGAGTTCTCCATCTTCAACTTCATTACCTGCTACCAATAGTGTAGTGGGTTTTCCGGTATGCCAGTTAAACCCACCGGAGAGATTGAAGTTTTTGAACGAATAATTAATACCGTAGGTAAGGGTATGCCGAATGTCTAGGTTATTTGGGAATTTACTGGGCGTAAGGCCATCGAACCGATAGTCATTCTTGGCATAGGAATAGCTAAGCCAGGTAGAGATATTCTCGAAGTTTTTGTTGAGTAGGAGATCTACTCCTTTTACAGTATAGCTCCCATAGGTTCTTTCATTCACAAATTGGTTCTGGAATCCTTGGCTTTGCGAAGTAACCCCTTCCACCTTTTTTAAGAAAGTCTCTACGTTTACCAACCATCCTTTTCTGCTAAAAGTTAACCCGGCAGATATCTGCCTGCTCTTAACTATTGGAATATCATCGGGGCGGGAAAGTACCCAACGACGGTTTTCTACCCCTAGAAAATCGTTTTGGAAGTCGATAATCTGCGATGTGGTTTGGCTTTTTAGTTCTCCAAGAACCTCTATGGTAAAATAATCGAAGAATCGATGGTTAAGGCTCAATCTGGGCTCCCATAGTATTTCGTTGAATTTGCCAACATGATTCATCCGCAATCCAGCATTTATGGAAGTGTTGGCAAGGGGAAGAAGGTTGGTTTCCAAAAAGAGACTGTGGGTTCTAATAACCTGTTTGTCGGTACGTTCAAAAAATGGGTTGTTAATCTGTTCAAAATTGGTAATCCCAGTTTCATTGAATTGATAACCGACACGCCCCTGAATCTTTTCTGAAAACTCATGGAACGAACTAAGCCGAAACCCCGATTCCAACACATCGTTTTCCTGAAGCAACCGCTGGTTGTTCACTACGTCCTGATTGGACGCCTGTAGTTCGTAGGCAGTGCCATAAAATTGAAGATCGGTATTCCAATCCCTGCTCCATTGTCGTTTGTAATAGAATCCACCCGATATGTTGTTTTGTACCAAATCACTTCTCAAGGATTGGAAGTCGTCATCGATAATAGCGTTTTCGAGGAACTCCAATTCATTGGCCAGCGCCATAAAGTTGAACCGGAAAAGGTCCTTATCGCTGGGTTGTAGCAAAATCCTAAAGCTGGTGTCGAAAAAACTGAAATCGTCATCACTATTGGGAAGAACATCCCCTCCCATGGAGGTTACCTCTGTATTCTGAAAGGCTTTATCGAAATACGAAGTATAGGTTGGGGTTTCTATAATATTGTTGATGCTTTTTCGTCCCGAAACCTGAACGGAGCCTATTTTTCCCAACGGGATGTCTACAAAGGCATCGGCACTAATTAGGTTCATGCCAAGACTACCTTTTGCTTTTGTGTTTATTTGGGTGTCCCCTTCCATGGAAATGATACCCGAAACGCCATCTCCATAGATAGCTGAGGTTCCGTTTTTAATAACAGTCACCTTTTCGGTAAGGAAAGGGTTAAAGGCAGAAATAAGACCAAAGAAATGCCCGCTTTGGTACATTTTTATACCATCCCATAAAATAAGGTTCTGATCGTTGGTACCCCCCCGTATGTTGAGAAAGGAAACGGTTTCGTCTACACTTTGTATGCCCGGTAGGGCTTGGATGGTCAATAATACATCAGGCTCTATGAGACCGGGTAGGATATCGAATTCATTATAATTTACGGTTAGGGAACCGCTTTTGTTTTTAGTGATTCCTTTTGCAAAATAGTTGGTGAGGTTTACAGTACTTAGCACTTCTATTTTGGGTTCTAGGGTAATTTGGGTACAGGGTTCGCCTGCAAATGTACTGGCAGTATACGTAGCATTTTCATAGCCAGTGTACTGTATAACAAGAGAGTCGTCCAAGGAAAGCACTTGTATAGTAAATTGCCCATCGGTATCTGTTGCTACTTCTTGATAAGGGGAAACGACACTTGCATTACGAAAGGGAAGGCCATCTTCAGAATTAAGCACTTTACCACAAAGGGTAGGTAAATTTCCCTTCTTGCTTATGGTAATAGTGTTGTCTGGTAATACTTTGTAATTAAAGAGGGTAAAGCTTTCCAAAAAAGAAAGGGAACGTTCTATGGAATCCAGATTGGGGTTTACTATGTAGTGATTGGAAATATCTTTGTCCTTAAAGGAAAAAGTATACGGAAAATCCGCTTCCAGTTGTTCCAAATAATCGCGAAGTGCCATAGAATCCTGCGAAAAGGCAAAACTGGAAATAAGAAGTGTAAGAAGTAAAGTTAGCTTTCGCAATAGGGTCACAGCTAGTTGGATTTAAGCACCACATTCTTTCCTTTCATATCGTATGACAAGTTAAGGGGAATTGTGATAGCTTCCAAAGCTGTTTCCAAATTTTCATGTGTGAAACTTCCTGTAAAAAGGGTGTTCTCCAAATCGGGGTCGAAGGTGACCTTGATGTCATATTGCCGTTCCAATTCGTTTACAGCCGCAAAGTAGGGAACGCTTTTAAAAATGGTCTTGGCATCTACCCAAGATGGTTGACTTTGGGTAACGGTGCCGTTAAAATTCTGGCCGTTATAGCTTTTATAGCTATTGCCAGCAGATAGATTTAGGGTTTCTTTGTTGGTTTTTACCGCAACGACTCCTTCGTAGCATACTACTTCGAAGTAGTTTTCACGGGCATTTACGGTAAATTGTGTGCCCAATACAGTTACATCGCCATGTTGGGTAGCAACGGTAAAAGTTGTGCCAGTAGCTACTTTAAAAAAGGCTTCCCCATTTAGGGTTAATTCACGTTTGGAAGACCAGTCTTCTTCGTTATAGACTATTTGGGATCCAGCGTTTAATAGCACTTCGGATGCATCGGGGAGTACAAACTCCACATGGTTTGCATTTTCGGCAATATGCGTTGTATTAGGAGTAGTGTTAAAAAGGGCAAAGTACAATCCTAACGAGACCACAAGAGCTGCGGCGATACCACTTACATAACGGGTCCAAGGGGTTTTTTGAATGCGGTTTTTCTCTTCGTTAATCTTTGCAAAAACACCGTCTTGATCAAAGGAAGGAGCGGCATAGTTTTGTGCAACTTCATCTATTTTCATAAAAGCACTAGAGGCGTCCAATTTCTTGAACGCCCTTAGCTCTTCTTCATTCAGGTTGTTATCCAACCACTTAATAATTAAATCTTCCTTTTTCATGTCAATTCACTTATAAAACAATCGAACTAAAAAAATTCCTACCCAAAAAGTATTAAATTTCTTCAATTTCTTTTCTCAAATTCTCTAAAGCCGCGTAAATACGCTTCTCCACGGCTTTTCTGCTAATGCCTAAAAGTTCTGCAATTTCCTTGTGCCTTTTGCCTTCAACACGGTTTAACAGGAAAGCTTCGCGTTGTCCATCGGACAATTTGGCTAGGGCTTTTTCGAACTTGGCACGGTATTCTTTTTCTTCCAAAAGAAACTCTGGGCTTTCGTTGGTATGCTCTCTGGGTTTCTTTTCCTGGTACTTTAAAACCACTTTCTGGTGCTTCAGGTCATTAAGGCTTAAATTGTTGGCTATGGTAAAGAGGAAACTTTTCGCTTTTTCGGGCGGGGTTTCCTTACAGTGCTTCCACAATTTCACAAAGGCTTCCTGTACCTTGTCTTCCGGGCCTATTTTCTCTCCATACCTATAGTATATGAAGTTATACAGGTCTTGCGACCATTTTTTGTAGAGTTGAGAGAATACCTGCTCGTTGCATACATTTTTGAAGAGCGGTTTGGCCATATAATTGAAAGTGTGTAATATTTGGTCTCGAAAGTAGGAATTTTTACGGTTAAGTTGTTATATTAACAGCTGAAAAATGTTGATATGAAAAAAATCATTTGGGTTTGTGCGCTGTTATTAATTGTTTCTTGCCAACAAGAGGAAACAGCAGTCGTGGAAAACCAAGACGAAGGACCGCAGCTGTCGCAAGACGACCAATTGCTCCATCTTATAAAAACCATTGCCACCCACGATGGTACTTTCGATGATGTAGTGGACCGATCGTCCTGTTTCAGTATCGACTTCCCCTACATCTGTAATGCCAACGGAAAAAAGTATCCCGTAACCCGCGCAGAAGACTTACTGCCTTTCGATATGTACGATGAGTTGATCCCAGAATTTCCCATCAACGTTACTTTTGCCAATTATGCGCAAATGGAAGTGCAAAACTTTTCCGCTTTTAAACAACTTATGGCACAGTGTGCCAACGGGGAGCTGTTCGATGAGAGAATAACCTGTGTGGATTTGGATTATCCTGTGGACCTTTCCGTATACGATACCGTCACTACCGATTTTCAGACCATAACCTTCGAACACGATATGGATACCTTTACAGGGATCGAATTATTGGAGGAAAATTGGGTTGCCAATATTAGTTACCCCATCGTTATTATGTTGGACTCTGGAGAACACGTAGCCATCACTTCCAACGAACAGTTAAAGTTCCTTATTTTGGCGTATACCCCGCTTTGCGATTAGGCATTTGCCCATAAACCAAACTTAAATCCCGTTTTGTTTTAAAGTAGTGATTTCATTTTTTAAATTGCGCTACTTTGAAAACCATTATGAAAAAAATCAACCTACTATTTATCCTAAGCTTTGTTTCCCTAACCTTGTTGATTGGATGTAGTGAAGACGACACATCCAACGGGGAAACTCCCGATAATGCTGAAACCATTGCCGATTTTGTTGCAAGCAATGCAGAGTTTTCCTTATTGAATGAAGCCATTATTAGAGTGGGTTTAAATACATCGCTGGATGGGACCGACAACTATACCTTGTTTGCCCTTAACAATACTGCCTTCCAGGATTATTTAACGGCCGAAGAGTATTCCAGTGTTTCCCAAATGCCCATTGAAGTGTTGAACAGCCTAATGTTGAATCATTTGGCGGCAGGAAATGTTCCTACCTCAGACCTTCAAGGATACCGGAATTCTTTTTCTGAAGTAGAAGACAATAAGCTCACCCTTTTTACCACCAACAGCAACGGTGTCCTTATTAATGGGAATGCTTCCATAAGCACCCCTAATATCACCAGAAGCAATGGTGTTATACACGTATTGAACCAGACAATCGATTTTCTAAACGTAACCGATATGTCGCAAACCAGTACAGACTTTACCCTGTTTGCCGAATTGCTCGAAGCAGCTTCGGACGATAATGTGAATTATACTGCACTGCTTTCTTCCGAAGAATTCACCTATACCATATTTGCCCCGTCCAATCAGGCGTTCCAAGATCTTTTTGCTTTTATGGGAGTTTCGGGTATTTCGGAAATTCCACAAAAAGTACTTGGCGATATTTTAGACCACCACATTGTAACAGGGGATAATTTTCAAGATGGCGATTTTGTCCAGGATCAGATACTAACAACCCGATCGGGTGAGGATATTACCGTATCCTTGGAAAACGGAATTTCCTTTTCCGATGCTACCAGTACCCCAACGGGAATCGTAACCCCCAACATACAAACTACTAATGGTGTTATGCACAACGTAGACCGTGTGCTTTGGTCACAACGCGTTTTGGAAACCATAGACCCGACTATCACTCGATGGATTGAGGTTGATACCGATTTCTCCATATTGGAAACCGCTTTAGAAGTAACCGGATTGGATGTCGTTTTAGACGATAGGGAAACAGAGTATACCATACTGGCTCCTAACAATGCAGCATTCCTTACTTATTTAGATGGCGAAGATGTAGATGATGTGCCCGTAGACATACTCACAAATTTACTATTGAACCATATTTTAACTGGAAATGTAGCTTCTGGTGATTTATCTACAGGATACATAACAACCCAAGCAACCTACAATGAAACCGACAACAACATTGGCATGTATGTAGATACCTCTAGTGGAGTGCAGTTTAACGGAACTGCCTCTGTATCGCAAGCCGATGTTAGCGTATCCAATGGAAGGATCCATGTTGTAGATGGAGTGCTCACATTGCCAACTTTGGCTACTTTCGCCAATGCCGATACCAATTTATCCAGTTTGCTAACCGCTCTAACTAGGGACGACCAACCCGATTATATAAGCACATTGAATACCGAGATGGACTCAGGCGATACTCCCTATACGTTCTGGGCACCTGGAAATGGCGCCTTCGATGATCTTTTGGTGGAATTGGGTTTAAACGATATTTCCGAAATCAACTCTGTTACACTAACCGGAGCTTTGAATACCCACATAGTTGCATTGCAGAACCTTCGTGCTGAAGATCTAGAAAGCGGTCCATTGGCTACTTTAGGGGATGAAATTACCGTAGATGCCGTAACAGGAACCCTTACCGATCTCAACGATAGAACCGCTACTATTATAACGACCAACATCCAAGCGGCCAACGGGGTTATGCATAGCATAGATAAGGTATTGTTGCCCCAATAGTATTTAAGAAATTAAAAACGATAAAAACCCTGCTTATACCAAGCAGGGTTTTGTTTTTTAAAGAAGTTACAAAAGTTAAAAAAGTAATAAATTTCCTAATAAGAGGTAGTAATTTTTTGGGGACGATTGTTTTATATATGTACGAGGCTAAAAAAATTGCTATGAAACCCTCTCGGGGGGTCCTCCCCCCAGAGTTTATTGCCATCGATACACACTACCAATCATAAAAGAAGCAATACCGACACATTGGTATATGCAATCTGTTAACGGGGAAGTTTTACTACGGACCAGTTAATCTAACCCTGTTAATGGAATACTGGCTATTAGATAGTTTGGTTGTTTAGTTAGTTGTTAGGCCGCCTTGGAATCTTGCGAACCAAGGCGGTTTTTTTATGGCGTCGCCCAATGTTCAAAAACCGTTTTCACACTTTCCAGTTCTGTAGCATGAGGAAACTGCGTTTCTAACTTTTTTATTAAGGCATAACCTTCTTCACACCCTTTAAATTCGTATTGGCATTGGTAGCTGTAAGTAACAGCCAGTCTATAATGTGCTCTGTATTCTGAAGGATAGAGCTCCAAAGCTTTTTTATACTGAAAAATCGCATTATGGTACTTCTTTTGAGTCAACCATTTGTCGCCATCATTCAAAAAGAAGAGGAACCTGTCCTTTTTTTGTTGTTTTGTAAGCTCCTTTTGAGCCAACTCGGTCTGACTTGAAATATCCGGAAACCCAAATTCAAAATCCTTGAAAGTATAATATATCAACAGGACTGAAAGCGGGAAAGTAATTAAGAGGATAAGGGCTATCCGTTTTCGTTGCTTTCTGTTTTGTTCCCGAATGTCTTTTTTAATGGCAAGGAGTTTCTCTTTGGAAATGGGCTCCGAAGGAATGCCTCGATTGCTTGTTGTATAATCGGAGCCATCAGGACTAAAGAAATCATCCCCTTTTTTGAATAGTCTTTTCTTCCGCAACAAATTGAGGTTATTGCGCATGGTAATGACCATATGATTTATGACTCCAAAGCTACTCATCGTAAAATATGGGTCGTAGAAACTTATGATTTGTTACCCTTTGCCACTCCCCACTCAATTTGTATCTTTGCCATTCTTAAAATGGAAGCAAGCATATGTTCGATAATTTAAGCGATAAGCTGGACAAAGCCCTCCACGTCCTCAAAGGGCATGGAAGTATTACCGAGGTAAATGTAGCAGAGACCCTAAAGGAAGTTCGACGTGCCCTATTGGATGCCGATGTTAACTTTAAAATTGCAAAGGAATTTACCAATAGGGTAAAGGAAAAAGCATTGGGGCAAAACGTTTTGACTACCCTTCAACCCGGTCAATTAATGGTAAAGATCGTTAAGGACGAACTTACCGAACTCATGGGGGGTGATGCCGAAGGAATTAATTTAGGCGGTTCGCCCAGCGTAATCCTTATGTCGGGGCTTCAGGGTAGTGGTAAGACTACTTTCTCTGGGAAGCTTGCCAACTTCCTAAAATCCAAAAAAACAAAGAAACCCTTATTGGTAGCCTGTGATGTCTATCGACCTGCAGCGATCAATCAGTTGCACGTAGTAGGGGAGCAGATAAAAGTAGACGTTTACAGTGAGGAAGGGAATATGGATCCCGTGGCGATTGCAAAAAATGCAATTGCCCATGCCAAGCAAAACGGACACAATGTAGTTATTGTCGATACCGCAGGTCGTTTGGCCGTGGATGAGGAGATGATGACAGAGATCGCTAATGTACATAAAGCGATTTCCCCCCAGGAAACCCTATTTGTGGTAGATTCCATGACCGGTCAGGATGCTGTGAATACAGCAAAAGCCTTTAACGACCGTCTTAATTTCGATGGGGTAGTGCTAACCAAATTGGACGGTGATACCCGTGGTGGGGCCGCCATTTCCATTAAGAGTGTTGTAGACAAGCCCATTAAGTTTATCGGTACCGGGGAAAAGATGGACGCTATCGATGTGTTCCACCCTTCCCGTATGGCCGACCGTATCTTGGGGATGGGAGACGTGGTTTCTTTGGTAGAGCGCGCCCAAGAACAATTTGACGAAGAAGAAGCCAGAAAGCTTCAGAAAAAAATAGCAAAGAACCAATTTGGGTTCGATGACTTCCTGAAACAGATCCAACAGGTAAAGAAGATGGGAAGCATGAAAGACCTTGTAGGGATGATCCCCGGTGCGGGTAAAGCCTTAAAAGGAATGGATATAGACGATGATGCCTTTAAGCATATTGAAGCCATTATCCACTCCATGACGCCAGGGGAACGCAGTAAGCCCGCTATCATAAATGCCAGTAGGAAAAAGCGAATTGCAAAAGGGAGTGGTACTTCTGTACAGCAAGTAAACCAGTTGTTGAAGCAATTTGACCAAATGAGCAAAATGATGAAGATGATGCAAGGCGGTGGTGGCCGAAAGATGATGCAGATGATGAACCGAATGCGTTAATAGAACGTTTCACTATAATCTGAACATATTATGACCATCTTAGACGGGAAGAAAACTTCCAACGACATTAAAGACGAAATTGCTGTAACCGTAACAGCCATGAAAAAGCGGGGTGAGAAAGTGCCTCATTTGGCTGCGGTGATTGTCGGAGAAGATGGTGCCAGTTTAACTTATGTAGGCAGTAAAGTAAGAGCTTGCGAGCGTGTTGGGTTCGATTCTACCTTAGTGAAGATGCCCGAATCCACTTCTGAAGAAGAACTCCTTGCCAAAGTACAGGAACTGAATGAGAATGATGACATAGATGGATACATCGTTCAGCTGCCTTTACCTAAACACATCGATGAGCAAAAAGTATTGCTTGCTGTGGATTCCGAAAAAGACGTAGATGGTTTCCATCCCGAAAACTTTGGAAAGATGGCTTTGGATATGCAAGCGTTCATTCCAGCAACTCCCTATGGAATTATGGAACTATTAGAACGTTATGGCGTGGACACCCAAGGAAAACATACCGTAGTAATTGGTCGTAGTCACATCGTAGGGCGTCCCATGAGTATTTTAATGAGCCGAAAAGGGAACCCTGGAAACAGTACCGTTACTCTTACCCACAGCCGAACCCAAAACATTGAGGAAATCACCCGCAGTGCCGATATCATTATTTCTGCCCTTGGAGTCCCCGAATTTTTAAAGGCCGACATGGTAAAAGATGGGGTGGTTGTGATCGACGTGGGAATTACCCGTGTACCCGAAGAATCACACCCAAAAGGATATGTAATTAAGGGCGATGTGGATTTTGAAAACGTTAGCAATAAAGCTTCCTTTATCACCCCTGTTCCAGGTGGGGTAGGTCCTATGACCATAGCCATGCTGCTTAAAAACACTTTACTGGCTAGGGAACAACGAAAAAACGGATAACCAAAAAACAATATACCCCTGAAAACCTTTCCCAATTTTGTGAAAGGTTTTTTTATGGGAGCTATTCAGATCTAAGGTGGAGAAAGATCATGGCCAACCTTCCTATTAGGAAAGTGGTCAATCCAAAAACAGTGGTTAATAATGCAACCTTCAATCCACCAGCCATTAAGGGTTGCGATACACTCCCCGATGGGCCAATGGCATCGAAGGCGGTAATTAGGCCTATGGTAGAACCCAAAAAACCCCAAATCATTCCAAAGAGGCTAACATGCCCTATAAGTTGTGAAGCTTTTGTCCTGTTCTTTTTCACAAGTAAGGTGTAGATTAATGTTCCTACAATGAAAAAAATAATGAGAACCAAGGGTATCATAAAAACAGGTCCTCCTTCCGTAATGCGATCTAATAATTGAGACATAGTGATAAAATTAATGATTATTGCAATCAAAACTAGAATGGAAAGGCATTCAAAAACAAAGAATGCGATGAATCGCAGGTCCTTCACCTACTTTAACCTATTTTACGGGTAGTTTGACCTTCAAAAGAGGTTATCTGTCTCAAAATACCTCCCAGACAGGCAAAATTTATGCACTTTTGTGCTATGCAAAAACTGATGCTCCGTTTTCTGAAAGCATTACCTATCCATCTCCTTTTTTGGTTTCTGGTATGGTTGTTTTTTGTTTACTTTTTTAGTTATGGAACCGAAAACTGGCGGTTTATTTTGCTGTTCTCTACTAGTACACTACCCATTACCATGGCGGTTTCGTACGTGTTTGCCTATTACCTAATTCCAAAATACCTTATTCCGAGAAGAAATGGGCGCTTTGTTTTGTATTCACTCTATACGGTTATTTGTTCGGTGTTTGCCATTCTTTTGTTAACGTTTATAAACCTTGTATTCCTTTCTAATTTCGATATTACCAAAATGCCCCTGGTAACCCGAAATGTCTCCTTTATTTTCACCTTGGTTTATTTGGTGGTAACCTTTGTTTCTTTGGTGGTTTTGGTACAGCACAGCTACCGTACAGCCCAATTGAACAATGAACTGACTACCAAATTACTTGAGGGGAAGCTGAAGTTGAAGCAAAAAGAATTGTTTTACCTTAAACAACAAATCCATCCGCACTTTTTGTTCAACACATTAAATACCGTATACGGTTTTGCACTTAAGGGATCTAAAGAAACCCCAAGTATTATTTTGAAGCTTTCCAACCTTTTGGATTATATATTGAATCAGATCGACAGACCCTTGGTCCCCGTTAGTGAAGAAGTAAAGTATATTGAATCCTATTTGGGGTTGGAAGAAGTCCGTTTTCAAGATACCGTAGCCATCCATTTTGATAAAAGTATAGAAGGAGAACCTCAAATCCCGCCCATGCTATTGATGCCGTTTGTAGAGAATGCTTTCAAGCACGGGGTAGTGGTTGATGGAATCCTGCAAGTGGTTATAAAATTGAAGGCAACTCAAAAGGAGTTGCATTTTAGAATAGAAAATACCATTGCCCCTTCAGACATGCCCAAAAAAGGACATGGGCTAGGGGTAAAGAACAGCAAGGAACGATTGGATGCCCTGTTTCCCAATGGCTACAGTTTGGATGTTGAAAAGAAGGACCATTGGTACAGTGTGGCTTTAGTGATTAATTTTGATGCTTATGAAAAAGATGTATAAAGTACTGGTGGTAGATGATGAGCCTGTAGCCCGTGAGATTCTGGAAACCCACTTGGGTAAGTTGGACGCTATGGAAATCGTAGCCAGTTGCAAAAGTGCTTCCGAAGCCTTTTCGTGGTTGGGCAAAGAAAAAATAGATCTGATCTTTTTGGATATCAACATGCCCGAAATGGATGAGTTGCGATTCGCCAATGCCATACAGGGCAAAACCGAAGTCATTTTTACCACAGCCTATAGGGAATACGCCGTAGAAGGTTTCGATCTTAATGCCATAGACTATTTACTGAAACCCATTTCGCTGGATCGGTTAATGAAGGCGGTTCAGAAGTTTATCGATGGTCGTGATAAAACCGAAGACCCGCAAAATGATTTTACTTTTTTTAGATGCGATCGGCAGATGAAGAAAGTTCGGTTTCAGGATATTACCTATGTAGAGAGCTGTGGCGATTACATTAAGCTGCACACCTTAAGCGAAACTTTAGTGACTAGGGAAACCATGAATCATGTCATGGAAAAACTTCCATCTCCATCTTTTATGAGGGTGCACCGTTCCTTTGTGGTTTCCTTGTCCAAGATAGATAGTTATACCCCAGAGCACATTACTATAGGGCGTACGGCTGTTCCCATAAGCCGAAGCTATCGGGAAGAAGTAGTAAAAAAACTAAAGGATATTTAAAAAATCATTCCCTTTGGTATTCCTTTCGGTAAATACTCAACAAGATTAAAAACAGACTGATTAAAAGCGGTCCAAAAATAAGACCAATAAACCCAAAGAGGGGCACTCCAACAATAACCCCAACCAAGGTGATAAGGGGATGCACATTGTCCAGTTTCTTTAAAACATACAACCGTATAATGTTATCCGCAGAACCTACCACAACCAATCCGTAGATGAGTATGCCCCATGCTTGAAAGGTGTTTCCTGAAGAAAGCTCAAGGATAAACACAGGTATAATCCCTATTAATGTTCCCACAAAAGGGATCATGGAGCCCACAGCTACAATTATGAACCAAAAGAAGGGATCTTCCACCCCAAAAATGAGGAAACCAATAAGGGCAACAATACCTTGTACAATGGCTACCAAAGGAATGCCCAGTGCGTTGGAGCGAACCATAGCCAATATTTCCTTCCCAATTACTTTTAGGTTTTCCTTGCTTACAGGAATATAGTCGCCTACCGAATTCTTAATCATCCTACGGTCTGTAAATAGGTAAAATAGGATGAAATACATAAGTCCAATAGCTATAAACACATTAAAGGTGCTTCCTGCGAAGTTTTGCAGATTGCCAGACAGCCAACTCGAAATGGCCCCTACATCTATTTGTGAAGCGACATCGTAACCCAGTTTTTCTTCCCAGATAACCAACTGCGATTTTAGGGCTGTGATTACCTTTTCTGAATTTTGCACTGCATTCCCAATTTTATTCCCCAGCATTAAAATCACGCCAGATACAGGAAGCAAAATACCCACAAAGGAAATGACGCAGAGTAAGGCTGCTGCCAAATTAGGGTTCCAGCCCTTTCGGACCAACCGGATCATCCATCCCCGCATAAGCACGTAGATGGTAATGGCTCCGAGCACCCCCGAGAAATAGGGGAGTAATTCTCTAAATATGAGCCCCCCCATGATGAGGATGATGATAAGGATAAAGATTTGGCGGATGATGTTTTGCGGGATGGTTTTCATGCTATTTTGCGAATAATTGATCTATATTTTTGAATGCTTTAAACTCCAATGCATTGCCCGAAGGGTCGGTAAAGAACATAGTGGCCTGTTCGCCTACTTCACCTTCAAAACGTATATAAGGCTCGATTACGAAGGAAATGTTACGCTTCTTTAATTTTGAAGCCAATTCCCAAAACGTATCCAAGGGGAGCACCACCCCAAAATGGGGAACAGGTACGTGTTTTCCATCCACAGGATTGTGGTGGTAGGCATTTTCTGAAGAAGGCTCCTTATAGTGAATGACCAATTGATGGCCATAAAAATTGAAATCGACCCAATGATCGCTACTCCTGCCTTCCTCACAACCTAAAACATCCCGATAAAAATCTCGATTTGTTGGGATGTCATCTACAGGAATGGCCAAATGAAAAGGGGAAAGCATACGATTTATGTTTCCCCTAAGATACTACTTATTTTGAAGCACTAAATGTTCGTTTTACTCGTCGGGTTCTTGGCGGGTACAGGCAATTTTCCAGGTAGGATACCGAAACGTTTCGGAGAGATTTACCCATTCCCCTAACCATGTAAAACCTTCTGTGGAGATATTCCTAAAAGCAATGCGGTAATAACCATCCAAGCCATTAGGCGCCTTTTGTTCTTTGTAGAGTATGATACTGTCCCCTTTCCTTTCCCCTGCCCAAGCGGGTAATGTAGGAGTGGGAGCGGTGTTGGAATAAAAATGAACATACCATTTGCTGCTGTCTGCAATGAATTGACGTATGCTCCCTGCATGCCTGCCATTGCCCAGTATTGTTTCATCCTGTACCGCAGTACCATTCATAATGTATTTAAAGGTCCATTTCATGTCCTTGGTTTCTTGCCATGAACCGTCGGGATTCCTCATGATCGATTTGCAATCACAAGTTCCAATAATCTCATCATAGTCCCCCGTTTGTTCAGGAGCTTCGGGGTTTAATTTGCCATAAGGGAATTGGGCAGAAGCGCCATATTCGTTCTGTGAGTTACTCGTAAATACGATAAAAAATAGTAAGGTGGTTACGATATATTTCATAATTGTGAGAATAAGGCCCTGTTCAATGCCACTTGAACAGGGCAGTTGTGTCTATTTTATTTTTCGATCATTATTTTTTGCGTTCCTACTTGACCATCCTTGCCTTGGGCACGGATAAAGTATACTCCTGTTGGATGCGCGCTTAGATCCAATACCGCAACCTCATCGGCGGGCAAGGAAAGCATCTTTTGCCCCAATAGATCATATACTTCGATCAAGGCATAATCCGATATCAAGATAGGGTTTAAACTGAATTTCTCCCCTACGGTTGGGGTTACCAATACTATGTTCTTCGTAAAGTCATTAATCCCTGCAGTAGAAAAGTCGATAGCACGGATAAAATTGGGCGCTCCCAAAAGACCTCCATCGTCCCATCTTCCCACAGGGTTTCCATAAGCATCGAATTCACTTATTTTATTGTCGCCGCGTTCGCATATCAAGATGTTGCCGTTGGGGAGGAAGGCATGCCCTTCGGGATTGGTTAGGTCTACGATAAAGTCGTCTATGTAGTCTCCGTTACTGTCAAACCGAAGTACTTTCCCTGTACTGTAATCCTGAACGAAAAAATCGCCGTTACCATCAAACCAAATGGAGGCTGGACTTTCCAGGATGACACTATCCACAAAGATGCCGGCGGCATTTCCGTTGGTGTCGAACCTTCTAACGGTTCCGGTGCCTGGCGTAATGCCAAAGAGGGAAATGTAAAGGAAACCGTCATCATCCCAAGTAAGTCCCAAGCCTTGAGGAGCAGAAGGGGTGAAGGGACCTAGAAAAGTACCATCAGAATCGAAACTAACGATCTTGGAAGTTTCCTGTGTCGTTCCCCATTGGGTTACATACAGGTTGCCATCGGGCCCCCATTCCATTTTAGAAGGGGAGGTGAGGTCGAAATTGCTATCGCTCCAATCCCCAATATAATCACCTGTGGCGGCATTATAACTTTTAATTTGTGTATTGTTGGTTCCCGTGACCAATAAGAATCCATCGGGGTGGAGAACCATGTCTTGTGGATTGCTAAGCCCTCCAGAGTCCGCTGCTATGAATTCCTCGATGTAAGTACCGTCTTCTTGGTATTCGTTTACGGCATTAAAAACGCGGTTGCTGGCAAAGTAACGAACGTCTTGTGCATATAGGCACAAGGAGAGAAGAATTGATAAACTTGCTAAAAGTGTTTTTGTAGATTTCATACCTTATTTTTTTATGGTTAACACTATAAAGCAAGTAGCTATAGGGATGATATCCCAAGCTATTGCAGAGAGCAGGAAATCTTTTGCAGTAGGAAAGAGAAACACCGATCGGCAGCAGGGGGATTTGCAGTAAACGGACAAAATTCTGCAGTAAACGGAATGCAGGCGGCTTAAGAAATAAAGTTCATGACCGTTTTCAAGTTGCTCTTGGAAACGGGGACTTCGGTTTGGTTGTTTAAAATGAGCTTGGCAGTGCTGGTGGTATTGAGTTCTTTTGCCATTTTCATATTTACGATGGCTTTTCGGTGAACCCGAAGATAGTTGGTGGGTAATTTGGTTTCCAAAGTCTTCAAACTACTGCGCATGGTATAGGTCGGTCCGTTTTGCAAATGCACTTTCACGCAATAGTCATCGGCTTCGATCCAAAGAATGTCTTCGATGGGAATAATTTTTCGCTTGTTTCCAATCTTGATGTTCAAAATGGTGGTTTGGTCATTGATTTCATCTTTCAGGGAATTG
The DNA here is from genome assembly GCA_028281065.1 of Flavobacteriaceae bacterium. Taxonomy (GTDB): domain Bacteria; phylum Bacteroidota; class Bacteroidia; order Flavobacteriales; family Flavobacteriaceae; genus Aureisphaera. The sequence goes on along the minus strand of JANQKN010000022.1, from coordinate 6,278 downwards.
TACAATTGCAGGTTGATGTCTTTTAGTTCGGAAAGTTCCTGAACTTGTACTTGAAGTTGCTCGTTCAGAAAATACAAATGGAAAATTATGGCAAGTGCACTGTACCCCAGGACAAAAATGGGTCCTTTTTGATAGGTATAGAAGGGTATGAATTCTTCATAAAGTGGAGCAAAGGAAATTTCCATTCCATTACGGATTATCTGAATAACCGAAATCGCCAGTATGTCGATAAAAACGAGTAATAGGATTAAAAATGTGAACCTAAGTAAATAGGGAAGTTGTAATGGCTTTTCAGAAAAATTCCTTTTCGAATACCAAAAAAGGCTAATCCCCACCAGCATCCATATGAGCCATTGAAATGATTGACTTTTCAATACATCAAAAAAAGTAATGTTGGGCACAATATCGTAACGTCGCACAAAATACAATTGTTGAAAAGTCTCGAAGGTGATCGCAATAATCAACAATGTAATAATGACGAAAATGATTCTTTTGGAATTTGAAATTTTCATAATTAAGGTCAATTTTTATAAAGAAAAAAGCCTCCTAAGTGGAGGCTTTCAATTTATTCGGTTGTTTCTTCTTTCTCGTTCTCTTTGGGCTCTTCTTCTTTATCCCAGCCTATCATAAAATATTTAAACTTGGCACTGTCGGGTATTTGTGTGAGCTCTATCTTTTTGTCTAGGGTGTACCTTACGTTTTCGGGTAATTCCCTTTTGTCTATAGTAATAAAGATGTCACTGTTCTTTAGGAATAAGACTACGGCATTGAGGGTGGTTTCCACACTTTCAATTTCGTAATTGGCCTTGAGTTCACCAAAGGTACTGTTTATATTAAGTCCTTTATCGGTGGCAAAGCGTTCGTCAAAAACTTGTATGTTGCCAATTTTGGATTCAGGATTGGTTTCGGAATGTGGGGAAAGCAACAATAATTTTTTGCCTTCGGTATCATAGATTTCCACTTCCCCTTGGGTGCCCAAAGCATCTTTTACAGGGTTTAACCATACAAGGGAGTCTTGAGCAAAGATGGAGTCTACTTGTTTAATGGTAATGGATTTGTTTAAGTGACCTACTTCCCCCATATTGATAAGAAAGGGGTCTTTTTCCTTTCCACATTGTACAAATAGCATAGCCATTAGGGCTCCTAGCAACAAAGTCTTTTTCATTCGTTCTTAATCTATAGTTGTATTTACGTTATTTTATGATTTTGGAAAGGATTCCCAGTACACTCCTAATAACGGTAGGACTGGTTAACACCTTTTCCAAGGGGCTTCGGGTCGTTCGTCGTCTTCGCGAAGAAGTGCTCCTTCGGGAAGAAGATCGCTTGGCAGCTTCCTTTTCCTTGCGTGCCTTTTCCTTGGCTTCTTCTTCGTTGGCCTTTTCTATTTTTTCGTTCAACAGTTCGTAGGCACTTTCCCTGTCGATCTCTTCGTTGTATTTCTTGATGAGCTTGGATTCCTCCAGTAGGTCTTCCAGTTCTTCATCTTCCAAGATATCCATTCGGCTCATTGGGGCTCTTAGCAATGTTGCAGCTAATGGTGTGGGGATCCCTTTTTCGTTAAGGGCAGAAACCAAGGCTTCCCCAATTCCTAAGGAAGTGAGTACTTCATCGGTTTTGTAATAATCGGAAAGGGGGTAGTTTTCTGCAGTGAGTTTAATGGCTTTTCGGTCTTTGGCCGTAAAAGCACGAAGGGCGTGTTGTACCTTCAGTCCCAACTGGCTTAATACCGCATCGGGTACATCGGTTGGGTTTTGGGTAACAAAGTACAATCCTACGCCTTTGGATCGGATTAGTTTTACGATGGCTTCTATCTGATCCAATAGGGCATCGCTTGCTTCTTTAAAGATGAGGTGTGCTTCGTCTATAAAAATGATCAATTCTGGGCGGCCGCTATCCCCTTGTTCTGGAAAAGTGCTATAGATTTCTGCCAACAAACACAGCATAAATGTGGAAAACAGTTTGGGCTTGTCTTGGATATCGGTAAGGCGTACAATATTAATGTAACCCCTTCCTTCTCTATCTACCCGTAAAAGATCGTCCGTATCGAATGATTTTTCACCAAAGAACAAATCACCACCTTGCTGTTCCAATTCTACTATTTTACGTAAGATGGCTCCAGCAGATGCAGGGGAAATACGCCCATATTCCCTTGCTATTTCGGCCTTGCCTTCTTCCATGGAATACTGAAGGATTTTTTTGAAATCCTTCAGATCCAGAAGCGGCAGTTTATTGTCGTCGCAATATTTAAAGAGTATGGAAATGATTCCTGCCTGTGTTTCCGAAACTCCCAAAATACGGGATATTAAAACAGGTCCAAATTCACTCACGGTAGCCCGTAAACGCACTCCATCCTGTTCGGAAAGGGAGAGAATTTCCACGGGGAATTTTTTGGGTTCGAAAGGAATCCCGATGGCTTCGTGCCGTTCGTCGATCTTTGGATGTCCCGGACTGGGCTGGGCGATTCCACTTAAATCCCCTTTCATATCCATAAGCAAAACAGGAACACCAGCATCCGAAAGGTTTTCGGCCAGTACCTGAAGTGTTTTGGTCTTTCCCGTTCCCGTGGCACCCGCTATGAGACCATGTCGGTTCATGGTTTTTAAGGGTACCCTTACCAAAGCGTTGGTTACAGCAGTTCCGTCCAGCATGGCAGCCCCGAGGGTGATGGCATCGCCTTTGGTTTTGTAACCTTCATTTATGTAATCGAAAAAAACGTTTTGATCGGCCATTCTCAAAAATTTTGATAAAAATAGCAATTGTGCCGCTGCTACTGAAATATTACGTAATTTACTTTTCCATAAAACAAAAAAATGAAGTCGAGATATATTGTATTGGTTTTTCTAGCAACCCTGCTTTTTAGCTGTACCCAACCCCAAACCAAAGAGACTCCAGATGCTACCGTTAATAAACCTGTTCCTGTATTTCATGCCTCGCACGAACCCAAGAAACAGAATGCCCCCTTTAGTGATGTGGTACAGGTAGGGGATACCTATTACCTGTCTGGGCAAATAGGGATGGATCATGGTGTTCGGGAATTGGTTTCTGGTGGTATTGAAGCCGAAACGAGACAAACCTTGGAGAACATTAAAGCGGTTTTAGCGCAGCATGATCTTGAAATGACCGATGTGGTAAAAGCAATGGTGGTGTTGGATGATATTTCGGATTTTGGAACCTTCAATGCAATCTATACTCAATACTTTCCACAGAAACCAGCTCGGACCACTTTTGCTGCTGAAGCCTTGGCAAGAGGTGCGAAAATTGAGATTGAAGTAATAGCTGTAAAAAGTAAGTAATTGTGGCTAGTTTACTTTTTCTATGTAAAAATTGGAACTCCCGATCGATCTGAGCAAGGTGCTGTTGGCATTGGCAGCCCGCACGATTCTTACTTTAACAACATCGTCGGCACTAAGGTTCAATACTTCGTTTAGATGAAGTGAACTTTCAAGATGACCACTGTTTCTCCGTATGTACGCTGTAGAAGCATAGCTTCCTACTTGTACATCGTTTACTGTAATAAATATTTCTGGAGCTTTTCTGCCTGAAGAAGAATTGCTAATCATAGAGACATTTACATTCAGCTTAAAACGTCCTGCTTCCGTAACCTGCAATTCGTTTGAAGAAGCTACAAATAAAGACATATTGTCGTTCCACTCTTCGGTACCAAAAACGGGTAGGTCTATGGCTGAATTTGGATTGATGTTGGTCGATATATCGGTATTGGAATATTTGGCCGATTGCGAAACATAAGAAGAAACTGCTGTTCCTGTGTTGATGGAATCCCAAACAGGGGCAGCAGTGGTCCCCGAATTATGTTCCAGGGTATTATTGTCGGTATTGTAAATAATCAATCCATTGGCGGGGTTTACCAGTGCGTTTCTTTCTGCCGAAGTAAGTCGTGGGAAAAGAATTCCCTGATCGGTAGCGGAGATTTCCAGCATGGCACTGTCGTCTACACTGATAACCCCCATACCTACTTGAGCATACAGCAGTGTATGGCTTAGGACCAATAATAGAAAAGTTGCTTTTTTCATTACATTACTTTTTCAACATAGATATTGGAAGAACCCACAGATCGTAGATTTACCGTATTGGAACTTGCAGACCGAACAATGTTAACTGTAAGCACTTGGTCCGCAGTAACCTCGATTACCTCCCGTATGTGTAGTGAAGATTCTTCGTGGCCGTTGTTGCTCCTAATGTATCCTGTGGAACCATAGGTGCCCACCTCTGTTCCATCTAAGGCGATCCTAATTTCGGGGGCATTTCTATCTGCTGTCGTACCATTCAATAGAGAGACATTTACAATAACTTCATAACGGCCTGTTTCAGTAATGGTTACTTGGTTTCCAGAAACGTTAAACAGGGTACTGTTGTCATTCCATTCTTGCGTTCCAAATACGGGAAGGGAAATCGCGGGGGTTACGTTTACATTAGTTGTTGTGTCTGTGTTGGAGTATTTCATGGAATCCCCGGGTGTTGAACCCGTAGGGGCTACACTCAGTGCCTGCCATATGGGCGTAGCAGGGGTATTGGAATTGAATTGGATTTCGTCCGAATCTGTATTGTAAATCATTAATCCATTAACGGGGTTGCTAATAGCATCCCGTTCGGTTGTGGTCATCCTGGGTATAAGGACTCCTTTGTCACTGGCTGTAATATCCAGGATGGAAGAGGGGTCGGGGGTTGTGGTGCCTATGCCTACTTGCGCTATAGAAACAGTAGTGCATAAAAGCAATAATACTAGTAGTTTCATAATCTGGGGAGCGTTTTTTTCGAAAATACATGGGAAAACTGGAAGATGGGTAAGCAGCGGATTGTGTTTTCGATCAATGGCATATAATAATAGACCAACAATACACAAGTGTGACTTTGCCAGATTTTAAACTATGGGAATACCGTAGTTTGTTGTGAGGTCATAAGCAATATATTTCTACCTTTGCGGTCTATGCAGGAAGCGATTAAAACATTGGTGGACGAAGGGAAGATGCTGCCCTTAATGGAAGAGTTTTACACCATCCAAGGCGAAGGCTTTCACAAAGGAACTGCTGCCTATTTTATAAGGGTAGGAGGTTGCGATGTGGGTTGCCATTGGTGCGATGTAAAGGAAAGTTGGAACCCCAATATTCATCCACCCACCGAAATAGAATCCATTGCGGATAATGCTGCGAAATACTCAAAAACTATTGTCATTACAGGAGGAGAGCCCCTTACTTGGGACATGGGGCCTTTAACGCATCTTTTGAAGGAAAAAGGGGTAGATACCCATATTGAAACTTCCGGTGCCTATCCCTTAACAGGTACTTGGGATTGGATTTGCCTATCCCCCAAGAAAATGAAGCTGCCGACCCCAGAGGTTTATAAAGCTGCCGATGAGCTGAAAGTGATTGTGTATAATAAAGATGATTTTCGATTTGCTGAAGAGCAAGCAGCGAAGGTTTCCCCTAACTGTAAGTTGTATTTGCAACCAGAGTGGAGCAAACGCGACAAGATGATCCCTCAAATTGTGGATTATGTAATGACTAACCCCAAGTGGGTGGTTTCCTTACAAACCCATAAGTACCTTAACATTCCATAATAAAAAAAAGCTCCCAAATTCCTACATTGATTTAAGTTAGGAATTTGGGAGCTGATAAGTTCTAAAGAACGGTTATTTTGTAAAAGGTACGGTGACTCTACAATTACCCCATCCCAAGTACATATCTACACCATTATCACTTTCATCGAAAGCAATGGAAAATGCTTCAATGGATTCATCGTCATGCGTAGCGGGCACCTTTAAACGGGCTACGTCGTTAGCTTCGTTGTAAAAATAGGAACCCCAGGTGTTCAGATCCGTACTTATGATCGCGGTCCATTCCTCATCCCCGGGAATGGTGTAAAATGTATAAGTTCCTGCTTTTACTGTAGTGTTCCCTAATTTCATATCGGTATACAAAGTAAGCTCCGCAGCTTCGTTGGCACCTGTGCGCCATACTTTTCCGTTAGGCGCCAGTTTTTCCAAGGAACGGCCTTTTAGTTGAGGTCTACTGTACACGATTTTAATGAGCTTATCGGAGTTTCTGTAGTCGCTGGGGTATGCAGCTGCATCCATAGGACTTACATCCAATTTGCCGAATTTTTGAGCATTTACATCGTTACTGAAAACGAACATAAGGGTGAGTAGTAAGGTGGTGATGATCGTTGATTTTTTCATAAGATTGTTTTTATGGATTAAAAGTAGTTGATTTCCTTGTCGTAAAGTGATAATGTTATGTGAAATTTTCATTCCTTAACTGAAA
>JANQKN010000019.1 GCA_028281065.1 Flavobacteriaceae bacterium | reverse complement strand
ATGAACGGGGCTGTTTTACCCATCATGGCATTCTATATTGTAGCAGCCGAAGAACAAGGCGTGGCACCCGAAGCATTGGCTGGGACTATTCAGAACGACATCCTAAAGGAGTTTATGGTGCGGAACACCTACATCTACCCTCCTACTCCTTCCATGAAGATCATCAGTGATATTTTTGAGTATACTTCCCAAAATATGCCCAAGTTCAACTCCATATCCATTTCTGGCTATCACATGCAAGAAGCTGGGGCTACCTGCGATATTGAGTTGGCTTACACCTTAGCTGATGGTTTGGAATATATACGAACTGGGATTGCAGCAGGTATGGACATCGACAGTTTTGCACCCCGTTTGTCCTTCTTTTGGGCCATAGGGATGAATCACTTTATGGAAATTGCCAAAATGCGAGCAGCACGTATGCTTTGGGCCAAATTGGTAAAACAATTCAACCCCAAAAACCCAAAATCCCTTTCCCTGAGGACCCACTGCCAAACCAGTGGTTGGAGCCTTACCGAGCAGGATCCGTTCAATAACGTAGCGAGAACCTGTATAGAAGCTGCAGCCGCAGCTTTTGGGGGAACCCAATCCTTACACACCAATGCGTTGGACGAGGCCATTGCCCTACCTACCGACTTTTCGGCGAGAATCGCAAGGAATACACAGATATACCTTCAAGAAGAAACACACATTACCCGTACGGTAGACCCTTGGGCAGGAAGCTATTATGTAGAGAAACTCACCCATGAAATTGCCCAAAAGGCTTGGAAACTCATTGAGGAAGTAGAAGAATTGGGAGGCATGACCAAAGCTATTGAAGCAGGCATCCCTAAGCTTCGTATTGAAGAAGCAGCAGCCCGAAAGCAAGCCCGGATCGATAGCGGGCAGGACATTATCGTTGGGGTGAACCAATACCGTCTGGAAAAAGAAGATCCTCTTCAGATTTTGGATGTAGACAACCAAAAGGTTCGGAAAGGCCAAATGGAGCGTTTGGAGCAAATTAAAGCCGATCGGAATACTGAAAAAGTCACTCAATGCTTGGAAAAACTAACCCTTTCTGCCAAAACAGGTGAAGGAAATTTACTAGCTTTAGCGGTAGATGCGGCTCGCGAACGGGCTACATTGGGAGAAATTAGTGATGCATTAGAGAGTGTTTTTGGAAGATACAAAGCACAAATTAAATCGTTTAGTGGCGTGTATAGCAAAGAAATAAAGAAAGACCCATCCTTCGAAAGAGCCAGGGAACTAGCCAACCGATTTGCCGAATTGGAAGGCCGTCGCCCACGTATTATGATTGCCAAAATGGGACAGGATGGTCATGACAGGGGTGCTAAAGTAGTAGCTACGGGCTATGCCGATGTAGGGTTCGATGTAGACATAGGCCCCTTATTCCAAACCCCAGCCGAAGCCGCCCAACAAGCCGTGGAAAATGACGTCCATATCCTTGGGGTTTCTTCCTTGGCCGCTGGACACAAAACCCTGGTTCCCCAAGTAATCGAAGAAATGAAAAAACTGGGACGGGAAGATATCATGGTAATTGTAGGGGGTGTAATTCCCGTTCAGGACTATGAATTCCTTTTCGAATCGGGAGCTGTGGCTGTATACGGTCCCGGAACCAAGATCAGCGATGCGGCTATAGAAATGCTGGAAATCCTTATCGATTCTGTGGCATAAAGAGACAATCAGCATTAAAAACAAGATTCCCTTCAGCGAAAGAAGGTAGCCATTATGAGCGACCCAAAAATCAATATCACCAAAAAGGAGGTTCTGTCCAATGATTGGTACACGTTGCGAAAAGTAACGTACGAATACCAAAAAGATGGCGGAAACAAAGAAATCCATACCCGCGAAGCCTACGACAGGGGGAATGGTGCCGTGATCCTATTATATAACAAAGAGAAGCGTACCGTGATCCTAACCAGGCAGTTTCGCCTACCTACCTATCTTAATGGCAATGAAACTGGGATGATGATCGAAGCTTGTGCTGGTCTATTGGACGAGGATAATCCCGAAGATTGTATCAAAAAAGAAACCCAGGAGGAAACCGGTTATAAAGTAGCAGAAGTCCAAAAAGTATTCGAATCCTACATGTCTCCAGGAGCTGTGACCGAAATCATACATTTTTTTGTTGCTGAATATTCCGACGCTATGAAAATAGGAAAAGGCGGCGGGGTTGCCGAAGAGGAGGAAAACATCGAAGTTTTGGAGCTTCCTTTTCAAAAAGCCCTTCAAATGATGAACCATGGGGAAATAAAGGATGCCAAGACGATTATGCTATTGCAATATGCCAAACTTCATGAATTGCTTCAGTAATTCGGCATACGTAATTCATAAACCCAGACTCTAACTCACCCCTTTACTTCATATCAATTGTTGTTTTTCGTAAATTAGAAGATATTTTTAACCCTATGCGACTAACCTTCTATATTTTCTTTTGCTTTCTTATAAGTATGGTACAGGTCTCTTGTACAGCCGATGAACCAGATAATATGGTTGTTAATGACGATACCCAAGACGAGGAGGATGAACAAGGCAATGAACCGGATGAAGATGAAGAACCTACCCTAGATATTGTTATCACAGAGTATTGGTATGATTTTATATTTGATTACGATCATCCAAGTCAGTTGGATATCAGAAAACTGAATACAGCAACCATTGAGAATAACAAACTAATAAAAATCGAATTTCAGGAATTTGAAGGCGATGTAGGTGGTGATATTAGGGTTGTTAAAAGGTTTGAATACGAAAACGATCTATTGACCTTCTACGATATATCTTCAGGGAGGCTTACGTGGGATTTTACATACGATGCCAACGATAGGATTATTGCCGCTACCCAATGGGATGAACCTGCTTTTTATTATTTTCGATTTGTACATCAATCGGAAACCTTGATTTACCATGAAAAACTCACGCTTCCCCATGACGATCCCCAAACAGAGATTATAGAACGAATCGTACTTACTTTCGATGAAAACGATAATGTATTGAGTGCTGGGTTCGATAATGATTTAGATGGTGAAGCGGAGAACAAAAATATATGTACTTACGAAAACAATAGTCTAACTTCCGTTCAGTTTTACAATGGAGAGGAATTGAATTACTCTTACAGCTCATCCCCTAAAAGGGATACCGAAGTATTTTTATACGACAATTCCATAGGCAAAAAAGTAAATCGAATTATAAGTGCTCCGAGGTTTGCCAGTATCTACATTGACACTTATCAGCATACGATCCATTCAGAATACATCCCTTCAGAAGTAAGTAATCAATATAGCTATACCATAGTGAGTTCTGCAGCTCCTTTCTACTGGTCTCGATGGCGCAACCGCCCTATGGGTGGCGGCCAGGAAGGAACCAACAGGGAACGAATTCAGTTCGGTTTTGAAGGTGTAGACTAAATCCTCAATTATTCCATAATTTCGTTCTTCGGAAAGAAAATTTTATTATGCTTGCATAATACTTAAAGGGGCTGTACCTTTACAGAAATCAAAACTGTACTATGGATTTGAAGGCAAAAATGCTTCGTGACGATGCCCTAAAAGGCAAAACAATAGTGGTTACTGGAGGTGGTAGCGGTTTAGGGAAATCGATGACGACCTACTTTTTGGAGTTAGGAGCCAATGTGGTAATCTCTTCCCGAAATCTGGAAAAACTACAAACCACTGCCAAGGAACTGGAAGAACAAACTGGAGGAACTGTATTGCCCGTTCAGTGCGATGTTAGGCATTACGATCAAGTAGAAGCGATGCTTAAAGCTTCTATAGATACCTTTGGAACAGTGGATGTATTGCTTAACAATGCTGCAGGGAACTTTATTTCCCCTACCGAGCGCTTGTCCTCCAACGCTTTCGATACCATTATAGACATCGTGTTGAAAGGAACCAAAAACTGCACGCTGGCCTTCGGAAAACATTGGATCGACAACAAAGAAACCAACAAAACAGTACTCAATATTGTTACAACCTACGCCTGGACAGGTTCTGCCTATGTGGTTCCTAGTGCAACGGCCAAAGCGGGAGTATTGGCCATGACACGTTCCTTGGCGGTAGAATGGGCTAAATACGGTATGCGTTTTAACGCCATAGCACCAGGACCTTTTCCTACCAAAGGGGCATGGGACCGATTACTGCCTGGAGACCTGAAGGAAAAATTTGATATGGCGAAGAAAGTACCTTTGGGCCGTGTGGGCGATCACCAAGAATTGGCAAATCTGGCTGCTTATCTGGTTTCCGACTTTTCTGCCTACATCAATGGGGAAGTCATTACACTGGATGGTGGTGAATGGCTAAAGGGCGCGGGACAATTCAACCTATTAGAGCAAGTGCCTGAACAAATGTGGGACATGTTGGAAATGATGATTAGAGCAAAAAAGGGAAAATAATACAAGTACAATATTCTTTCTCACTTTAAGGTTATTACATAGGTTCACCTATGAAATTCCTCAAGTTTTTTTTGCATCTTATTTTGGCTGTTTTTCTCACGGTCCTTACCCAAATTGGAGGTATTCTCTATCTGCTTTCCTTAATAGTTTTCAGAAAAAAAGGGAAACGCAAATACCTGTACTTTTTGGGTATCTATTTGTTGTTCACATTCTTGATAGTTCCATATAGTGCACCTTTGCTGGGAAGGGAAAAGATAACGAACTCAGAAATCCTTAGGCCCCGAAACTATTTTTATGTCCTGACCAATAGAAACTACGTAACCCCAAAACTGAACAAAACACTACAAACCGTCGCAGATCAATTCAGTAAAAACCATCCTGGCATTCAATTGGTCTATCTCGATGCCAATTTTCCGTTTTTTGATGGTTTCCCCCTTCTGCCCCATTTAAGCCATAACGATGGAAAAAAGATCGACATCACCTTTGTCTACGAAGAAGCAGGGCAACTTTCCAATAAGAAGCCTTCACTTAGTGGGTATGGGGTATATGAAGGCCCTAAACCCCACGAAACCAATCAACCACAAGTTTGTAAGAACAAAGGGCATTGGCAATACGATTTCCCTAAGTACCTCACGTTGGGGCAATGGAGCCAGGATTTGCAGTTTTCGAATCGGGGAAACAAAGAACTTATTAACCGTATTCTTCAGCAACCAAGAACCAGTAAAGTATTTATAGAACCCCATTTAAAACAACGGCTTGGATTGGGACATTCCAAGCTACGCTATCATGGTTGCAGGGCTGTACGGCACGACGATCATATTCATTTACAGATACAATAGCCCAAAATGGGAAACCACCACCTGCGAATGTTCACTTTCTGTTAACAAAATACATTTTCAATCCCCATAATTAATCGTATTTTTAGAGCTTAAAACCATAAGAAATTTAATGGGTAAAATAATTGCTATTGCCAACCAAAAAGGAGGTGTAGGAAAAACTACCACTTCCGTTAATCTTGCAGCATCGTTAGGCGTATTGGAAAAGAAAGTACTTTTAATCGATGCCGATCCCCAAGCAAATGCCACTTCGGGTCTAGGAATAGACGTAGAAGCTGTTGAGCAGGGCACTTACCAACTTTTAGAACATACCGTTAGCGCAAAGGATTCCATTGTGGAAACCACTTCTCCCAATGTATCGTTGATCCCAGCCCATATAGACCTGGTTGCGATCGAAATAGAACTGGTAGATAAGGAACAGCGTGAGTATATGCTTAAAAATGCCATTGGGGACCTAAAAGATGATTATGACTTTGTTTTAATAGATTGTGCCCCTTCCTTAGGGCTGCTTACACTGAATGCATTGACGGCTGCCGACAGCGTCATCATACCCATACAGTGTGAATACTTTGCTTTGGAAGGTTTGGGGAAACTACTGAATACCATTAAGAGTGTTCAGAAAATACACAATCAGAACCTGGATATAGAAGGGCTGCTACTCACCATGTACGATTCCCGTTTGCGCCTATCCAATCAGGTAGTGGAAGAGGTGAAAAAACATTTCGATGAGATGGTGTTCGAGACCATAATTCAACGAAATGTGCGTTTAAGTGAAGCACCCAGTTATGGAGAAAGCATTATTAGTTATGACGCGGGTAGCAAAGGAGCCAATAATTACTTAAGTTTGGCAAACGAATTAATTGAGAAAAACGCGTAAGGATTTATGGCGAAAGCAACAAAAAAACAAGCTTTGGGACGTGGACTTTCGGCTTTGCTGAAAGATCCCGATAACGATATAAAATCTGTAGACGACAAGAATGCCGATAAGGTAGTGGGTAACATTGTGGAATTGGAGCTCGACACCATCGAGATGAACCCATTCCAGCCCCGTACCAGTTTTAACGAAGAAACCCTCCGTGAGTTGGCTTCTTCCATTAAAGAACTGGGGGTTATACAGCCCATTACAGTTAGAAAGCTTGGTTTCAATAAATACCAATTGGTAAGTGGGGAACGCAGGTACCGTGCTTCCAAATTGGTGGGCCTTTCTACCATCCCCGCTTACATCCGTATTGCCAACGACCAAGAATCGTTGGAAATGGCCTTGGTGGAGAACATTCAGCGCCAGGATCTGGATCCTATTGAAATTGCCTTGTCTTACCAACGTTTGATCGAAGAAATACAGGTAACCCAAGAAGAATTGAGTGACCGAGTAGGTAAGAACCGTAGTACGGTAACCAATTACCTGCGCTTATTAAAGCTGGATCCCATTGTGCAAACTGGCATGCGGGATGGTTTTATTTCTATGGGGCATGGTCGTGCCCTTATTAATGTAGAGAACCTTAATGATCAGTTGGATATCTACGAAAAAATCGTTTCCAACACCCTATCGGTTCGTGAGACCGAAGCTTTGGTTCGCAAATACAAAAACCCTGAAGGCCCCAAAGAAGCCCCGAAGAAAGTACTTCCCCATTTTGCCAACAAAGGTACTCGGGAGCTTTCCGACTTTTTGGATGCCGAAGTAACCGTGAAAGCCAACAAAAAAGGAAAAGGCCAATTGGTAGTTCCTTTTAAAGACGAAGCCGACTTTCAACGCATATTGAACCTCATTAAAAGTGAAAAGTAAACTTTTATATATCTTCCTCCTCTTTGGCAGTGTTCTCTTTGCGCAAACTTCCGATTCCCTTTCTGTGGAACAGGAACGCATTATCGTTGCCAAGGATACCGTTGTAGAAACATACGACCCTTTGGCACCCTCTAGGGCGGCTTTCTATTCGGCCGTACTGCCAGGACTGGGACAGGCCTATAACAAAAGGTATTGGAAAATCCCCATTGTCTATGCAGGCATAGGGACCGGGGTTTATTTCTACCTACAAAACACCGACGATTACAACCGTTTTCGCGATGCTTATAAAAGGCGTTTAGCTGGTTTTAACGACGATGAATTTCAAGGAATTACTACCGAGCGACTCATCGACGCACAGCGCACTGCGAGTAGAAACAGGGACGTAAGTATTATTGTTTCCGTTGTATTTTATATCCTA
>JANQKN010000014.1 GCA_028281065.1 Flavobacteriaceae bacterium | reverse complement strand
GGTGGACCGCAACAAGGGCATCTCTTCTATAAGCTACAACCACCTGAACCTCCCCGATACTGTGACCATAGATAATGGCACGGAAAGCGGAACCATAAGCTATACCTATGATGCGGTAGGGGTTAAATTGAAGAAAACCGTGAATGTAACGGGACAGGCTGCCAAAAACATCCTGTATGTTGGAGGGTATGTGTATGAGGATGACGATTTACAGTTCTTCCCCCACCCAGAGGGCTATGTGGAACCTGTGGCGGGGACCAATAAAAGCGTGGGGAGTTTTAGTTTGGGTGCTCCCGGTGGGGTTACCTACAATAGCTACGGTTATGTGTTTCAATACAAAGACCATCTGGGTAATGTAAGGTTATCGTATGCAGACAGTGATGGAAACGGCTCTATAGATGCAGCTTCTGAAATCATTGAGGAATCAAACTACTATCCTTTTGGGCTGCAGCACTGGGGGTACAACAACAACGTGTCCTCAACGGCAAACCTGCTGGCACAGCAATGGAAGTTCGGGGGGAAGCAGATTCAGGAAGAGCTCGGCCTTAATTGGTACGATGTATCGGCAAGGAACTATGACCCCGCACTGGGAAGGTGGATGAACCTTGACCCATTGGCAGAAAAGATGAGAAGGCACTCGCCTTATAACTTTGGGTTTAACAACCCGATATATTTTCAGGATTATGATGGAATGATGCCGACTGGACCTGGTGATCCTCCAAGTAAGTTTCGAAGATTTTTGAATCGCGCTAACAGAAAAATAAATAGATTTGTTCGCGGTGGAATAAAAAAAGTTAAAAATAAAATTAACGAAATAAAAAGTACTCTTGATAAGAGTGATGTATCGGTTTCAGGAGAGGGTTCTTTGACAGTTGGAATGCAAGTTTCTCTTCAAATGAACGAAAATATTGGTGCTGATGTAAATATAATTAATTTAGAGGTACTTTCAGCCACAGTCGGAGGGGAGAGTAAAGCATCTTCTGAGGGTATTGAAAATATTTCAGAAATTAGTTATGTAGGTGAAGATAACAACTATAAAACAGAGAATGAAATTGCTATTGGTGGTGGTTTTCCTGGAGTTGCTGGTATAGGAGGGATGGCTAAACATGAAGCAACTACCAAGATAGATGGAGATATTTTTAACGAAAACTCTGGCACTCAAGAGAGCAGTTCTGAAGCAGGAGGAGGTATAACCATAGGGATATTAGGAATACAAAGAACAAAGGTATGGGATCATGAGACAGGAGAAAGTTTTAATAAGACAACAATAGGAGTTGGTGGTAAAGCTGCTGTCGTAGTTGGTCTTGAAGGAGTTTTAAAATTTGAAGTGAAAACACCCATTGATGATGAAAAAAATAATTAATGTAAAGATTATATTACTAGTTCTGATTGCTTTTGGTTTTCAAGGCTGTAATAATTCTAAAATGAATGGACAAAATTCCATCGGTGAGTTTTCATCAACTAATCAACGTATTGGAGATTGGAAGTACTTTGATAAGAATGGTGATTTAACCGCTAGAGGTAAATATGTTGATGGACAAAAGGAAGGAGAATGGTGGTACAAGGAACAAACTTATAATGGATCCAATAATGTTAATTGGAATATCAATTCTAATAATCTTTTCAAACTCAACCTCCCTGCTGATTGGGAGGTTGAGAATAGAAAGGACCCTTTAGTCATTCTATCCTTTAACTATCCAGATTCTATAAGTCCAACAGGGAATGTTACATTAATTGAAAAGGATAGAAATTTAAGTTTAAAGGAATTAGCTAAGTTTCATATTTCTCAAAATACCTTAGGTGAAAACCATCGAACAACTAAAGTTGAAGAGATTCAAATAAATGGGCTAAACGCTATTTATTCTCAACAGTTTATGGAATATAACGGTGAGGAAATATTTATAGAGCAATACCTTGTAGAAGCTCCTAATAGGAATTATTTACTTTCTTTTTTTGTTAGAAAAAATGGAATAAATATTTATCACAAAATATTTACTGAGGTTGCTTATAGTTTTAAGATAGAATAATAAAAAGCAAATCGACTGAAAAGAAACAAATGATATTATTAAAATTTAAACACTGGCAGATATTCTTTATTTCTTGGGTCATTCCAGTTATTGTAGTATTGAGTTTAATTAATAATTGGAGGTTTGTTTTGGCCGCTTTCCCATTCTTGCTTATATATATGGTAATATTTTATTTTGGATGGATTTGGGCCATTTGCATAAAGTTAAAGGCTATGTTGCCAGAAGGAATTAAATTGAATTATAAGAAGTTTAAAACTTTGTTTCTTGTTGTTGTCATCTATTGTTTAGTCCTAGCCTTCTATATTTCTTCGAAACTATTTGGGTTTATGCCCGACTTAGGGAATAAAATTTCTTTGTTAATTGTTATTTTATTTATTCCTTTTCATTTAATCTCCATGGTAATAATAGTATGGAGTTCTCTATTTGCAGCTAGAACAATAAAATCAATTGAAGAATCTAGAGATGTTTCGTTAAGTGATTATGTGTTTGATGCTATTCTAATATTGTTTCCAATTATTGGATACTGGATAATCCAACCTAGATTAAATGATTTGGTTAAAAATATTAGTCAACAGTCTTTTAAGGAAGTGGAGTAAATCTAAAGTATTTTGATAACAGTTTATTATAAACCCGCTTATCTTTATGATAAGCGGGTTTTATATAATTATTCCAGCCAAATTTCTTTGGCCTTTTCAAATCCAACCCACTTATGTTCCTTGTCATGTCCACGACAGGCAAGCTCATAACGGATCAACTTTTCCAATGCTACGCCATAATGAAGTACGAATCTTAATAATTCACCGTTCATAACGGTAAACATCCCAACTATCTCTTGCCAATGCTGTAATTGGTCACAATCGGTACGGATGTTCTGGATATCCATATAGGACATATCGGAATAACCACTGGGTAGTTCCTCGATCTCATCTTCCTCAAATGAGGAATGACCATTAGGAGCAACGAAGTATCCCGTTTCATAACTGGGAACCACAACATATCTTTGATTGGTGAGCCTGTACTCAAAATTGAGCCACAGGGCACGGTCAATAGCTTTTTGCTTGCTGGTGTAGTTTTCTAGATCACTTTGCTTTTTCATCACCTTTCTTTTTTATCGTTGCCTTTGTCCTTCCATTCAAGGAAATAATATCATCCCTTGAAGATTTAGGGTCACTTCCTTTCTTTCGCAACAAACGTTGGGAATTGAAAAGCGGTCGGCACTTGATGTTGAAATCAGAATAGCCGAAAGCATCTTCTGGATTCTTAAAGGTTTTTGCATAAGCTTCATGCAGTTCGCCATTGGTCATCTGGTTGTCCTTGGCGTCCATAATGATCTCCAAGGCTCGGGAAGCTATGGGGTTCAATCCATTATTGGGATCGGAAAACTCGAAACCCAGTTCCTCCAGTTCCTTCCTTTTGTCATCGGGTACGTACTTCAGAAGTACGGACACGTCACGGCGGTACTCTTTCAAACGGTCAGTGATTTCACGTTTCTGTTCTTTGGCCTGTTCGATCTTTTCGTCTGCTTTTTTAAGCAGAGTTTGATCTGTTTTGATGTCCCCAATGAGGGCATCAATAATCGTGTTGTTTTTCATTGTATAAAAATTTATGGCGGTGAATCACCGCAGATTAATATTCAGTTTTGCGGCTATTCGCCACAGATGATTTTTATTGCTTAATTGACCTGCGCTTCTAGCGCATAGTTGGCGGTGAGGACTTCGATCTTTCGGTTTCGTCCTTTTTCAGAGGTGGCTTTTCCAGCCGACAGGGGTTTATCAAATACAAGTGTGTGCCAACCGTTCCTCTTGGTGTATTCCGAGAGGATATCCGATGGATAGGAAGACAGCAGGAATTTTCCCTTGACCTTGGAGAGGCAGTCAAGGAGCCTTTTATAATCTTCTTCTGTATACCCCCCATAATGCCCCTGATCCGAATTGATGTACGGCGGATCGACATAATGGAAAGTATCCACGGTATCACGACTCTGGATTACCTTACAGGCATCGTTGCATTCGATCTGTGCGCCTTGTAGACGCTGACAGATACTTTCATCGAACGCCATTTTCCTGTTCTGGAACGACTTTAATCTTTTGCTGTACTTGTCATATCCCCACGAACCAATACTGGAGGAGAATCCCATGTTGGTGGCTATGTAAAATGCACACGCCAGCTGCAATTTTCCGAACAGGTGTGGCATTCGGTACATGGTAAGGGCAACGGTATAAGTTGCCCTTGAAAAAAGGGTGTTTTCGATTTTGGCTTTAAGAGACTTAAAATTGGTTTTGGTCTGCTCAAAGAAGTTCATCACCATGTTATTGGTGTCATTGATCACCTCTGCCTCCGACGGAGGTTTGGCAAAGAAGATTGCACCACCACCAAAAAAGGCTTCGGTGTAGATTCGGTGTTTGGGTATCAACGGCAGTATGGCAGAAACCATGTTCTGTTTCCCGCCATAGTAGGAAATGGGGGTTTTGAGTTTGGACATATACAGTCGGGCATTAAAGGAAATAATGAAACTGTATAGGTCTGTATGGAACTGTTTCTAAAGGATGTTATAAAATTGTGTCAGCACTAAAGGGAATTGATGGTTTTCCGTCGATCATGAGCTTCAGGTAGATCGACCAGTTGGCAAGGGAAATGAAATCCTCCGTTTTAAAAATGGGATAGAACTCCTTTTCCATGAGCTTGGCATCGGTGATACCGAGACGGAAGCAGACGATTGTTCCCACGTTACCAAGGACACTGGCACGGACATCGGGGTGCAATTGGTGTAGGAACTGGTTTGCCAGTATAAGCCCAACCTTGAACTTTCGGATCTGCGCCAACAGTTCCGAGATCAGTTCGTTCCCAGAGACGGTCTGAAACTCATCTATATAGAGGAAGTACGGTCTGCGTTTTTCCTCGGGGATATCGATCCTTGAAAAACAAGCCGAAGCAAGGGACGTGAGCAAAAGCCCTCCAACTATATTCGCTACATCCGCCCCCGCTTGGCCCTTTGCCAGATTGAGCACCAATATGGTGCCTTCATCAATGATTTTTCTAAGGGATATTTGTTGATCGTTTTCGACAAGAATCTTTTTCACGATGGAATGGCTGAAGAAACCACCCAGCTTGTTCATGATGGGGAGCATGTCATTGGGTTTGTACTTTGGGAACTCCTTTTCCCAAAAAACGACAATGTCGTCAGATGATATATGCGGAAGGCAATTCTTACGATAATCCGAATCATGTAAAATCCTGAGAATGTCAGAGAAGTCAGCTTTGGGTTGATCCAAAAGGGTAAGCAGGATCATACGAAGGATATGCTCCATTTTCATCCCCCAAGCGGACTTCCACTGGCGCTGGAATATCTCAAGGATATTGGAAGCGACCAGTGAACGCTTGGAAGGGGATACTTTCCGCAGGGGGTTGTACCCAAAGGGGATTTGGGGATCGGTCACATCAAAATAGATGAGCTTTCTATCAGGGAACCTGTCCCTAATCTTGGCGACGATCTCCCTCGAAGCATCCCCGTGGACATCCAGAAAACAGAACCCACGTCTTGCTTCTGCGTCTTGAATCATCAGGGTTTTTAATAATGAAGTCTTCCCAGAACCTGACTTGCCGGAGACATAGAAATGGAACATCCTGTCGGATTGTTTAATTCCAAATAGCCTTCGGTCATTTCTAAAATTCGTCCTTGCAAAGTAGCTGACATCAAAGAAGGGGTCGGTAATGGACATAGAAGGGGAAGAAAAAGGAATAAGGGTATTGGTTGTGTTGTCAATAAATATTGACAGATTAAAGAACTACTTGTCTTTTTTAAAATCTGTGATAATTTTTAGAAATGCCTTGAGGGTCTTTTTTACGTTCAACTTATACCCATTATACCATGGCGAGAACAGGGAAGGCAATCGGCTTTTTTAAGCGGGGGTAGTATACAGTCCTTGCATAAAACCAAATCATGATTTACAATATTACCAGTCAATTAAATACAAAGGAACCCCGTTGGCCGAAAGGCTCGTTGGCTTTTTTAACCAACTAAAACGACAACGGCGGGGATCTTCATTTTCCGGATGTTTTTTGGCATCGGGAACATGGAAGACCCGCCAGATCGTTTTTGGCGGGTCTTTTATGTGATATGAACATCAAAAAATCAATACCGCTCCATACAGCTATCCAAACCTACCTGAACTGGAAGGAGTCACACACCAACTGTGCCTATATTGCTTATAAGAGCCGTCTGGACGGTTTCATGGAATTCATCGGTTCGGAAATCCATTTGGATACCATAAACGGGGATCATGTGGTAGCATTCCACAAAAGCCTTGAGGGGAAATACAGTTTGGCTACCATTGCCTATTCGGCAAGGATACTCAGGAATTTTTTCTGGTTCTGGAAAGGGAGGGGATATTCCAACCTTAACCCCAAGGAGATCATCCCCATACGCTTTGCCTATGCGGACAAGGATATTGTCACCAAAGATGACTTTGAAGAGCTTACCATGGTCTTGGATGAACGTTATGCCAATGACCTTGTCAAAAAACTGGTGCTTCATCTTTTGTGGGATACAGGTACACGGGTCAGCGAACTGTTGGATATCAAACTCTCCAGTATCAGCAAGCAAGGGGACAATGGGCTTCGGCATGCAAAGATCAAAACCCGTAAGAACATGAAATACAATCTTGTGGTCTGGGGAGCGGATACCAACGAACTGCTCAACCGTTACCTTGGGATAAGGCTCTGCATGGATACCGAAAGTGACCATCTGCTCATAAACCCAAAAACAGGGAAGCCTTACACTGCAAGGAGCATCCAACGGTGGATGAAGGAAATAACGGCAATGACACTTATCGGAAAGAATATAACCCCGCACAGTTTCCGTCATGGCAAGGCCAACAATATCCTTGAAGGGGGTGGTGGTATGCGGGATGTTTCAGCCATCCTCAGACATACCTCATTGCAGAGCAGTATTACCTATGTTCAGCTATGCGCCACACGCTATCAGGAAACAGCAGGCAAGTTCCTACAGACAACACCGGAATTGAAAGCAACCGCATAAGCGGTTGTTTTTTGTTTTCCTTTTATGTTATACTGGCAACAGTACCTTGTGGCTATGAATACCCATTGTTATGTACGGATGGTTTTTATAAAGTAATACTTTGTATTTGATTGACTACCTATGCATATCTCCTACCATACCCCTTTTTGGGGTAAAAAATATGATGTTGTAATGTCGTAAAATATATGGTAGACGATATGCTTGTCGCATAACCCATAAGGGGTTTTACGACACCCACCATCTGTCCAGATCAGGGGTATTGGATCAAAGATCCTAAGGTCTCAGGTACTTAAAACACAATTTAAATGTCAAAATTTTACAATGTTGTATCCCGAAAAACAATTCAAACAGGGGATACGGACAAAAAAATCTACCACAAGGTAGGTGTTGTTAAACTGACCGAAAACGGCGGGTGCTTTTTGAACCTTTACCATACGGACATGGAATTTCAGATTTTTCCGAACCATGATGACGAATTACCCGTAATAGATTTCGGAGACCATGACGCTTAGGGGGACAACGCCTGTATCGAACGAGTTTTTCGATAAAAGGATGGCTGATCTATCCGCATCGGCTATCCGTGTTTACCTTAAGATAGTAAGGAATACCTGGGGATGGCGTGACCAGAACGGAAAGATAAAGGAAAGGGATTGGATAAGCCACAGCCAGTTCGGAAATGTGGGTGTTTCTTCACGGAGCGTGACCAAGGCCGTTGAGGAACTGTTGGGATTCGGGATGATCCGTGTTACCGATGACCACGGCAACAGCCTTTCCGACCCGAACAAAAGGAAACACACCAAGCGCATCTTCTACGCACCCATTGCCCACAACACCGCAGAAAGAGCTTACAACAACGAAAAAAACGACCAAAACAAAGCAGAAAGCAGTCCAAAACCACCGCAGAACCTGCTTTCTACAAAAGCAATTTCTTTACAAAAGTACCGTGCAGAAAATACGCAGGGTTCAGAAAGGGTTTCGGACGGTCAGAGGATAAGCCAGATCATGGAAGAAGAACAGCGTAAGCAGATCAAAAGGGATGGCTGGTTGTATAAATAAAGTGTTGGTTTTAAAAGCTAACGCTTTTATCAGTCAGTTATCTCAATCCTCACCATAATAGGTTATCAAAAACTTGCAAAACAGATAACCATGATCGCACCATCCGCCATTAACGCTATCCAAAATATCAAGGTCTATACCATTAGCAACATCATAATCATTAAATCCCCCTTTGTTATAACTATACCCTGCACATAAATCGCTATCGGTTTGACCGTACCTGTTTTCTATGAAAGCTGATTCAAATGCTAATACTGAATTATTGGGAACACCAATTAATCGAGTTGTATCATATATTGTAGGTACACCCTCTCCAGACAGTTCTGCCGTAAAAATAGCAGAATCTTTATTTTCGGAATCTTTTAAATACAACTTGACGGTGGCATTTTCTATGTCGAAATCACCCTTATTTCTGTAACTAACATAAACTGTAAAAGTGTATGTTTCACCTGGTTTAAGATCGGGAACTTTCAGAATATCTTTATCGTTTGCACATCCCTTGTTGCAGTATCTGTTATCATTGATAGTAACAAATCCTAGTCCAGTATTGAGAGGGTCTGGATCAAACGCTGCAGGGGTTTCTTGTTCAGATTGTAACATACTATTTATAACGGTTCTTACGGTCAGAAAAGAAACTATTAACAACATTAGTATTCCGAAGTATAAATAAATCCTATTTTTTTTAATTCTATCAGTTGACCATGTCTTTTTTTTAGTTGGGTTTTTCGAATCTGGAATATCTTGTTTGAAATGATCCGCATCAGCAGTCAAGCTTCCTTTATTCAGAACCTGCTCCTTTTCAATTTCAGAGCAATACAATTCCAATTTTGGGATGGCGTCTGTATCATAATTAACTCTTTCTGTATTAAAAAAGATATCCCTCATGGTGTATACAGAAAAACCAGATTGTCTTTCATTTCCGCTATCATCAAAAGTTGTAAAACGATCTCTTAGGTCAGCACTCAGGACTTGAATAAAAGGATTCGATTCGGAAGTCAACTCACTTGACAAATATCCGAGCCT
Organism: Flavobacteriaceae bacterium; assembly: GCA_028281065.1. Lineage (GTDB taxonomy): Bacteria > Bacteroidota > Bacteroidia > Flavobacteriales > Flavobacteriaceae > Aureisphaera. Next base: position 71,682 of record JANQKN010000014.1, on the reverse strand, counting down.
CTGTTTATCACCCGCATAGATATAGCGATAACATTTTTTAAGACGTAGTCTTAATCGTTCTATTCTTTCTTTTTGGAATTTCATTGAATAAAAAAATCAATCAGAAATATACTAAAAATAAAAGCCCCTAAAGACTTCTGACGACTCCTGATCATATCAGACAGATGGTTACCACTTCTGAATTTAATTAGAAATGTCGATGGTAAAAAACCACCTAAATGAATAGGTGGCCGCCAGCGACATCAAAACAGCACTTTGATATCTTGACTTATTCAATTGAGTATCCTACCTCTCAATCGAATCGACACATGTATATCATTTAGGTATAAAAAGTCAACACTTCTCAAAGTGGTTTTGAAAACGAGTCATTAACTAATGCTTTTTCAAAATCATGAAAAATCAAAATTCAAAAAAAAGTAAAGGCGCTTTCCATTCTAATATAGAAAGCATGACAAAGAAACGCATCGAATCGATGATCATCCTGGATTCTGATCCAGACAGACACTCGATACGTTTATTACAGGACGCTTCCACTGGTTTCTATGTCGTCTTCAACGGACGCTACAACCAGTCGCACTACGCAAAGAGCTACCAGATGGCAGAAAGGTATTTCAATCATTTGGTGGCTTTGAGCTAGATTATCCAAGGCATCCCGAAACCCTCGGGGTGCTTTTCCATTTTATTTATTAATGACCACCACTGGGTGGGCACAACGCTTGTTTACCATCATGTTCAAGAAACAGAAGAAACAAGAAAGCGGAGCCGTTACGCTCATCACCACGGCAAACCAGAATTTTGTAAAACGATTAAACAACATTCACAAAGTGGAAATCATTCCAGAGGTTGTCACGAGGGCCAAGAACGATAGTACCAAAGACCTACCCTCCGAAAACTCCACCAGTACCGTACATGTGGATTTTTTGACGGCTGTCTACAACCGTCTCGTGGTCGATTACAAATCGGAGGCCAACATCAATGAGATGAAGTATGCAGCAGAGAAGGAGATTTCCGAGTTCAAGAAACTGAAGAAACGCCTTGTGGATAAACTGGAAGAATGCAGGAACAGGCTCCGTATCCACGAGCGGACATTCGATCAGTTGAAGGTTGCCAAGACCAAGATCATGGATGAGAAAAAAGCAGTTGTCGGGATACTGTTTTTATCTGGAAGTGAAGCGATCTTCGCAAGCAGTAGCTTCCAGATTTTCGTTCAGAATTTACTTTTCAGCTTAATAATTGGAATCACTTTCGCCATAGCTCTTTTTTATAGTGCTGTCATTGGATCACGGGTTTTGAAATTCGCCCATAACCGTTTTCAGTTCATTGCCATACTTACTGGGATACTCTCGGTTATCGGTGGGATATTCTACACATTGGGATATTTCAGGTTGATATTCTTGGGGCAGATGTCCGATGGTTCGGGTTTGGGATACCACCTGTCCCCCCAACAATTCATGTTGATCCAATTGTTCTTTTTTGCAGTAGCCATATTGCTTAAATTCTTTTTTATGGCAAGCCGTGAGGAAAAGGAGAAGTACCGCAAGTGGAAAGAGGCAAGGGATGGAATCTCCAAACTGAAGAAACAGGAAAGGCACCTCGAGGCTTCCATTGAGGACATGGAGCGTTCGTTGAACAGGACACTGATCACAAGGCGTGCGCTCATATCCAGTGCTGCCGACGTGGAACTGAAGATACAGGCACTCTACCACGATGCCTATTACAATCACTATGTGAAGACCAACCTCCACCACAGGAAAAAGGGCATCCCCAAATCCTTTACCAATAGGGATATCCTACCCAAACTGACCCTGTACTTTCAGGACAGGGCATTGCTGGAGTTCAATGAAAGCGATCTCAGCAACGATGCATAGGCACTTTATCATTCTGGCGGTAGTGGGACTGGTTTCCTGCTCGCCACAACAAAAGAAACGGGAGGTCTATTCGATACTGTACGATACCACCGATCCCCTATTGGCCATGCCAGAAGCAGAATCCCTATGGGGGTATATGAAAGGGGATGATACCGATAAGGATTTGGTATTCCGTTATTCAAGGCTTTCCGATGTGGATATGAACGTGGTACAGCAGTTGGAACGTCCCGCCAAGCAATCGGGACTGTTTTCCAATGCCATACAGGAAAAGAAGCGCATAGAAGCATTCCAAAAGGAGTTCAACGACTTAATAACACCTTTGGGAGGTAGCGGTGAACCGTACTCTGCCATCTTCAAACCCATCCTTGCAGAAATGGAATATCTCGCATCACTGCCTCCTGATTATGAGAAGCACCTGATTGTTTACAGTAACCTGATGGAAAACAGTGATTGGCTCTCATTCTATAGAGGTAGTGATCTCTGGCTGTTAAAGTACAAACCCAAGAAAGTAATTGCCCGTTATCTGGAGCAAATCCCTAAAAATGTCAACTATACAGACGTGCAGATACACATCATCTTTGTGCCAAAGGATTATGAGGACAACATCCGCTTTAAAAGTCTTCGCGCTGTTTATACCAAGGTGTTTCATCAAATGGGAATTTCTGTTTCTTTTTCAGGAAACCTTTCTAACGCTTCTACACCAAGATGAAAGTGATCATGGCAATACTCGGTTTCTTTTTCAAACTCCTTTTGATCGGGCTTTATTGCTGTACAAAGGGAGTAGAACTCATACTGGCTGCCTTTAATACAGCCTTCCAGAAACTTATGGAAAAATAATAACGCACTTAAAAACAAATGAACATAGAAGATTTATTCGAAGATGGGAAAGACCTATTGGATGCATTGCTTGCCGAACTTTTGGGGAACAAAAATAATTATAGAGGAAAGTTGGGCAATGCCAGAAAGATACTTAAACGCAGGCACCGAAAAGGCAACGGGATACGGATCGGCGAAAAGTACGTATCCATAAAACAGAGTTTGCACGGGGGTCTGTTACTTATCGGAAAAACCGGGATTGGAAAAAGTTCCAAAATTTTTGTCCAGAACCTGTTCGGGGCTAACAATATGGTTCCGACCTCTTTTGTGGTTACCGATATGGCAAAAGAGATACGGGAGATTACAATGCCCTATATGGAAACCGAATTGGGATATGGTGAGGACATCCTGAACTTTTCGGATGCTTCAAATAGCAGTGTTTCGTGGAACCCCATAGAGGATTTACCACTGGATCGGATCAACCGTTTTTCCGCAGAACTGGTGGCCATCGAGGGGGGCAGTGATGTCCGGGATCCCATTTGGAACAACACATCATCGGCCATCATAGCTATGGTAATACGCCTGTTGAAGTGCATCGAATCGGTTATTGGAACCAGTCGCTACACCAACCTTTTCAATGCATTGTTCTTGGTCAAGCTGTTGCAGGCGGATGTTAAAAGGATGAACGTGCTGGTCTCCAAGTTCGCGGACGACATGCTCTTTACCTCCTACCGTGGATTGATAAAGAACGATACAAAATTCCTGAACTCGGCCCTTTCCAATACGCTCTCCATCCTCAAGAACTGGGACGATCCGAACATTGCCAAGACCACGGCCACCACGACCCTTGATATGGGTGCATACCGCACCGACAAAAGAATCCTGTGGCTCCAGAGCGGTATCATGGCACAGGAAACGCTTACCGGCTTGAACTCCCTGTTCCTGAAATCGTGGTTCACAAGGATCACGGAAGCGGGCATCCCAGAACCCGACAGCAATGTCATTGCTTTCTTGGTGGACGAAGCTGGGGCATTGCGTACCAAAGACAAGGGTTTCATCCCCTTCATTACCACGCAGATACGCAAGTACAAGGCTTATGGGGTCTGGTCGTACCAAAGCTACAGTATGTGCGAGCAGCTCTACGGAAAAAACGGTGCGGAAACCCTCAAGGCCAATACGGGAACCATCCTGTATTTAGGGGGGCAGGACTTAGAGACCGCTACCACTATCAGCAAATCGATGGGGCGCTACTCCTACACCAAGGATGACCGTACCCTCCATAGGGAAGTCATGACCCCGCAGGAGGTGATGCATACCACCGCCAAGGACGGTGGGATACTGGTGGTAAACGGACAGCCACCGATGCCGATCAAGCGTATCCGTGCGTACTTCCAGAACAAGAGATTCAAAAAATGGGCAGGGGAACCGGCACGGCCAATAGAAAACGGCGTATTGGAAATGCCACCGCTCCTGCCCATAGACGAACTGATCGGGAATATCACCAACGAACCGGGAAGCAATGAATAGAAAGGGTACACTTGTTCGGGTAGAACAGCTATTGGATATCTTCCACGATGGTTTTCACAAACTGTTCGGCTCCCCTGAGCGGAGGCTCCGTAAAACCAGAAACACGCCTGTTAAAGCCTCCAGAATGGAGCGTGAGGCATTGGAGCGGGAAAGGATCAACAAAGAGGTTGCCAAGGGACAGGATTTGGACATAGAGCGCCCAAAGTTGATGGATGGGATAGAAAGGGAACGAACCGTCAAGGAGCGTTTGGAAAGCCTGGAAACGGACGGGGCAGACCTATCCCATGACCGTGGCATTGAACTTTAAAAAACAATAACGATCACATTTTACTGATATGAAACTAATGACAGAAGAATTGAAAAAAAGATTTGCAGAAATTGGCGATCAGTCAATGGAAGAAAACCCACTGGTCATTGCCAAGTTATTTGATCCGATGGGTTCTGCGACATGGTACGCCACACAGTACGACCCTGAAACCGATGTATGCTTTGGGTATGTTTCAGGGCAGGTATATGACCCTGAAGGTAGGTTCGATCAATGGGGTACCTTTTCAATAGGGGAACTGGAATCGATACAGCGGGGATATCCAAAACTCATTTTCGGAAATGAAGTGTTTGTCCCCCAAGCAACTATTGGGATAGAACGTGACACCTGTTTCGAAGAGATGCGCTTCAATGAACTTATGGAAAAGCAACATTCCCTTGGGAAAAAGAAAAAAGCACCCGATATCGAAAAACGGATCAAATCCCTGGAAGGTGACGGTCAAGATGTATCAAAAGGGTTGGGTTCAGAAATCGAATTCTGATGGGAGCAGGCGGTTTTCCATACAAGAACGTACAGCAGTACCTTGATGCCATGGGTGTCTTGGAGACGGGCAGTGACATTGAAATCACCGAGGCCCGGAAAACCTTCCGTAAACTGTACCTGAAACACTACCGGAAATACTATGGCAAAGGACATGCCTCGGTCAACCTTAGCTTTTCAAGGAGGGATAAACAGCTACTGAAACAACTGGCTGCCGAAAACGGCAAGAAGCTGGCATCCTTTATCAAAACCATCGCCTTGGATCATCTTAATCCCGGTACAACAGGACAACAGACAACGGTAGACCTTTCCGAACTGAAGCGCCTGTTCTCACTGGGATATGACATCGTTGAGGAGTTACGGGAAGAGAACGGATACCCACAGCTGAAATCTTCGTATGACAGACTGGGGGAACTCTTTGAACAAATGGAAACCCTGCTCGATGGTCATTAAAGCCATAAGCCACCATACCCGAGATTCTCCCAAGAAGCTGATCCACTACATATTCGACCGGCGGAAGAACCTGCTTGACCCACAGGGGAACCGTTTGGTCTTTAAACAGCACCTGAGAAGCTATGATAAGGACAAGTGGATCAAACAGTTCAATGCACTGGAAGCACAGAGAAAATCCCACTATGCCAATAAGAGTGTGGTATGCCAGCATATCGTGGTGTCGTTTTCAGATAAGTCAACTCAGTATCTAAATAGAGCCATCATCAAAGACCTCGTTCAACGCTTTATCGACCTGTACACCGAAGGGAACCAGCTCTGCGTGGGTGCGGTACACTTCGACAAGGATAAGAACTGGCACGCACATTTGGTGGTATCACAGCTTAAACTGGACGGTTTCAGTGGCTGGAAGACCAAATCAAGGTTCGCAAGCATAAAAAAAGAGGTACAGGACTACCAGATAGCAACCTACCCACAGTTGGAAGACAGCGTGGTACGGCACGGATTAAAAAAAAGATTGTTGCGAACCAAATCGGAAAAAGAAATGCAGATGAAAAAAAGGACTGCGGTGCCGTCGGATAAGGATATATTATTTGAAAGGGTACAGGCGCTGTTCCAGAAAAGCCAGTCCATCCAGCAGTTTGAAGACTTGCTCGCCAAGGCAGATATCAAAAGCTACCATCGAAACCAAAGGCTCTGCGGGGTCTACTACAAAAGCAAGCGCTACCGTCTCAAGCGGAGTCTTGGTATCGATGCCGAAATACTACAGTTAAAGGATAAGGCACAGGAGCGTATCAAGTCCCTCGGGGACATCCTCGAAGAAAAAAGGAAAGGCCTGGGGTACGACCTGGAACGGTAACCCAATTTATTTATTCAGAAAGTATGCTATCCTGAAAGGGCATACAGACAGCGAAGCCGACCCCTCTGGGTCGGTTTTCCATTTTGTCAGCCGTGGTCAAAGGGGTTTGGGGAAGCCCCAACCAGATGGGAGTTTGATATGAAAATGTAGCGTTAGCGTAAGTTCCTACCAAACTCCCAATCTGGCCGTGTCCCAAAAGATTGCATTTGAAAATTTGCTTTCGACTTGGGACAGGCCAAATGTCCTTTCAGGGTATCCCTCCCGAATATACTCTAAAGGACATTTGCGCATAAGGGACATCAGTCAATCTTTCTGTACTCAGCACCATTGAAAAACAGCTTGTTGCTTTTCGGGGAATAGGTTATGTCTGTCCCCATTGGCAACCCTGTGGTTATTTTGTTGTCTTTCAATTCACCGCTGAATTTTTGTTTGCCGTCAATTCTATAATTCATTGCCCGGTTCAGGTAATAGTAATCGATCACGTAAACGGTTCCTTCTTTTTTGATTTCCATATAATGTTTGAAGTTCTCTGGATCAATGCCTTCCCATTTCCCAGAAAGGTTAACAGTTGCCGTTTGATCGCATCCGGTAACCATTAGTGCAAGTATGAACAGTAGAGTACAGGTGGTTTTCATGGTAATGAATTTTAAGTGGTTAACAATGGGACAAACATAGAAAATAAATTTAAAAATACTACTTTAAAATTACTATTAATAAATAGTAACGATTAAATAGGAACTCATGGTTATTTGTTATATGGCTAAACAGGACAAATACACCGAAAAGCAGTTACGGAAATTAGGACAACGATTTCAGGAATTGAGAAAGGCCAAGGGATATAGTAATTATGAGACCTTTGCTTTTGACAATGGTATCCCAAGAGCCCAATATGGACGTTACGAAAAAGGGCAGGATCTAAGGTTCAGCAGTCTGTGTAAAGTACTAAAGGCGTTGGATGTAACCTTTGAAGAATTTTTCAAGGGTTTCGATTAAGATTATAAATTGTATATTTAAACCAATACTCCCCTTTTTAATAAGCAGATCGCCTATTAGTCTCCCCTCTGGCGGTAATGTATAATTAATGGAACAAAATGTTGGAATCGTCCCAAGGGATTACAATATACCTTCATTACTGTTTCCTATATAATCTAACTATGCAACCAAATGAATTAAAAGCTTCAAAAGGCCAAATAGGCACGGGAGCCATTGAACTTGAAGAAAATGAATTCCTTAATACGGAAAAACTCGAACACTATATAGGTCGTATCGAAGATGTATTTGACAGTGAGAGCGTACTAGGGGCAAAGATCGATAAGAACAAGGTACAGGCGTACTATCACGATAGTAATATCGGGTACAACCTTGTCCATTCCAAAGACGGGGCAGTGCACATGGCACTGAACTATAATGGCATGTTTTCGGAAGATGGTTACTACCAACAGGTAAGGGAAATAGAAAAGCACCTTTCACCCGACAAAAAAAATATGGTGTTGGAACTGGGATGTGGTAAGGGATTTAATTCCTTTTACCTTGCGGATAAGGTAAAGGGTTCTTCTTTTCAGGGGATAGATATTTCGAACAAGCACCTTTCGTATGCCAAGAAGAAAGCCAAGGGGTTGGAGAACCTTAATTTTTCTTTTGGGGATTTCCATTCCATCAATTTCGAAGATTCGATATTCGATGTGGTGTTCGAACTTGAATCCGTTTGTCACTCCAACGACCCCGAAAAACTGTTGAGAGAAGTGCACAGGGTGCTGAAAAAGGGAGGTAAGTTTGTCCTGTATGAAGGTTTTAGGTCCCCAGGATACGAAAACCTCACAGACCTCCAGAAAAAAATGGCAGTTTTGATCGAAAAATCCATGGCAGTCAATGAAGGGTATAGGGTTGATCTATGGTTGGAGACTGCCAAAAAGGTTGGATTCAAGGTAGAGACAAACGATGATATTTCCTATGCGATTATGCCCAACCTGATCAGGTTCCATAGGTTGGCGAGGAAATATTTCAAATACACTTTCCTTTCCAAACTGATCTTGGCGATTATGCCCAGCAATCTCATCAAGAATACCATAGCCGGGCTTTTGATGCCCTTTTCGATCATGCAGGAAGTACAGACATACAATAGAATTATCCTTAGGAAAAAGTGAGAGGTTTTTTTTCATTTGCCCTTTTGTACCTGAAATCGATAATCTTATTGTTGTATAAGATTTTCATTGGTGACCTATCGAGTGTTTCCAGTACGATCGACATAAAATATGTCCTCCAGAAAAAGGACAATGATTTCAATTATAGGGAATATGAAACCCAAGCAAAGGATTACAGGACTTGGCTGGACTGGATTTTTGATCTTTTTGGATTACCTGATTTCTTGAGTGCAATCCTTATATCAGCTCTGGTTTACACGATCGGCCTTGTGGTTTCATATACAATCGATTTCCATGGTAATTACATCAACACCTTGGCTGTTTACCTTATGAGTTTTGGGATATTCCTTTCCATTCTGACCATTAGGTTCAGCAGTAAGGGTATACATAGTTCTCTATCCAGCCTCAGGCCCTGTTTCATGGTCAGTGACGGTGAATACCGTTATTTTTTGGATACTTGGTTCAAAAGGCTTTCGAATAACAGGATTATCCTTTTTATCACCATAGCAACAAGCATCTTTCTTGGGATGCTTTTGTACTATAAACTTTATGATGAGACGACTTACAATAAACTTAACCTTCTCTCACTCGAGTTGATCTCATTTAAGGTCAATGGTTGGTACGAGTCAGTACACCTTAAGGTGAAGTTCGCCCTGTTTGGTTTTTATATACTGGTTATATCCTCCATACTGATAACCTGCCTGAGGATATTGTTCGTTAATTTTTTCTTTTTAATGGATCTGTTGAAGCTTCCCGTAATTCCAATACCGAACCTGATTAAACTAAGGTTGGGGAAACTTTCCCGGCTTTATCTCATAACCAGTTTTAATTGGTTCATTGGGGTCTCCCTTTTTGGGGTAATGCTGTTTTCCATTTGGGACTGGCTTTCTGTCGGTGTGCTTTCCCTTATTTCATTGGTTGGGTTTGTTACACTCTTTACACCCCAATACATCTACACAAGGTTACTCAACAGAAGCCAGGACCTTGCAACCAACTGGATATTCTCTTCCTTTTACGGGAGGATGGATATTTCGGTCAATGAAAAAAGTTTGGAAAACATCATAAACTCCGAGAATGCCTCACAGCTTTACCGTTTAAAAAGCTTGACTGATTTTTTCGACGCTTCTAAACCGATCAACCCAAATATTTATAACCTGCCCCAACTCTTGTTCGCTTTGGCTGGACAGGTTTTTTCTTTTTTGAGCCCCAAATTATTGGAATGGATAAAGGACATTTTTTGAACTTTACCCTTCATTAAAAACACACAAATATTATGCTGGATATTCTTAAAAAATCGTTTGACCCATCCAATTCAAATATATTCAGGGTATCCTTTTGGGTCATTGCTACTTTTTTGATAGTACAGATAGATACCTTTCTTACTTATCTGGATATAGAGATTGCAATGAAGAATTTTAAGTGGCTCATACTTTTACTCCCGTTTATGGTCGTAAGCCTTTTGACCTTCAAATTAATAAGGGTGTTGATGCCCTTTTTTGACTTCCTGTTCTCAAAAGCTATGGTGAAAGTTTTGCCAAAGGTCAGGGAGATTTCAAAAAGCAAAGAAATCCTGTTGATCAAAGTCCGTGATTTTTCCATTGCAAAGGATAATTCCACCCTTTATGCTTATTACAATGAATTGAAGAAAGACAGGGAAGAGAAGATAAATGCCTACGAGTTTTCTGGATATCTGTTTCTGGCCATGATTTTGAATATTTTAGTGAAGGGGAGCATCTATGTTTCATTTGACTTTTTGAAAGAAGACTCTTTGGCTGTTATGCTTTTGCTTGCTTGCATTTCCTTCATTTTGCTTTTTAGGTCGGTCGACATTAAAGAGGTAATCCATGAATGGGACTTGGATTCGGAACTTCTAAGGGAAATAAGGGAACATAATAACAGCAGTTTCAAATAAGTAGATGTGGAGATAAATGAATTTGCCCATAGGACGGTTTTTTTCAGTTTTGATATTGGTATCTCCCAAAACAAGGTAATTTTTATAGATGTGGGTGAATCTGCTGTTAATACTTAATATAGACAAATGGGGACAACAAACAATCTAGCACTTGACACCAATATCTGGCTTGGAATAATTGAGAATCTTGAATTCGATTTGCTCGAGGAATTGTCCGAGAATGTAAAGAACAATCGACTTTCTATACTTCTCCCAGACTCTGTGGAACTTGAATTCAAGAGAAAATTGGAAAAGGTCCTTGAGGAAACCCTGAAGAAAAACGGTAGGGTATCGCAACAGGATTTGGATTCTATCGTTCAGACGATTTTTGGGATATTTGATTTATCATTCAGAATAAAGACTGAAGTTGAAGGAATAATTGAATGGGTGACAAGCGGTAAAGCCCCGAACCACGACGCAAACAACTATGAGGATACTATTATATTGAATACCTTGCTGACCTTGGACAGGGGCACCGATTTTTGGTTGGTTTCCCTGGACTCACACTTCAGGAGTAAAAATAGTTATTCGTTACACCCAGATATTTTCGAGAAGTTTAGGGACAATGGACTTTCCATAAAACTCTCCACTGATTTAAGGAAAACTTTATATAAGGAACTGGGAATTCATAGGGCTCGTACGGCTGGATTAAACAGATACGAATTGTACAATTGGAAAGCGTTTAGGTTACAGGTTAATAACAAAGACATTTTCGACCAGCTCAAAGAAGCTATCAAATATTATTATCGGGAGTTGGATTTTATTCCACTATCCTTCCTGTCAAACATCTATCCATTCAAGTCAAACGAAGGTTCCCAAACGTATTTTAATGGAACTACTCTTAAAACCGACAACAAAAAACTCTTCGATTTTTTTGAAGCTGCGTTGGTTACCCATGAGTCAAATGGTATTGAGATCAATAGAGCATTTTTTGAATCGGATGAAGAAGTTTCCGATTTTGAAGCTATACTGATAAAGCTCAATGAGAACCTTGTTTATAATGTGGGTTATGGAAGAAAGAAAGTGGATATAAAAATAGATATCCCAAAACCAAAAGGCCTCTGTCAATGTGGTGAGTGTACACTTTTTAGATGTTCAATTTTGGACGTAAGATCAAAGATAGAGGGATGGACTTTGGATAATTCTCCTAAACAATTGCTCAAGACAGCTTTTTATCAATTTAAGATCAAGGATTTTTACGATGCGTTAAATACAACCCAAAAAATCTTATCAGAGGTAAATGAAAAAGAGTATCCTACCATTTATGCCATAGCAAGGGAAAATATCTTTATTCTAGAACGAATGTGGTTTGCAAGTGATGACAGATTTGAAGAGGAAAGAAAAAGAATTAAGCTGACCAAAGAGAACCAAGTCTTGGAAAAAGGGATTACATCTATCATCGGATACCTCAAATATTCCAAATTCTTTGATTACAAGTTTTTCGATTTAAGCGAAGATCTGGAGGGTGTAAAAAAAAGATACGATATACATAATGGACTTGGACATTCCTATAATTCCAACATTGATTGGAAAAATGTTATAAGATGGTCAGAAGTAAATCGAACCATTTGGAACAATGGACTGTTTTTCGATTACTATACGAATATAAAGCGGTTTGCCAAAATCACCTTCAAACAGAATTTATACGCCTCAAAAGATAGGGATGTACTTTACTACATAAACGATTACCTCTTCAAGACCACATTCCCCTATATCAAAATTGAGGATTATAGAGTGTTTTTTCATGAGTTGGGGGTAAAGGCATTGAACTTTCATAAAGACAGTATTCGAAATATTTATGAGTTTTTCGACCCCATAGTGGACAGCTTTCCACAGGTAAACAAGCTCAGTCTAGGACATCCGTATCGGAAACATTACCTTGATCAGTTAAAAAAGATTGCTTTTTTGTTGGGTTATATTGATTTTCCCAAAACAATGACCAATAGCCTTATTTTGAAGATATACGGGGTTTACCCTGAAGACGAAATGCAAAGGGATAGAAAAGAAACCCTCTTTGGTTCCTTGATCCAGAACAGGATAGAGGCCTTGAACAAGAAAAGTGCATCTACATACATCAAAGCCATGTTCAATGGAAAACGTGACATCTCTTTTAAGATTGCAAACATATTTGATTTAATGAAACAGTTTAAATCCATAAAGCTTAGCAATGCCCAATGGGAGATTTTCCTTTCTGAAGACATAGAGAAAGAGACGGGATATTATCGATCATATGTTCTCCATAAACTATATAAATTGGCCCCGGATAATATAAAGACCCTTGCATTTGAAAAGGTCAATGAAATTGTAAACAATGATTCAGGTTTTGATGGGAGGGTTTATGATAGGTTCTGTATTGAAGGGGTAATTCAGATTTCCAAAAAATCGTATTCCATTTTTTTGGAACAGGTTGTCAAAGCATTTGGTCAGGAAGAAAAACGTTACCAATCTGATACAATCGATAGGGAAATACAAGACTTGGATATTTTGAATATTTTTTTAAACCATGTGTACATGCATTATGATGATCCTTATAATCATTTAAAACAATTCTTGGGAAGATCCGATTATTATGATTTCCTTATAAATCCTGATTTGTTGGAAGAAGGCGGACTGAATATCCATTGGTTCTACATAGCATATAGGAAATCATATTATGCTATTAAAAAGATAATGTCGGATCATAGAAAGATAAGGTCTTTCATTAGTAAGAAGATACTGGAATCAAGAAACGACAAATATTATTGGGCCTATGTGGATTTGATGGGTCACATCAATGAATAGATTGAAAGCTTATTTTAAGTAAATGGACTGTTTCTCTTTTAAGGATCGGTTGTGTTATTGTTTACATAACCGTCAAGGGTAATTATTACGTCTTTAATATTTCTTTTCGAAAAATTTATTTTTTTAAATTGTTTTTCCAGTTGTGGTTCAATATGATTTACCCAAGATTTGAGTTCCAATATTACCTTATTTATCAATATACTTTCTGATTCATAGGTATAGGACTTTCTGTTTCCTTTTCGAGCCATTGCTGTAAACTCGATCCTCTGGATAATGGGATCCAATTCTTCATGATCAAAATTTTCATTCGATACCTTTATTTGGGTGTCTCCTATTAATGACCCTGGACGGGCCCCAAAAATAGAAACACGATCGGTACCTGGATATTTTTTTCGCCAAGTCAAATATCCATTCACTGAAGAAGATTCATCGGAATACTTGTCAAATAGGCGTTCATCGAAATGCTGATTCGAATCCCTCAAGTTCTTTCCTTTGTTTATTTCCTGAAACATTTCTTCATTTTGATCAACATCAAATTCTTTCACAATAATCTTTTTGAATAAATGGGCATGACCAATAATTTGATTGACATCTAATACTATAGTTGGAATATCCAAAGGCTCTAAATTTGATGGCTGTTTTTCAGAAAGTTCGGAAAGAGAATTTATTAATCTTTTGTGTGATATTTCACAGGCATCAAGGGCATGGGTCATAGCGTTGAAAGTTACCACTTGATTTGGGGAGAGTTCCAATGGTGGTGTTCTTATGTAGGAATCTTCAGGGAGTATCATATTAAGAATTTCTGGATTCTACATCCCGGATTCTTCCCAATTCCTCCAACCGTTTATTCATTTTGACCACTTGGGACTTTTCGAGCTTATCTTTTTCTATAATGGAATCCAAAAGAATCTCCACCACACTCTTGTTGTAGTCGGATAGTCCACCGATCATCTCCAGTTTCTGAACTACTGTTTTATCTGATACCTCACGGGAAAGGAACAGATCCACCACGGCAATGCCTATGGCATCACATACCCGCTCGAGGGTCTGCAATTGCGGGGACACCTGTCCTGTCTCCAGACGTGAATAGGTACTGGCAAGCATGTCTGACCGTTTGGCCACTTCTGCCTGGGTCAGTCTGTTCTCCTTGCGGTAGAACTTCAGGTTATCGATCATCAATTGCTGTATGGGTGTCATAAATTGAAATTTTTTCACTTCAAATGTAGGGCAGAAACCTGTAAACACCAAAAAACACACTAATTTTATTAATTAATGTGTTTAAAAGCAATTATTTTTTATATTTGTGTACCTAAAGCGCATAGATTCAACATGAACCATTTCGATACCTCAAATACAAACCACTATATATTCACAAGTGAGATGCTCTCCTTCCATATTTTGGGAGGGTTGAACATCAATGGTCTGGATCGTATGCGGGTAACACTGAAAGTACACAAAACTGATAACGGGTTCCATGCCATACGGCACAATATCGATCTGTACAATTCCAATGCCGTTGAAAAGCTGGTGCGGAAACTGGCAGAGTTCCTTGAAGTGGGGACATCTAAACTCAGGAGGGCATTGCAACAGCTCATCAATAAGTTGGAAAAACACCGTCTGGAACTATTGGAAAAGGAAAACGAAGAAGAAGAGATCGAATACCAGATGGACCAGAATGAAAGGAGACAAGCCATGCGCCTGTTGAAATCACCAGACCTATTGGAAAAGACCAACAAGTTGATCGGGGCAAGCGGTGTAATCGGTGAAGTCGAAAATCGACTGTTGATGTATTTGATCTTTACCAGTAGAAAGACAGCCAACCCACTCCACTGTATTTCATTCGGAAGTTCAGGTGTGGGTAAAACCCATCTACAAAATAAAGTTGCAGATTTAATTCCTGAGGCGGATCGCCTCGAATTGACGGTTTTGTCCGCCAACGCCTTTTATTATTTCAAACGGAACGAACTCAAAAACAAATTGGTGTTGATAGAGGATTTGGACGGTGCGGGTGAAGTATTGTACCCATTACGGGAACTCCAGACCAAAAAGCGAATCACCAAATCCGTTGTACAGAAAGGAATCGGCGGGGAAGGAAAAACCAAAAACCTAACCGTTGAAGGGCCTGTGTCTGTTGCTGGTTGTACCACCAAGGAAAGCCTGTATGAAGATAACAGCAACCGTTCCTTTCTCCTGTACATAGATGAAAGTGATGAACAGGACGAGCGTATCATGGCATATCAGAGGCGAACCGCCTCGGGTAAAATAAATCAGCAGGATGAAATAGATGCACAAGCCATACTCTGCAATGTGCAACGCCTATTGAAACCCATCAGGATCATCAACCCATACGCCGAGTATTTGATACTTCCCAAATCTGTATTTAAACCACGGAGAACCAATGCACATTACCTTCAATTTATAGAAGCGGTTACTTTTTACCACCAGCACCAGCGGGAAGAAAAGTTCTGTGAACATACTGGGGAGGCATATATAGAAACTACATTGGATGATATCAAGAAGGCGAATAGTCTTATCAAATCGGTATTGCTCAGAAAATCCGATCCGCTCAATGGAGCCACACGCAATTATTTGGAAAGGTTGAAAACATATCTGAACGAAAAGAATGATACGGTCTTTTCCAATGGTGAAATAAGAAGGGAACTACGGATAAAGGAAACCACGCTCCGCAGGTACAATAACCTTTTGCTAGAGGAAGGGTTTATAAAACGTCATGGGGAAATAAGGCGTGGGACTTCCTTCAGTTACGAGATAGTGGACGTGGATGAATTCAAATCCTTGGAGGAGGCTGTGGAAAAAGCACTGGATGAATGTTTGGAACAACTACAAAACGAAGTGTCCGAAATGATACCATCCGAGTAAAATAATTGTCCCACCGCACTGCGGTGCGCCAGAGGTTCGCCACTGGTAGAATGGCGAAGTTAAGTACTTGATAGTCAAAAATCAGTGAGGGGTTCGCCACAAAACTTGGAAGAAAAGAAAGGTCAGTGAAACTGACAGTTAATTATAAGAAGCAATACAGTTAAGAATTGAAGAGACTAAGGCTTAGAAACGAAACATTTATCGCCCTTCTGGAATCCTATAAGGGATGGTTGGATGTCTTGGGTTATGCAGAATCTACCTTAATATCCCTTCCGAACCACTTACAGGAATTCTTCTATTTCCTTGAAGGGAACGGCCACAAACATTTGGGCCACGTGACCACTAAACTTGTCCAGGAATACTACGGCCAGTTATCGGTTCGGGAAAATGAGCGTTTTGGCGGTGGGCTATCCAAAGCCTATCTCAACAAACACCAACAGGCATTGAAACTGTTCCTAAAATATCTGAAGGAGCATAAGGCAAATGTAAAATTCGGAATCCACCTCAAGGGGGAAAAGACCGATTATACCGAAAACAAACGGATACTTACTCAATCCGAGATCAAGGAACTTTTCGAAGCCTGTGATTGGTCGCACATGGGCGAGCATTTCAGGATGCGTGACCGTGCCATATTGGTTGTGCTCTATAGCTTGGGACTTAGGAGAAGTGAGGCCGTTGGCCTTAACTGCGATGATATCCTTTTTGAAAAAGGGCGTGTACATGTTCGGAAAGGCAAGAATTACAAAGAACGTTTGGTTCCGATCAACTCGCATAACCTTTCAATGTTGGAAGAATACCTATATGAAGGGCGTTTGGAATTCATCAAGAATTACCAGACCGATGCACTGTTCCTAAGCCACTGGGGAAGGCGAATGGGTGAACTCACTTTTGCCAACCGTTTGAACGCAATCATCGATGCCACAGAAAACGAAACCATCATCGAAAAGGGGATCACGCTCCATACACTAAGGCACTCCATCGCCACCCACCTTTTGGAAAACAATGTGCCGTTGAAATCCACCAGTCAGTTTCTCGGTCACTCATCTTTGGAATCAACCCAACTATACACCCATCTCGCAGTGCGAGGGGACAGAAAAGAAAAGCCAATTCGATTATGAAGAACTATGAAACTTATCTAGTTGAAAACAACTATGCTCCAACCACAATAGAATGTTATCTGCGATACCGTGATTATTTTGTTGGCTGGTGTGAATCCAAAGGACATGAATTGGAAACCATAGATTATAAAGACTGTCTGTCGTATGCTAAGTATATCCAAACACCAATCAAAGGGAAGACAAGGAGCAGGAAAACGGCCAAACACCAGATTGGTGCATTGAAGGTATTTTTCAATTACCTGATCGATGAAAACCATCGAGGGGACAACCCGTTCCAGAACATGAACATTCGAGGGGTAAAACGCACTGTCAATCATAATCTTTTGGAATACGAAGAACTGGAGGATTTGTTCTACAGTTTACAAACCCGAAATATCCAATTACCCAATTTACCAACGGTTGCCGTAAGGGATAAGGTGATTACGGGATTGATGGTATATCAAGGATTGAACGCTACCTCGTTAAAGGCACTGAAACTGGAACATATCAATCTGGAAAAAGGGAAAATCTATATTCCCTCAACCCGAAAGACCAATGCAAGGGAACTGGAGATCAAATCCCAGCAGATCCTTTCGTTTTCAAAATTCATTGAGGAATCAAGACCAGCTCTTCAGAATGAAATAAACTGCCACACCGATGCACTTATCCCCGTTGGCGGGGAACGTTTTCCTTTATTATATGCTTTGTTTAAAAAACTACGTAGGATCAATCTCAATGTTAAAGACGTAAGACAGGTACGAGCATCGGTCATTACCCATTGGCTAAAACACCATAATATCCGTGAGGTTCAGTATATGGCAGGGCACCGTTATATTTCCTCTACCGAACGTTACCAGCAAGACGACCTAGAGAACCTGCATGAAATGATAGAGAGTTTGCATCCTATCACCTAATTATCCTATCTTTACTTTTTACTCTCCCCAACAATTTTAGGACTGTGAATTGTCACAACCTATTCGTTCATATTCCTGTGGTTTACTAAGGAACATAATCTGTTCTTAAATAATCTCTACACCTTAAAAGAATACAGAACTAAAATGAAAGAAGAGCATTTTCAGCATGTGACAAAAAGCGGGCACGAAAGAATAAAAGAATTGTACTATGCCCTAAGGATTATTACTGACAGCAGGGCATTGATATTTAAAGGCCATTACTATCAGATTTCTGTTATATATGGGCAATTACGAAGCCTTTTAACAGAGAGAAGCAAGAAAATGTCCCCGCTCCTGTTCGAAGTGGCTTCTTTCATGGAGAAGGAATTGGAAATCTACCATATCCCAGATACTTTTGAAGAGGATGCACCACAATTTACCGAAGGGATGACATTCCGAATATCCTCTAATTCCCCGAGTAGGTATAAATCACACCCGAAGCATATCAAGATAGCATTGTCCGAATATCTTGAAATAGATTTGCTCACATATAAGGGAAGAAAATTCAAGCTCAAAAGAATTATTGAAGAACTGGCAAATAGATATGGGGGTGCACATTATTCAAGAACTACACATAGATACCTATACGAGATGCTGTCCATTGGATTCAATGGACAGCCGATGTTGAATCAATTCGTAATTCAATTATCCGATCTAACCACTGATCTTGGAATAAGCTTGTTAAAAACGGTTACTGACATCGACTTTTATATCCATTTCTATCTAACCGAAAAGAAAGTAAAGGGTGATATTTTTCTTTTTGACTACCAATTACCAAATAACCCCAATAGGTTTTCACTGATATTGAATCATGGGAGATTACATTTTTTGATTGTCGATAGTTTTGGCAACGATCATTTGATAAGTGCAGAACAGCCTATTGAATATGGTAAAATGCAATTGGTAGATGTTTCAGTTGAAGTAACGAAGACATATAAGTCCCGAATCAAGATATATGTTGAAGAGAATTTAGTTGCAGAACTAACTACCGATGTCCCACTCTTGACCATCAATGAACTTGAGGTTTTTGATGCCTATTTTAACAAACAGGTAGGCGGAAACGATCAAGAGTATGAATTCGGAATGGGTGAAATTTTCATTTTTGGAAAAATACCTAACCACTTCGATAAATTGGAGGTCTACGATTACTTCTATAGCAAAGAATATAAGGACATTCTCTGGCTTGGGGAAAAAGTATATGGACGAAAAAAGCCTAACGAACGAAACATAAATCTAAGCAAGAAGATTCAAAGGAAGAAAATTTCGATATCCCCTGAAACCAATAACAAAACTGAAAGTTGAACTATAGATGATGATAGACCCAATTGAATTTCAAATTCCGCAACTGGAATGGGAACACATTGAATTCCCAATCGAGATATCCCAGTTAACCTTCGAAAAGAATGACTGGGGCTTCAAAGAAGACAATTCAATATTAGTATGGAGGGACGACAGATTAAGACTCAAGGGTCAGATTAACGGTACTTTAAAAATGTTCGAAAAGATTGACAGAGATGATTTTGTTGGTGAAGGTAATATCATAGAAGGTCAAACAATTACTGGAAGGGATGTAAATAACAACTACATTGAAATGTATCAGTGCTTTATAGGTGGGGTGTCGCAAACTGGGGTGGACCCAAAAGGGTTGGCAATGAAAACCGAAGCCGAAATCATTTTTGATTCAATAAAGATTGTTACTGAGACCCACCCAAATCTCATTGAGAAGCCAATAAGGTTTCAATGGTTTGTTTGCAAAAGAATCCCCGCTAATTTTAATGGATCAACAAAAAGGTATTTAAAAAAAAGAAAAAAAAGGATTCGCCTTGGGATCGATCTTGAAGACGACACCCAAGAACACCTAAAAGGAAGTTCATCCTCGCGGGATTTTTGCAGGGTACGATTTAAAGAACACGACTTCATCATTGGCAAGGTTCCTGATAATTTAATCCCAAATGATATTAGCGGCCTTTGTCTAGAATTTCGGGGTAACGTAAAGGATATGGATGAACAAATGGTAGATGGAACACGAAATTTCGTTGGTTTTTTATTGGGCAATAAATTACAAAACATAGGGTATAGCATCTTGGATGGGGAAAAGGTATTAGAACGTTTTGCAATCTCCCTTTATGAGTACCCTGAAGATAAATCTATGCCTCCTATTAAGTTCAATTACCAATACGAGTGGGGCAATTTGGGTTATCTCCTCAATTCTCACCTTCCTGCTTATTTGGAGCTTCAAAAGGAACTTTATCTGGGTATAGTCATTGATAAGGCATTTATTGCCAACAATGCTCCTTTGGGAACAAATCTTCCTATCCTGGCAAGTGCTCTTGAAACCATAATAGCGAAGTACTTCAAATTAAAAAAGATCAAGACTTTCGAATATCTATCCGAGAAGGAATACCTGTCCCTGATTGACAAAGAATTGAAAACAATCTCTTCAAAGCTTCAAGGTGTAAGTGGAAATGACATCATTAAAAGAAAGATTAAAGGGGCTTTTAGGAAAGGGCCTAATGAGAAAACCCTCATGTTTTTCGAGCTTATTGGTCTTAAAATTGGTGAAAAGGAAAGTAAGTCCTTGGCTTTGAGAAATAAAATGGCTCATGGAAGTTCAGATTACTCTAAAAAACCTAAACTATATAGTGAATTGGTTTCCTCAAGAACTTATGAAGTCCTATTTAACAGGGTGATCTTAAAACTTTTAGGCTATGAAGGATATTATATCGACTACAGTGTAAAAGGTACGCCAATAAAACAAATTGACAGACCAGCAGGAGAACAGGTGAATAAGGACTAAGTCAGAAGAACGGAATGATCTGGAAAACCTTCATGAGATGATTGAGAGTTTGCATCCAATCATCTAATTGTCGTATCTTTACTTTTTACTCTCCCCGGAATAACTCCCCAGCATTGTTCTACGGAAATCCGTAGGTAAAGTTATGCCAAAATGACTTTATTGTGATAATGGAATAGTAATTGACTTTTCTAATTGTCAAATAAATATTTGTATACAAATGAAATTAACCTTACCAATCTTAATAAAAAGCTACTACTAGAAAAATGTGGCTTGGCTGGTGTTGCAACAAACCGAACTTCAGGTGATTCAGCTGAGCATTATGTGCTTAGGAAAGTCAAAAAGAAGATGGATATTTAGCATTATAAAAAACTAATATTATGGGAATTAAACCAGGACCAAAAAGAATCGCAAAATCAACAGGAAAACCGGATAGACGTCAAAGGGATAACAAAAAGACACCCGGGAATACACCATCTCTAAAACCACATAAGCACAAGAAAGGAGATTAACCCATGGTCTTATTCAATATCGGAATTTTAACAATTTATAATTAACAAATTATGGCAAGAAGAACTTTTTTCAGCTTTCATTATGCAAACGACGTTTGGAGAGCAAATATCGTAAGAAATAGTTGGGTAACTCAAGATAGAAAAGCAGCAGGTTTTATTGACGCTGCAGATTTTGAAGAAATAAAAAAGGGTGGAGATTCTGCGATTAAAAAATGGATTAGAGAGCAACTTGATGGAACTTCTGTGACTGTAGTTTTAATTGGAACTGATACTAGCAACAGAGATTATATTAAATACGAACTTGAAAAGAGCTGGGAAAAAGGGAATGGAATTTTAGGTATATATGTTCATAACATAAAAGACAGTGATGGGAATACCAGCAAAAAAGGAGATAATACATTTGGTCCGTTGTTTACAAATGGTTTAGACGATAAAAAATATTTCTTCGAGAGATTTAATACCTATGATTGGGTAAATGATAATGGTTATAGCAATATGGGAGATTGGATTGAGCAAGCCGCCAAAGATGCTGGGAAATAGAATAGTTCATTTGTATAGAAATGAAAATGATTTTAAGTCATAATTTATTAGGAGAGATGAGAGAAAAATACACTCATGAAATATAAATATCAATTAATTTTTTTGGGTAACCTTGGAGAGAACTCAAAGAAAATTCAAGATCTATTTTTTGAAAAGGTCTCGGAATTAAGATTGCCTGAGAGTGCTTTTTTAGTAGTTACACCGGCAAATTTTACGCAAGATTATAAAGAAAATCAGCCAGCCTTCTGTTTCTATTTTGGTAGTCCAAATGGAAATTTTAAAAACCACACATTTGTTAATAGGCTTATAAAAGATGCAACACCAATACTTCCAATTTTTGAAAATTCTTTCAGTAAAGAAATACCCAAAGTGTTGGAAAATTACAATGGGCAAAAGTACGATGCTACTGTTGACAGTAAAATAGTGAATCTGGCACTGGAGTCCTTTGGCAAACTACGACATTCCCGGAAAGTATTTGTGAGCTACAAAAGAGATGATTCGTCATCAGTAGCTATCCAATTGTATGAGGCACTGGAACGGAATAATTTCGATGTTTTCCTAGACACTCATTCTATTAAGCAGGGGGAGCTTTTTCAGGAAGAGCTATGGCATCGTATGACGGATTGCGATGTAATTGTAATGCTCAATACCGAGGGCTTTATGACCAGTAAATGGTGCAAGGAAGAACTGGCAGAGGCAAATGCCAAGCAGATAGGAATAGTTCAAGTAGTTTGGCCAGACCATACCTTGGAAAATACTTCGCATATAAGTGAACCTATTTTTTTGCAGCAAGAAGATTTTGTAGATGAGCAATATGCTTCTAAAGACACCTCTAAACTTATTGATAGTTGTGTTGCTAGAATTGTAAATACTGCTGAATCTATGAGGGCTAGAAACCTTGCCGCGAGACAGGATAACTTAATTACAGAATTCACGAACCTAGCACGAACAAAAGGGAAAGAAGTTCATTTACAACCCGCACGGTATCTAACAGAAGATCTGGGAGGTAATAAAAGGAGAATATTTATTCCAACCATTGGCATCCCTCGATCCATGGATTGCAACCAGTCTGATAAGTTGCGACAAGAAATTTCTGAGTACGAAATAGATAGTATCCACTTAATATTCGATGATTTACGCATTAGGGAAAAGTGGTTGGAGCATTTGGATTGGTTGAATGTATACCTAAAAGTAAAAACACTGAAAAAGCAAAACTTTGAGACATGGCTGCAAAACAATTAAAGAACATTTTCCTTTCTGCGAGTATTCCGCTTCCAGAGCGTGATGCAATCTATTATGAAACGGCAGATGTTATTGCTATAAGGGATGCTGTAATTGCACTTACATCCATTGTACTGCCTAAGCATCGTTTAATTTGGGGTGGTCATCCCTCTATTACACCTTTGGTTTATTACGTAATGCAAAAAATGAAAATTAATATTCAAGAACATTTGACGCTTTACCAAAGCAAGTTTTTTGAACAGTACTATCCGGAAGACAATAACAAATTTGAGAACATAGTACTGACCCCAATTCATGGAGACCGGGATCAAAGCCTAGGATTGATGCGGGAGTTGATGTTTTATAATCATGAATTTAGTGCTGGGATATTTATTGGTGGTATGGATGGTGTTGAAACAGAATACGAAATGTTTAGGCAATTTCACCCAGAAGCCATTGTATTGCCCATGGCCAATACGGGTGCAGCGGCCAAGATAATACATCAAAATCAACAAAACCGGATAGACCGTTTGGAATCCGATTATGCCTACATGTCTGTATTTGAAGAATTATTGATGAAAAAACTAAACTAATGGGGAGAAAAGTTTTTGTGTCTTATAAGTATAAGGATACACAGGTAAAATCATTGAATATGACTGAAATAGAGTTTGATGGAAGGAATTTTTTTTCAAAGCCAAGAGCCACCCGGGTTCGTGATTATGTAGATAAATTACAGGAGATTATAGGTGAGGACAATATTAATTTAGGGGAAAAAGATGGTGAAAGCTTAGCCGAGTTCACGGATTCTACCATTGAAACTGCTTTAAAGGGAAAGATAAGACAATCCAGTATTACCATTGTTATGATTTCCAAAGGCATGAAAACAAATGAAAGTGAGAATGAACAATGGATTCCTTGGGAAATATCATACTCTTTAAGAACAGTGCCCACTGGTGGTAATACCAAACAAATGAATGCTGTTTTGGGTGTTGTCCTACCCGATGAAACAGGGACGTATGATTGGTATTATACTTCAAACCCAGCTTGCAACAGCACTACCCATCATACTGGCCAACTTTTTAAAATATTGAAAGATAATATGTTCAATATTTTAGAAAAACAATTTAGAGAATGTAATGGGACAAAAATTCATACCACAAGTGAATCATCTTTTATAAAAACAGTTCAATGGGACAGCTTTATTTATGATAAAAATTACAATTGGTACATTGAGAAGGCCATTAAGATTAAGGATGACAAGGACTTGTACGACGTACATATAAATTTGGATTAATCATGGCCAAAAGAGTGTTTTTCAGTTTCCATTATCAGGATGTAATAGATTTTAGGGCGAATGTGGTTAGGAATCATTGGCTTACCAAGGACAATAGGGAAGAAGCAGGATTTTTTGATGCCTCCATTTGGGAAACAGCTAAAAAAGATGGGGATATTGCTATTAAGCGTTTAATCAATAAAGGATTAAAGAATACCACGAACACGTGTGTGCTTATTGGTTCTA
This sequence comes from Flavobacteriaceae bacterium, assembly GCA_028281065.1. Taxonomy (GTDB): domain Bacteria; phylum Bacteroidota; class Bacteroidia; order Flavobacteriales; family Flavobacteriaceae; genus Aureisphaera. The sequence continues at coordinate 46,968 of JANQKN010000014.1, read as the reverse complement.
AAACGTTCGACCGAAAATGGGTTTGTTATGAGATTATGAAAAGTATGGAGCGAGGGAATCATATTTTTGGAGTCCATATAAATGGTATAAAAGGGAAAAACAAGAAGACCAAGAATAATGGCAATAATCCATTTAGATATTTAGGTTATTCCTTTTCTAAGGATGGAAAGAGATTAAAACTTCACGATTTAATTGAAGGGAAGTGGATTAAATACCCAGATTTAGATGGGTGGACTTTGGAACACCGAGCAAAAGAAGAGCATCGAAATAAAATTTATCGATTGTCATCCGATTATCCCGTGTATGATTGGAAGGATGATGATGGGTACAATAATTTTTCTGATTGGGTTAAGTAAAATTCTACTGTAACATCTAAGCAAATATCTTTCGAATATTTAGATTTGAGATAAGAAAATGTTCATTGAAATAACCCACCTGCTCCAAGTAAGACTGAGGTATCAAAAAGAGGCAAAAGCCCTAAAAAACCTGGGGGAGTTGTTATCCCTACTTGAAAGGTAATCAGAAATACAACCACTTTAAATAAGACCAGTGACATGTAAATCTTTTATCTGTGTCCAGTTTTTGTTACAAGCCATCTTCTATGTTAATCCAGAAAAGAAAACGGGTTATGTATGCATATTGTCTTTATTCATTATGGCGGTATTCTATAGCCTTTTCTGACCAAACAACTTTAGCCGGATAGTGATAGTAATCATTAATTGTAACATCAAGAGGATACAATTTGTTGCTAAACGAAGCAGGGCGATATGTGCCAGAAGTATATCCCTTAAGTAGAAGTTCGTCTTCAGGGCCGAGTTTAACGATATCAAAAAAGTTTCCAATCATTATTGCGGCTGACCCACTGCCAATTACTCCCCATAATATTGGACACTGACGAATCATGTTTGGATCCGTTAGAAATGCGTGCAAGGGGCTCGGGTTGACAGATGCTTCGTACGAGATGGGCTCAAATCTACCATTTAATACGACCTGATCTCCAACTTGTGTCACATTCATGAATATTTTTGATTCCTGTTGTGGGATATCAAATGCCAATCTGCTTGTTATATTTTTTTTATACTTTGAGTTGCACAATAAAATGTGCCCAAGCCATTTTGGCCTTATTTCAAGCTGCGCTTTAAAATTACCCGTAACCGCACCACCGTAGTTAAGATTAATTTGAGACAAGTCGTCTGTTATCATTGCTTTGATAAGATCAATTCGAGTGTTTCCATACCCTAGAGTGTATCCTTGAAAAGCACCGAGATCCATAAGTTCATTTGTAGCTTTAGCTAACTCACAAGCTGTTACCTTTGTTATATTTAGTCCTTCGCAGGCTGCAACAGATGCTAGACAAACTGGGTCCCACAATACACAGTTTCCCCACACCTCTGATATGCAACAATCTCTACTACAGTTGTCACGAACCCAACTACAGCGAACTTTATCACGAAATACTTTCATCTCGGAGCGAAAATTCTCTCGTTCCACTTCATATCCTTGCTGGAAAGTAATTCCTTTGCTCATTCCTTGATTGAAGACACTTGCAAGTTCATGTTTTTTTAGCGAAGCAGAAATTAGTGTTGTTGAATCCAATGCCGTAAAATGTTTATTCCAAAGTTGTGAATAGATGCTATCGTAGCGAGAAAAAATTTCAGTAAGATATTCTTCGTTGAATCCTTCTCCAGATGGCAGAGAATTTTCTTCCGAAATTGGCTTGTCACGCGATAGTTCAATTAAAATTGATAGTCCGTTATTATCGATTTTCCAAGAAGTAGTTTTAAGGTACCTTTCAATATTTACAACCGGACCAGTCGCCGTTCTTCCAAATACAACTTTTGGATCAAAGCGAAGATTTCTTTTCCAATTGAGATCAAGAACTAATGGTTTCCTAAGATATTCTCCGTTGACATTATTGATAAAATTATTCAAGATGGGAGGCAGTAATTTGGCTATCGCCCATCTCTTTAAGCCAGGACACTTTGTGAAGGTTATATCGTAAAGTTTAACAGATTTGAATGCGTTTCTAATATATAATGTGTCGGAGCTTGAAGAGATGGCAGACAGTCCCTTCATCTTTACTTTCATCGTAACATGATGTTTTGGAACCTTTAGAATAGCATCAATATCAAAAACAATGGCCTGCTTGTCAAATGAGATTACAGGTTCTAACCACAAGACCTTTAAATCCTCAGATTGATTCGATTCCAAACCCTTTCGGATTTCTCGTTTTAAATAGCTCACTAAAACATCTTCACCTAGATATAATCCTAGTGACGGGCGAATTGAATCAATGCTGTTGAGGTTTTGCTTAATTGCAAGGACTTGTTGATCAGTTGTAGAAAGTGGAGGGAACTGATTATTTACATGTTTTTTAATGCTGCAACTTGAACTTACCAGAGCAGTACAGATCATTATGGACAGAAAGAAGAGCCTTTTCATAATACATGGTTTTATTTATTCAGTAATTTCTTTATTAATGAAAACAAATCGTTTTCAGAATGCCTGCCTATTAAGGAGATAGGATTGTTCAAACTTACTCTCAAAAGAAGTATGAAAACATACCTTAGCTTGGGTATTTTATTTGTGAAGTTATAACTAAGTTAGCCGTTATAACGAAGATTAATACTGTATTCAACTAAGGACTGACTCGAAGATGTAAGCCTAAGTTTAAACCTCATATTTTTCCTATGAGTCTCTACTGTTCGACGGGATATAAAAAGCCGATCTGCAATTTGCTGATTATTTAAACCATCTGCAATTAGCCAGAGAATTTGCCATTCTCTTTTGGATAGCGTCCCCTTTTCCTTGTTCCTGTTTGTAACATCAAAGGGAATGTCCTTGTCAAAAAAGGGATCGCCTGAAGATATCGCTTTGATACCAAGATATAAGGTTTCCAAGCTGGAAGTTTTTAAGACATAACCATGAACACCTGTCATTATCATTTGGCGAAAACTTTCAGGGTTGGCATGCATTGTATATGTTAAAATCTTAGCTTCGGGAAAATCTTCTAGAACTTTTTTAGCTAAATAAACACCATTAAGCATAGGCATCTGAATATCAGTAACTAGAACATCAAAATAGCCTTCTTTCAAGCGGTTTAGAAGTTCATTTCCATTTGTAAAAGTGTGCATAATTTGAATGTCTTCATAATACTTGAAATACTCCTTTATACCGTCAAGCAAGCCTAAATGATCATCTACTACAATTACTCGAATCATATCCTTGGAAAATCTATAATAATGGTGGCGCCTCGATTTCTATTAGTGTCTATATGTATGTTGCCATTTAATTTTTTTACCCATGACTTTATAGAATCTAGTCCTATTCCATTTATATTCTCAATATCCTTTTCTTCAAACCCAACACCATTATCACTTACTATTAGGTTAACATGATCCTCATGATTTGTAAGGCTAACGGATGCTTTATTAGCTTCAGAGTGCTTAATAACATTTAAAATGAGTTCGGTAGTAGTACTGAATAAAATGTTTTTCAAAGTATCGTTAAGCCTTGCGTTTTCGAAATTATAATGAAGTATTTCAATTTCAATTTGACCTGAATCAGCAACCGTTGAAGCATATTTTCGAATGGATTCGATTAGACCATCTGGAACCAAGTTGTGTGCATGTTTGAAATGTGCAATAGTTCGAACCTTATCAGAAGCATCATCAAGCATTTGACTGGTTTTATCAATCATATCGTTCGTCTCCATGTCAATCTCATTCATTCTAGTCTGAAAACTTTTAAAGTACAGTCTTATTGTAGCCAAAATATTTCCGAAATCCCGATGAAGTTCCTGAGCTATCAACTGCCTCTCCTTTTCTTGTCCTTTGATCATAGCGTCAATACTCATGAGTTCCCGGTCTTTTATAAGGACTTCCTTCTCCTTTTCTAATAAAAAGCGTTTTCCCTTTTGATATCTTAAAGAAAAATGGCTAGCAATCAATATTAATACGATCGAAACTGAAAAAAGCATTATCGAAAGTCTGGTTTTGCTCCTTGCCAAATCGACATTATATTTTCTTTCCGATTCTTCTATCTTGGCAGTGAGCTCTAACTGATTGAGAACTCCATAAAGTGAATCTTTTTTCCCAAAGTATAAAGCAGCACTATCAATCCTGTTTAGTTTTAAGTAGTTTTTTGCCCTCCAATTTGTGAGATCAATATCATTCTTAATTCTTTTTTTAGTGGATTTAATGCTATAGGCTTTATTGAACTCCTTTTCAGCAGAGGCATAATCTTCATTAAAATAGTGGATAATTCCTATATTCGTATGAAGCCCCTTTACACGTTCCTGTAAAAAATGATAATTTGGTTTTCCTTCAATTATTGTCAATGCTTTATCATAATAAGCCAAAGCCGTGTCAGGTTGGTCCAACAAAACTTCAAGGTAAACCCCATTTTTTTGATAATACTCTATAAAGCCAAAGTAGTTATTCGCACGTTGAGCTAATATATATTCCTTTATAATTTTATCAGATAACTCGGTTTTATCTATCTTAAAATTACTTTGTAATTTAAAATAGTTACGATAGTATTCAACATAAAATCTCTCAAGTTCATCATAAGCATATACTTCATATTTTCGTAGGTAATCCTGAGACCTTTTCTTTTGTAAAGAATCATTATCTGTTGCACGACTTATAACAAAGAGAATTCCATTAAGCGATTTACAAACCAATACGGAATCTGACATTTTTTTTGATAGGTGAAATGCATTGCGAAAATGATCGAATGCTATATTTTGAAGGTTATTCTGTAAACAGTACTCTCCGTAATGAAGTTCCTTGAGCGTCTTATTAAAAGAACTCCCAGCATTTTTTTCACAAATGCTTTTGTGTATTAATTCATTGCTTACACCTGTTTGAAGCAATTCCAGTTCCCACGATATCGTTTGATAGAGCAATGATGTTGAATCAAGAAGCGCTAATCTATTAACTAAGCTTTCTAATTCTTTATCTCGTAAATCTTTGAAATAATTAAAATGTTCTGTTTTAATCTCTTCCTGACAACTTATCAGTGAAACAAAAGTGATAAAAAGAACAACAACAAATAGTTTCATCATTCATGAATGCAATCAAAATTGCATATTCGTCCTTTAATTCCCAAAGTACTGTGCCCCGGATCCTTATTTATGTACACAAAACTATAACCACCTATTAAGAACTTCCTACCAATTTTCTCATCAAATCGTTGAGGTTGCATAGTTGGATCAAGAGGTATATTTACCTTACCAACAGTGTATCCGGTAGATTTGAATCCGTAAGACAATTTAATTTCTAAATTACCTCTGGAATCATAATCGACAGTGTCTATTTTCATATTCATGAGCCCAGAAAGCTTATTTATCTTAAAGTCAATATTTTTCAAAGTGTCTTTCGAGTTGTTGTGAATTGGCTTTGCCAGAATCATATATGTGATACCGCCAAACTTATCGATAAACAACGGTTGGTATCTTTCGTCATTAATATTAAAAGTTAGGGTTGCCTTTTCGATTAAAACTTCATCTTTTGGTGTATAATAATTCGCAAAGAGGGATACCAAGTACCCAAGAATTAGAAGTCCGATTAACATATTTCTTTTCATGATATAAAATTTAGTTGGTTTACCATGTAAAGTTAAATTTCCGTGAAGGAATGGAAATACCCAACCTTGGGCATTTTGCTAAGAAAAACGGGGAATTAAATAATTGAAATATAATTATATATATAAAAATAGTATAAAATATTAATTTGTCATAATTAGAAGAGTATCTATTATTTCTAAAACTTTTTTCTTGAACTATAAATAAACACCTTTTAGATAATGGATTAAATTAGTTGATAGAAAAATATACGATGTAAAAAATGTAAAGGGATAACAGTTAAAAATGGCCAAAAGCCCTAAAAAAACTGGGGTAGTTACTATCCCTATGGTTCTAAACATTCTGGTTACAATAACAACATTTCGAGCCACGGGAATGCCTTAGCTCAAAAGCGAAAATATAATGGAAAAGAATATGAGGAAAATTTAGGATTAAATTTGTATGATTATCATGCAAGAATGTATGACCCTACAATTGGAAGAATGGGGCAGATTGATCCTCATGCAAGTAGATACTCAACTGTTACTCCATACAACTATACTCTCAATTCTCCTTTGAATTTTACTGATCCAGATGGAAAGGACTTTAGGTTAATAATTAAAAAAGATAAAGAAGGAAATTTTAACATAACAATTCAAAGTACAATTCATACCTATGGAGATAAATCCTCCGATGATACCGCAAAATTTATTGAAAGTTTTTATGAAAAATTAGGAGGCGAACGAAATGTCGGCGATGGAGTAACGTTAAACTTTGATATTAGTGTGAAACATCATGATAAAAAAGAGGATGCAATAGAAGCCACAAAAGCTAATGCTGGGGACAATTTATTTGAAATTAATAGTGAAATAAGTCGAAAAAACCTCAATCTTTACCCAGCACAGGAAGATCCTAAATTTCCTACTGGTGTTCGAAACCCTGGGTTTGCTGTAAGAGGAGGAAGAGAGGGTAAGGCAACCAACGCAATTACAACAACTCATGAAATTGGACACTTATTAGGGCTTGGGGATAGATATAGTACCATTGAAGGAGGGTATCCTAAGACCGATAGTGGTTTTAGTGGCGATATAATGAGTAATCACTATCCAACAAACTTTAATAGTGTTCATTATAAAAACTTATACCATTTTATTATTGGAGATATAGATCAAAGTGCTAAAAGTGGAGATACCCGGACAATTCCATATATGGATTTTGGAGGTGTGCCCGAGCCAGATAGAAAACCTGTATCAACTATAAGACCAAATGGACCAATCTTTAATAACAACTTATAAAATGAAAAATCAAATAAACATTCTAATTCTAATACTCCTTTCTACTTTTTGCGTACAATGCGCTGCTCAAAAAGAACAGTCTAATGCTGAAATTGTAACAGACCAATTCTATGATATTTCATTTGAAAAGGATAAAATTGTTTTAACAAAACAAGATGAACAATTATTAAATCACATAGGAAATTGGATTGTAAATAGTAATGATTCGGAGCATGATTATTATTTTGAAGTAATTCCGAGCATAGCGGAGGAAGAGAAATCACAATTTATCGAGTACAAAAGAGTCGATGTTATTTTGAAGTTTTTCAAAACAAACTATGGAATCAACGAATCCAAGTTTACCTTCAAATTTTATGATCCTATTCCTGTGGAGGGAATCATTAGATTTTCTGTTAGATAATTTTGTGAATTTTATTTTCAAAAGAGTATTGCTGAGTATGGTAGTTCGGTAAACTGGAGCTATTTTAAACTGTAAGAATCATTGTGTTGATTAACAGATGAATGTATAGACAGCAGCTCCTCAATTGAGGGGCTGCTACGGTTTCTTGCCATATGAAAGTTTCCCACACCCCTTGGAATAAAGGGGGGAGGGTAACCCAGTACGGTAACTTAACACTTAGTAACTTCGTAATACACTAAAAAGTCCAAAACACCTTTAGATAAACATAATTCTGGTTCATGAGTAGATCATATCAAATGGCCAAGCGTAAAGATGATGGCCCAGGCTGTGGTTGTTTGGTGCTGGTGCTGGTTTTCATTGTACTTAGCATAATCTCTGTCCCGGTCGGGGCAGTATTTGGGATCGTAGCAGGAATAATCTATTTAATCGTAAACAGGTAGGTGATGCACATAAATAAGACTAAGTAATTTGGAATTACTAAATTGGCTTGGACATGGAAGAAAAGGATATTTATTTGTTTAAGACTTAATCATATACAAAAAAAAATCAGGCAGTATTCAGAAGAATTTAAGTACAGGGCAGCCGAGCGGAGCTACCCCAACAATATCAGACAAACCCAATGGTTTGTATCTCCTAAATATTGACAGTTGGAGGGGTAAACAGAAGATGTAGCGACAATAGTTTCCCCGATCAGGGTTAGCCTAAGATGACCAATGAGAAGTAAGGAGACCCTATACTCTCGCAGAAGCAAAACAAACAACTCATAATGGAGTTTGAAGCCTACAAAGAACATTCCCTGGAAAACCTTCCCGATGAGGTATGGAAGGAAATAGATGGGTATGAAGGATATTATGAAGTATCGAACTATGGGAGGGTAAAATCACTCCCGAGGTATGTTGAACACGCAAGGTTTGGATGGCGATTCATCCATCCCAGGATATTGAGGCAAAACATCAAGAAATCAACATCCAAGCATTTCGAGGACTATTATGTGGATTGTGTTGTTGCATTGAATAAGTACAACAAAGTAAAATACCATAGCGTAAAACGGTTGGTCTACTCTTCTTTCGTCGAGAAACTAGATTTTAAAAAAAGCTATATGTGTATAGTCAACAAGGATTTCAATGGTTACAACAACCATATCGATAACCTGCAAAAGGTCTCCTATTCAGAACGGTTCAAACGCATAGAAGGGAGGAACAGGTTTTATGATACCTTAAAAACGGCGGATAGGTCATCATGGCCGAAGACCCATGGAGCTTACTCCAGGATGATCCCCATAAAACACATATCTTCCGATAACGAGGTCACCGAATATAAAAGTATCGCGGAGGCTTCCAGGGCATTGAAACTCGATGCTTCCGATATCGGGAGGGTACTGAAAGGAAAGAAACGCCCATTTCCGGGGCATCACTTTGAATACCTTTAGGGCAAAAGGGTTGGACGGTAGGTTATTCGATACATCCTTTAACCCAACACTTTAAATAGTCAGGGGTGGTATATTTCAAGGTTCCGTCAATCCATAGCTTTATCTTGCAATATAAAAGGTTTATTTGCATAAATGGGACTCCCCGTTTATCCGAAACGCCCTTTCCCATGAAAAGGACGTTTTTTTATTCCACACCGGCCAACCCAATACCGCAATAAAAACAGGCACCCCGATGGGATGCCCGCCTCCGCTTGTTTCCCGTTTGGGTAACTATCCCAAATGGAAAGTCAATATAGTAAATTATTGATGTAAGGGTTCCCAAAATCAGTACTATTGAAAGCAGTTGCCCCTAAAAAGATTAGTTGTAATATTAAATCGCATTCTAGGCCGTTTTATACCCCTATATTTTTTGTAATGCAAGTACCTAAAAATACAAGTTCTTAGTATCTTTCGGAAAAATTTCTGAAAACTATGAACAAGATACTCGGTATAGGTTCCCGAATAGATCATCCAGAATACGGTAAAGGTGTAGTTACTAATGTAGATTCTAAAATGTATTGGATCACCTTCATAGAAGGAGGATTGGAAACCATTCCGCTTGATGACGATTTTGAAGTGATAGAGGCTTCCGATGATGATCTGGATACAGTGAGCTTTTATGAAGTGGAGAAAAGCCTAAGGGACATTTTAAAGAAATGGAGCGATGCCAGTGAAATTGTACCCATAGCCGATAAATACAAAGGGGGAACACTAATCTTACAACCCAAGGATCCTGGTTTGGCGAACAAAGAGGTCCCTATCAATACCTTTTTTCATAAAATAGTAATGTTGCGTGACCGTTTACGGGTTATGGAACAAAAGATAAATTCCAGCAAGGTTTTGGAAGCGCAGGACAAGATAGACCTGCAACAATACATTACCCGTTGCTACGGGAGTCTCACTACATTTAATGTACTTTTTAAGAACAATTCCCAACATTTTAAAGGGGAAAGTTCCAAAAAATGATGTAGCTTTAATTAATACTAACTCAATTAATTTTTTTTGAATATGGAAGAAATGCAATCCACCGAAGTACAAGTGCCTAAAGTAGCAGGTCTAAACACAGAAGCAAGAGCTGCTTTTTACAGAAAAACCTATACCCATTTGGCGTTGGCCGTACTGTTGTTTATCCTGGTAGAAACCATATTCTTTCAAATTCCCGCAGTTCTTGAATTTGCTTTATCCCTAACCCAAGGATCGCTTTGGCTGCTTATGTTGGGTGGTTTTATGTTGGCTACCAACTATGCTGAGAAAATGGCCATGAAAACACACGATAAAAACACACAGTACTTGGGTTTGTTGTTATATGTAATTGCCGAAGCCTTTATTTTTCTCCCCCTTATTTTCATTGCTATAGCATATGCCGGTGATGGTGGTTTTGGAATATTGAATCAAGCAGCCATTATTACACTGTCCTTGTTTATGGGCTTGTCTGCCATAGTTTTTATAACCAAGAAAGATTTCTCTTTTTTACGCTCCGCTTTAATGATTGGTGGTTTTATAGCCATTGGCCTTATTGTAGCGGGAACCCTCTTTGGTTTTAACCTAGGACTTGTCTTTAGCGTAGGGATGGTTGTACTGGCAGGAGGATCTATCCTTTACCAAACATCCAATATGATTCATAAGTATGAAGAGGACCAATACGTTGCAGCTTCCTTAGGACTTTTTGCTTCGTTAATGTTACTATTTTGGTATGTTTTAAGCATCCTTAACAACGATTAATAAGCTGACATACTTTAAATGATCTTCGTTCGTTTAGTATACTAAATTACTGGGGTTTAGTAAAATAATCGCTATCTTGCCCTTTCCAAATCGAGAAGATGTTACTATTGCAGGCCGAAGAGAATGCTCCATGGTTGGCGCCTTACGCGTACGCTATTGTATTGCTTGGGTTTGTGTTTTTTTTGTTTCGAGTTTTCGAGAATTGGTACGCAAGCACATACGATCGTCCCCTTTATAGAAATTATTTCATTTTCAGAAAACTGAAGCCAGCCCAGGTAACCATACTTGAGAATGAGTTTTCGTTCTACAACCTCCTTTCCAAAAAAGAAAAAAGACGGTTTCAACATCGGGTAGCTGCTTTTATGAAAGACAAAAACTTCGTGGCAAGGGATGGTATTACCATTACCGACCGAATGAAGGTATTGATCTCTGCTGTAGGTTGTATGCTTAGTTTTGGGCGTAAAAATTTTGATTACGGTCTCATAGAGCATATTTTAATATACCCTGGCGAGTTTTATAGTACCATGAACGATGCCATGCACAAAGGCGAATTTAACCCAAAAGGAAAGGCTCTGGTACTATCATGGAAAGATTTTGAATTGGGATATAAAATACCCAATGACAACCGTAATTTGGGCATTCACGAATTTATGCATGCTATGCAACTGGAAGCCCGAAAAAGCAGGGATTTGGATTCTACCCGTTTTGCGAAGCAGTTTCAAAATATCTTGCGAAGACTTACCCATAAGGAAGTAAAGGACAAGCTGGACGAAACTCAGTATTTTAGATCCTATGCCTTTACCAATCAATACGAATTTATGGCGGTACTTTCGGAATATTTTATAGAATCCCCCAAGGAATTCAAAACACATTTCCCACAGCTCTATGTGTATACCCAAAAGTTGCTGAACTTTAGGTTTGCGGGATATTAACACCATCCACAATGGCCTTAGTGATAATTTTTGCATGTACCCTGGAGTTTTCAATAAACCACTTATGGGTTTCCGTTCCCCCACAAACCACACCTGCTAAATAAAGCCCTTTTACATTGCTTTCCATGGTATTTTCATTGTATGAAGGGACATTTTTAGCACCATTAAGTACAACTCCTAAGGATTGTAAAAACTCAAAATTGGGTAAATAGCCCGTAAGAGCCAATACAAAGTCGTTTTCCAGTTCCTGACTACCTTCAGGGGTTTGTATCGTAACCGAATCCTGACTTATTTCAGTAATTTGTGCATCGAATATCGCCTTTATACTCCCTTCCTTGATCCTATTGTCAATATCGGGACGCACCCAATACTTTACCCTGTCGCCAATATGGGGTCCTCGAACCACCATGGTAACATCGCCGCCTTTTCTCCATATTTCCAATGCAGCATCTACAGCGCTGTTGCTGGCGCCTACCACTATGGTTTTTTGCATGACATAAGGATGGGCTTCCTTAAAATAATGGGAAACCTTTGAAAGCTCTTCGCCAGGGACATTCAGCAATTTTGGGATGTCGTAAAAACCTGTGCAAACAACAAGGTTGTTGGATGTGTAGGTGTCTTTTTCTGAATGAATATGGAACTGTTCGCCCTGTTTTTCAACTTGGGTTACTTTTTCGAATAAGTGAATGCACAATTTATTCGATGTGGCTACCCTTCGGTAGTATTCCAACGCCTCGTTTCGGTTGGGTTTGGCATTGTTGCTTATGAATGGGATATTGTCAATCTCCAATTTTTCCGAAGTGGAAAAGAAAGTCATGTTCAAGGGATAGTTGTACAATGAATTGCACAAAGCCCCTTTTTCCAAAACCACATAACTCAGTTGCTTTTTCTTGCATTCCAACGCACAGGCGATCCCAATGGGGCCTCCTCCAATAATGACTACATCCAGATTTTTTTGCATGTTCAAAAGTACTATTTTGGAAGGAAACTTTTGCTATATATAAAAGCAAACCCATTGCTGCAAAACAGCAATGGGTTCACAAAAAACAAAAACTCAGTAATCTGAAAACCAACTCAGTTTACCAACAGTTTTTGGGACAAGAAAATACCATTTGGGCCAGAAGCCCTTAGGAAGTACATTCCCTTGGAAAGTTGGGAAGCATCCCAAAACTGGGACTCGGAGGGATTTAATTGGGCAATCAAAGTGCCTGTAATTGAGTATACGTACACTACCTGATAGTTTTCGACGATAGTGGGAGACATCATAAAGCGGGTTCCTATGGTAGGGACGACCCATTGGTCTTGCTGTTCGTTTTGAGTGATCGATAAAACGGGTTCTCTAACCCGCACAAAGTTGGGGGTGTTTAGCGAACCACCGTTGTCCCAACGACCAATAAATGTTCCATCGGCAGTAAATTCCTTGATTTGGTTTCCACCCCTTTCGGCAATCAATAAGTTACCATTGGGTAAATAATCGAACCCTTCGGGGTTAGCTACCCCAGTGATGACATGGTCGATAAAAGTTCCGTTCTCATCGAATCGGGTAACCCGATTGGCATTGTAATCCAGCACCCATAGTTCATTATTGTCGGTAAACCAGATGTTGGTGGGGCCAACCAACAAAGCCGTGTCACCAAAGACTCCCATACCGGTACCATTGGAGTCGAATACCTGCACATTCCCGTTAGAACCATTGGCCCATGTGGATATATACATGTTGTCGTCTGTATCCCAATCGATGCCTATGGATTGAAAAACCCCGATGTCGGTAAACTCGTCTACGAAGTTTCCGTTAAGGTCGAACCGAACCGTTTTGTAGTTGCCGCTCCATTGCAATACATAGATAAGGTTGTCTTCTTTTAGCTCCATCCGGGTGGCTCCCTGAAGGGAATAATTGGATGAAAATTCCCCCATAAAATTCCCTGTGTTTCCATCGTATTGTAAGATGGCATTGTTCAGGAATCCTGAGATGAGCACCGAACCATCGGGATGAAACACAATATCCTGAGGATTGGATAGTCCGCCCGAGTTGGGATCGATGAAGACTTCTATAAAATTTCCATCGATATCGTATTTGTTAACAGCATTGTTTCCACGATCGCTGGCAAATACTTCGGTGTCTTGGGAAAATACAATAGCGGGAATGCTCCATAAAAGGAATAGTATCGTCTTTTTCATAACAATTGTTTTTTGGTTTACAGTTAAAATAATAACTATTCCAGAAGTAAGGGGTAATCCCGACAAAGTTTTACAACCCCCTGCGTTCATAAAAACAGGGGGTTTTAATTGAGTAACCTTACCTTTTTACTACAATTTTCCGGGTTCCTTTTCGGTTGTTTTCCAAAGTAAGTACCAAGAAATAGATTCCTTCGGCATACGAAGAAGCATTCCAGGTAACAGTTTCGGAAATAGGGAGGGTTGCGATTTTCTTTCCGTCCATGCTAAGAATTTCAATGCTTTTTAGGGGCGCGTTTTCGGTTCTTATCTGGAATTCGTTTCCCATAGTGGGTGCCACTTGGACTTTATTCAGTTCGGCGTCTTCCAAACCCGCAACATTTTGCCTAATTGTAACTGCATTGGGTTGTTGAAGTCCCCCAGAACCACTTGGAACTAAACTTCCTAGGGATGTACCGTCGGGTTCAAACTGGTCGATACTGGCATTACCGCCATTACCCACTAGGATATTTCCGTTGGGTAAAAAGTCGACCCCTTCTACTTGGGGTAGTCCAGCTGCAAAAGGCCCTACATGGGTAGGAGTGTCGTCGAATTCTTCAATATTGCTTCCGTTCCAGTTCAAAATAAATAAGTGGTCGTTGTCATCGAACCATATGTTGGTAGGCCCAACTAGTTCCGAATCTACATAAACACCTATATAGTTACCACTATTGTCGTATTGGTGTACATTGTCGCCCACAAAAGAGGAAACATACATATTACCTGCACTGTCCCAGTCAAGCCCTATACTTTGTTGTACTCCTACAGTTGTATATGGTCCCAAAGGGGTTCCGTCTAACTCAAAACGGAGGACTTGATTGTCCGAATTGCTCCATTGGATGACATATAGAAGGTTGTCATTACCAATTTTCATTCGAGTGGGCCCACCAGGCACCGAGGCGAAGTCTTCGATGTAAGCTCCAGTGGTGGCGTTGTGTTTGGTGATTCTATTACCCACCAAACAAGAGATAAGCATAGCGTTTTCGTTCTCTAGGAAGACAATGTCTTGGGGCCATCCTAACCCATTGTTTACAAAAAAGTCGTTGTCTACCAGGGTTACGGGATTGCTTCCATCGATATCGAAACGAAGGATTTGCCAGGGTTGTATATTAAATCCTCCGGCGTCACTCACGTAGATGAAATCTTGCTGTGCAGAAAGTGGGCTCACACAACATAAAATTGCTAGAATTAAAAATAGTTTTAGATTTTTCATAGGAATTGGATTTTAACGTTATCTGTAACGAAGTACCTTATTCCTATAGAATAACCCGTTCAATTTTATAATTGTAAACCCTTTATTTAAGTTTTAAGACCTATTTGGGCATTTCGATATTGTGTAGGAGTGCAGTTGAACTTTTTCTTGAAAGCATTGTAGAACGTGGCTTTGTTGTTAAAACCTACATCGAAGTAAATACTCTTAATACTGGAGTCGTCACCTTCACTCAATAACCGTTGTGCTTCCAGCAAACGGTATTCGTTCACGAATTGATTGAAATTCTTGCCCGCTTTTTTATTGATGACTTTAGAAAGTAGGTGGGTGGAAAACCCTAACTGATCTGCCAAATGAACCAACCGCAGCTCGTTGTCTATATAGGGTTTTTCGGTTTCCATATGTTGCGTCAGTTTTTCGAAAAGTTCGCTCATAAGGGAAGATTCGAAGGACTCGTTTTTGTTCTTAATGGGAAGGAACAAATCCGAATACAGTTCCCCATTAAAAATCTGAGGTTGCATAAAAATGAAATATCCTATAGTATAGATCCCCACACTCATGGTCACCGAGATCATATAATCCCACTGATCGTTGAAAAAGGAAAAGTTGACCAGTACGTAGTATGATATGTAAGCCAGGACAAATACAAGGTAAAGTCCGGATAAGATGCGGGTCCAACGGTTTCGTACCTTGGATAATTCGGAGTTTTTGTCCGAGTTTTTATAGACCAAGCGGAAAAACAAAAAGGTATAGATAAGCATATGGGCAGCAATAAGCCAATGTTGTTGTACGAGCTTTAGGAAAACGATCTTGCTTTCGGTAAGCCTTAGGTATTTCATCCAAAGTACCACATTGGGGATAAGCATGATGGCAGCGGGTAAAAAATGCAAGGCATAATTAAAGGAGATCTCTTTTTTGTAAAGCTTCAATAAATACAGATAGAGTAGGGGGCCGGTGAGGTAATAGCAGAACGGGGGGAGCAGGACTAAATAGGGGAATTCCACTTCGTAACGGGTCCAAAACAGTACATATTGAAAGAGAATGACCGAAAATGCCAAAATAAGGAAAGCGATGGGGAGGTTTTTTCTATTCCTACTGGTAAGTAGTAGAATAAACAGGAATAATCCCAAAGCCACAGCTAATAAAAAGCCTGAAGTCCAAGTGTCTAACGATGGTGCGTCTTGCATCTTTCAATTTTAGTTTCAAGATACAATATTTACATGGGGAGGGGTAAAAAGTTATAAGATTAGACTTTTTATTCGCCTTTTACCGCTTCAACAGCTTTTTACTATAGGATTTCCCTTGTTCATCTTTAACGATTACAAAATACAATCCAGAAGCTTGCTTGCTAAGATCCAGTATGGTTTGTTGGTCAGCTTCTTTTTCAAACAACAACTTTCCTGTTGAACTGTAAACTTGAATCTTGAAATGCCCCAAGTTGGCTTCCACCGTGGTCGTATGAACCACTGGATTGGGGGAAATAGAGATAAAAGGGGAGAGGCTTTCTTCAGCAATGCCCAAAGTACCTCCTATTATTTTAATGGATCCGTCTGGATCGAAAGGATCGGACCATTTTTCGTTCGTATACATATCAGATCCCGTAAGGGTTCTCAAAAAAGCCACTAGGCTTTGCTTTTCGGCTTCGGTAAGGTTTAATTCTTGGGGGTTTCCTTCAGCATCCATCAACCGTCCGTCCAAATGGGTGTTTTCGGGATTGTCGGGTATATCGTTGTAATGGTTTACCACATCCAACAAGCTTGTAAAACTCCCATCGTGCATTAAAGGTGTATTTAAGGTGCCGTCTGGGTTTACGAGATCCCTGAGGGAAGGGGCGCGGGTATTGGTTAAATCTATTTCGCCGGGCATCCCAGCCACTGTGATTACCCCATTGTTTTGGGTGTTTGTTGTAATGGAAAATTCGGGCGGAAAGTGGCAATCTGCACAACCTGCACCTTCAAGTCCTGTGTTTATAAACAGGTTTTTACCCATATTCTCCTGGGGTGTGTAATTGGGAAAGGGTACTGTAAAATTGTCTACTTGGGCCAAGCCTTCATCAAACTTAGAATCGAAGGATTGTATACTCCGTATAAATTGAGCCAGGGCCAATTGCATGCGGTTTTCGGTGATTTCGGTATCCCCAAAAGCAAATTCGAATAGGGTGTTATAGTAGTCAAGGCTTTCTAAGTGGTTTATAAGGTCATCCATGTCGGGATCGCCATTGGTGCCACTAAACCCCATCTCTATATGGTCCTGTATGGGTTGGGTGGTTTGGGCTTCCAGGGTTTCGGCACGTTCGTCCCAGAAAAAATGTTCTTCTTGTGCAAATCGGGGATTTACCAATCGCATGGAATGCCTACCTGTGAGTCCATTAACCCCTGTGCTCTGAATGTCTGGGTCGCCAAAGGCGTGCGCTTGGATGTGGCAACTGGCACAGGCGATGGTACCATCGTTGGAGAGGTTTTTATCGTAAAACAGCACCCGCCCTAAGGTTGCGGTTCTGTCATCAATAGGATTGTCATCTGTATTGTCCCTGAAAATATAGTCCGGAATATCCTGATTGGCATAATTGAAGAGGTTATCCAAATCTATGGTAGCACTCATCAAGATCCAACCAAAACCTAATATTATGATAAAGCTTGTTAGTTTGTTTGTCATAAAGGGTTAGTATAAAAACCCATTGAAACGTAACGGTTCCAAGAGATTTAAAACGAAGATATTAATTCCTTTTCTATTTTCAGGCAGTCAAAAAGTTAAGATACCAGCTCTTCTTAAAGGAAAATAGGATGTAATTGGGAAGGGAGGGCTTTACAATTAAGCCAATAGGTCTTTTAGTCCTGCAATGGTTTGTATAGGGTCTTCGGATTTAAACACATAACTTCCAGCAACCAATACATCTGCACCGGCTTCTTTAAGTTGAAGCGCATTTTTATTGGTAACACCACCATCAATTTCAATTTTGGTGCTGGCCCCTTTTTCCACGATAATTTCACGTAGATCCTTTACTTTTTGATAGGTGTTTTCTATAAAACTCTGTCCACCAAACCCAGGGTTTACACTCATGAGGCACACCAGGTCGATGTCTTGAATGGTATCTTCCAACAAATGCACATTAGTATGTGGGTTAAGCGCTACACCAGCTTTCATTCCTTCTGCTTTTATAGCTTGTAAAGTTCTATGAAGATGAGTGCAAGCCTCGTAATGTACGGTTAGGACATCTGCACCTAAGGAGGCAAAGGTTTTGATGTAGCGATCGGGTTCTACGATCATTAAATGCACATCGATGATTTTCTTTGCATGCTTTGCAATGTCCCTTAATACGGGCATCCCAAAGGAGATGTTGGGCACAAAAACACCATCCATGATATCGATATGAAACCAATCGGCTTGGCTTTCGTTAATCATTTCCACATCGCGTTGCAAGTTGGCAAAATCGGCTGCCAGTACAGAAGGTGCTACAAGGGTTTGGCTCATGAGATTGTTGGTTTGGGCAAAAGTAGTGATAATGAATTATAAAACCAGAACCCTTTGGTAAAACTAGGGGATAAAAAAACCTCCGGGAATCACTCCGGAGGCATTCATCAATCAAAAAACGAACAGTTATGTTTTGTAACTGTTGTTGCTGTCATTGGGTATTATCCCAAATAGGTCTTTAAAATTTTACTTCTGGACGTATGTTTTAATCTGCGGATTGCTTTTTCCTTGATCTGGCGAACTCGTTCGCGGGTAAGATCGAATGTCTCCCCAATTTCTTCAAGGGTCATAGGGTGTTGATTCCCCAATCCAAAGTACAATCTAATTACGTCGGCCTCACGAGGTGTAAGGGTTTCCAAAGCACGTTCTATTTCTGTACGCAGTGATTCGTGCAACAGCGAACGGTCTGGGTTTGGAGATTCCCCACTACGCAATACATCGTAAAGGTTAGAATCTTCCCCTTCTACCAAAGGCGCATCCATGGAGACGTGACGACCGGAGTTTTTCATAGACTCTTTTACGTCATTAATCGTCATATCCAGCTCTTTTGCAATTTCTTCTGCAGAAGGTGGACGCTCATGGGCTTGCTCTAGGAAGGCAAACGTCTTATTGATTTTATTGATACTACCAATTTTGTTCAATGGTAAACGAACAATACGCGATTGTTCTGCCAATGCTTGTAGGATAGATTGTCTAATCCACCAAACGGCATAGGAAATAAATTTAAATCCACGGGTTTCGTCAAAACGTTGTGCTGCTTTTATAAGCCCCAGGTTCCCTTCGTTGATAAGATCGGGAAGGGTTAATCCCTGATTCTGATACTGTTTTGCTACCGAAACCACGAAACGAAGGTTTGCCTTGGTCAATTTTTCCAACGCACGTTGGTCACCCGCTTTAATGCGCTGTGCCAATTCTACTTCCTCGTCTGCGGTAATTAAGTCAACTTTTCCAATTTCCTGTAGGTACTTGTCCAAAGATGCAGTTTCCCTATTGGTAACCTGCTTTGTGATTTTAAGTTGTCTCATGTAAGGTAATGTCGCTTTAAGTTATCTTTCCTTTCGTATCGGGTTATACGTAAAAGATTACCAAAAAGTTACATTATTGTAAATGTTTTTCGGGTTAATTACAAAAAACTCCGATAAAATACTTGTTTTTAGGGCTTTAAGAATCATTCAAAATTTAAGTTCTCAACAGCAGAAAGGAGCTGTTTTAAGGAATTTATTTTGGAATATATTTTATTGAAGAATGTTTTCTGCTCTTTTTCGCCTGCCTTGTTTAGCAATTTGGAATGCTCCAATTGTTTTTGAAAATAATTGAAAGCCTGTTCGCAGGTGTGTGGGTCGCTTGTTAAGTAATAGGAGAGCATCGAAAAAGGAACGTACAAGGACTGTTGGGTTGGGGTTTGCACCAACACTTGGTTGTTCATGAGCAACAGTTCGTTGTAGAAAAGCTGGAACGTCCCGTTGTTTTTTGAAACTTTTTTTGCTACCCCACTTATTAACTCTTCCAAATGGGTGCATAACTGCAATGCGTCTTCTATATCCAACAATCCTGCTTCATAGTAGAAATGAATTTGCTTTAGGGTACTGTTTATAGTGGTAATGTCCCAAATCTCGCTTACGGTTAGGTTGCTGTAGATACTAGCCAATTCTTTGGCTGAGGTGAGTAGGGACAAGTTGGGATGGAATTCGGAAAACTTTTTGTCCGTAAAGTTTGGGTTTAAAAGTTTTAACCATACGTAGCATTTGAACCGAGTAAGTAGGTTGCCTTCCAATAAATAAAAGAGTGGGATATCCTTTGCGGAATATAAAAGGTGCCCTTCTTTACTAGCCTTTAATGAGGATAGGGAAGTGTAGGACCTTTCGAAGTATTTCTGTAGTTCTTCTTCGTTAGTTATGGAAGCTGTTTTTTGAACAGCGACTATATCGTTGGATGTTACCTCCTGCAATTTGTCCAGGGAAATATGGAATCTTCGTGCCAACACCATACTTTCTTCCAAAGACAGCTTGCTTTTTAAGCTGGTTCGTCGGTGTGCAGCGTCGTAACTAATATCCAAAGCCTCGGCGACCCCTTCGATTAAAGAACTGTTTGCGGGTAGTCTTTTCTTTATCCGATCCAAAAACTCCTGTTGAAACATAATAGTAAAGATACAATATTTGTGAGTATCACAAAAAATAAACTATTACATTGTGAAAATACAGATTAATTATGTGAATATAGCAATAGTTTTGAACAGTAACTAAATTCAAAAAGTATGAAAATCAAGATGATACTACTGGCATTGTTTGCTACTACTTTGGTGGCGCAAGCCCAACAAGAAAAACGGAAACTTAGGGCACCTGCATGGATCACCCATAGCAAGAATGTGGATATAGTTGGACTTTCATTGGCTGCATTCCCCAAGGATATTATTAAAAATGATACTACCTTAACCCGCACATTTGGAGTTCGGGTTGAACCGTCCATATTTGGGGTGTTTAGTTTTATAATACCAAAATCCCCAGTTTCAACTACTCAGGATTCTTTCGAAAAGACACTCGCACAAGCCCCTACAGAGATCATTTATGGTTGGAATTTTTCCACGGGAACTTTTGGCGAAACCTATGTAAATGGTTTTTCGGCTAGTTTGGTAATGCAATATTTGTATCGTATGAATGGTATATCCGTGGTTGGAATGACAAATATGGTCGAATCCGGCAACGGGATATTTATTGGGGGATTTGGGAATGATTTATATAAAGGGAATGGTATATCCTTGGGCCTTGGCAACTTGGGGCATCGATATAATGGTATCCAAATCGGAATGTGGAATTCAATAAGAACCACTGGACATGGGCTTCAATTGGGCTTGGAAAACTTGAACCAGCAGTTTAAAGGGGTCCAGACAGGAATTGTTAATATATCCCATGAGCGCATGTATGGTATACAGGTAGGTTTGTGGAACGATTCCAAGGATTTAAGGGGGATTCAGTTAGGGCTTTGGAACAAGAACGGTAAGCGGTCTTTGCCTTTTATAAATTGGCAGTTCAAAAGCTAACTTTGCTAGGATAAAAAAAGAGGATAAAAGGGCTTGTAACCATACTACAAGCCCTTTTTATATGCTTACTTATTATTTCCTTGCGATAATGGATCGCATGGAATGGCTTCTATATCGAAAGACTCGATTCCCAAGAGTTCTTCTTCCTCTATGGTTTCTATCCGGAAATAAATGGTCTGCGGATTGGATACATTGGTGTATTCCGCAGGTTCTACTTCGTTAACATCATCTATGGCATCCTGTTCGGTTTCAAAATAGGAAAGCAAAAGAGAGCTGGACCTATCGTGTGTTGTAGGTATTTCGGTACAGAGGCTGTAATCGTATAGGTTTAACAAAGCCTCGCCGGGAGTCCCATCTTGTTCACATACTTGATATACTTGTGTCTCACAGCTCCAGTCGC
This sequence comes from Flavobacteriaceae bacterium, assembly GCA_028281065.1. Taxonomy (GTDB): domain Bacteria; phylum Bacteroidota; class Bacteroidia; order Flavobacteriales; family Flavobacteriaceae; genus Aureisphaera. The sequence continues at coordinate 25,253 of JANQKN010000014.1, read as the reverse complement.
AATTCTGTATGATCCTCACTCTACGGGGACCATTTTCCAGTTCAATAAGATTATCGCTTAATGAAATGACCCTCCAGTCGTTGTTCCAGAAGCTACCTACCTCATTTTCCTCTTCGGTAATAAAACTAACATTCATGTGCAGTTCGTCACCGATATGGAAAGTAACCCAGGAACCAAAGTAGATTTTGGTGCCTACATGAAGTTGTAATAAATCGTGATCGTTTACGGCAATATACAAGCCTTCATAACCATTTTCATAGCCTTCCCATTCGTCGATCTGCCAATAGCAGGATCTAAAGGTACCGTTGCAATTGCGTAGCTCTTCGTCTTTTTCACAGGCTTCCAAAGCTTCCTTTAGCTCGTCGTTATTGTTTATTTCCAACAATTCTCCATTGCTTTGTGTTCCTTTTATGGGGTAACTAATACTTATGGAATAGTTGTCGGGCATGGCGTTAAGCAAGCCTATAAACTGTTCATTGTCCTGGATGGATATGGGTTCTATGTATTCCAGGTTTTCATCGAAAATGAAAATGACAAAGGCGTAGTTAAAATCGATGCATTCCAAAGGGTCTTCGGCTGCATCTCCAGGGGTGCGTTCCAAAAGGGCGTAGAGCTCGGAATCTACCTCGAAGGTATCCCGGTTAATGATGGTTTCCCCAATGGGTTCGTTTTCACAGCTCGTTAAAATTAGGCATAGCAATGCCAAGGATGTTAGTGCTAACTTTTTCATAGATGTTGATCTTTTTTTAATTTAAATCTAAGGTTTAACGGCCTCTATTGAAAGAAAAAGGAGTCTTAAAACTTGAATTGCGATAAATACCTTCTTCTATTCAAAAGAGAATTTAACCCTTCGGTATTTCTTTCTTTTTTTTATCGAACACATAGCGGAGCCCGAAATTAAGCCCAAAGGAATAACTCGTGTTTCGGGAACTTGTCTGGTAGGTGTTTATATGGTATTTGTATAGGGGTCTAAATTCGAAATAGAGATTGTCTGCTAATGCGCCATAGAATCCAATCCCTATGTTAAGGCTTAGGTTTATACGGGATAGGTTTTCTGTTGGATTGAATGGTGTGGGTGTTTCGCCTATATCTTCGATGGTAATATCATTGTTGGTCAAAAAATAGGTGCTGAATCCCCCTAAGGCCTTTACCCCAAGCTTTTCCTTACCTAAAAAGGTATAATCTAATGTAAGGGGAACCTCAATGTATTCTATGTCTTGCTTTAGCCTTACAGCAACGGACTCGATAGTGGTAAGTGTGTCGGTTACTACATTGAAAGAGTGTATTGCATTACTTGTATTCGTCAATTTGGTTCTTAGTGCACCTAAGCTTATCGACATTTTTTTGTTGAATTCGAAATTAACCTCTGCTCCATAGTTAAAAGTGAATTGCCCTTCGGAAGAGGTAACCTCTACACTTCTCCCAAAAATGGATCCGTTGTGGGGTACACTATAGTAAGTGGGTGCTCCAATGGCACGGATTCCCCAACGGGATTTTGTTTCCTCTTCTTCTTGTATTGATAAAGAATCGGAAATCGCTTCCTTATCATCCTCCTTGAACTTAACTCCCTTGGTCTTTAAACTATCCTGAACCTCTGTTTTTTCTGAATTATAGTCAGATTCCCCCGTTTTTGAATCGAGCGTATATTGAGCTTGATCTGCCGCATCAGTATCCTTCTGAAGTTGAAGGTCGTCTATCCCATTAGAATTGTTTCCATTATTACTATCATCTTTTGTAACACCGGTTTTAGGGTTAGAAAGAATACTGTCTATCACCTTTTTGTTTTCCGTTTCCAATGTTGTATTGTCGGCACTGTTGTAGTAGTAATACGACGTTTTTTGAGTAGCTCCAGTATCGAAGCTCGTATTCTTTTTAGGTATTGGTTTTGATGCATTTGTCTTGTCTACGACCTTGGTAGTATTCTTGTTTTTTAAAGCTGAACTAGTAACCAAATTGTTTTGTTGGTTTCCTTTTTTTTCCAGCGGAGTTTCTGCAATTATGCTATTGCCTTCATTTGTTTCTGTCGAAGACTCTGTTTGTGGGGTATCTCCCTGAATGTTAGGGACGTTTTTGTTGATGCTGTCTAGTCCCAACACATTCCTTTTTTCAGATGGGTTTACTTTATTTAGTGTAGTAGTAGCGTGGTCTGTATTGTTTTCTTGTATATTTTCCGTTGGGGTGTTTTGGGTATTCACGGTCTCTTCATTGCCAATTTTTGTTTCATCCTGTCTATCTGAAAATGGAGAGAACAACAGGAATCCCAAAGTACCCGTAAGAAGGAGCAACAAGGCGAATAAGAAACGTCTTTTTCTTTTCTTTTCATCCAGACGCTGTACAATGGCGGTCCATTGTTTTTCGTCTGCGACGAAGGAAGCCTCTTCCAATCGCTCCGAGATTATTTTTCCTATGTCTTTTTTTGTGTTCATGACTTAGCTATTGGGGTTTTTGTTAGCTCTGGGCTTAATTGTTCTTTCAAAATCAATTTGGCTCTATGGTAATTCGATTTTGATGTGCTTTCTGTAATGGACAACAACGCTGCGATTTCTTTATGCGAATAGTTGTCCATTTGGTACAAGTTGAACACCATCCTATACCGATCCGGTAGCTCTTGGATGCATTGCAACAGGGTGTTCAAGGGAATGTTCAGTAGGTCACTTTCCACATGGGTGTCGGTAACCGTTGTATCGCGCAATTCGGGAAAGGGTATTTCTTTCTGGTTTTTGTATCGGTCTATGGCTTTGTATATCGCGATACGTTTCATCCACCCTTCAAAAGAACCTTTTCCTTTATAGTCTTGAATCTTAGAAAAAATAGTAACAAAAGCATCTTGCAAATTGTCTTCGGCATCTTCTTGATTACGGCAATACTTCAACGACAAAAAATAAATCTTGTCTTTGTATCTTCTGAACAGTTCTCCTTGCGCCTCCCTGCTGTTCTTTTTGGCCTTTTTAATTAATTCTTTGAGCTCCAAGTGCAAAAACTTGTTTTGTGAAATTTCTATTATATAGTCTGTAAGAAAGTAAAAAGTTGCGTGAGCTAAGAAAAAAAGTAGTAATATCTTGATTGTGAGCATAAAAAAAGCCTTCCGAAAGGGAAGGCTTTTTGTTATCTAGGAAAGTCGTTTAGTCTTTCTTTTTGTGGTCGCGGTTTCTGTTGTCGCGATTTCTGTTGTCACGTCCTCTATGATTTCCACCGCTTCGGTTTCCGTCACGTTTTGGGCGGTCTTGATACCCTTCAGGCTTTGGCAAAATTGCCTTTCGGGAAACCTTTTCCTTTCGGGTTCGGGAATCGATCCCGAAATACTTCACATCGATCACGTCGCCAATGTTTACCACATCGGTTACATTTTCGGTGCGTTCCCAAGCCAATTCAGAAACGTGCAATAAGGTTTCGTTTCCTGGAGCATCTACGTATTCAACAACAGCGCCAAAATCCAAAATCTTAATCACTTTTACTTCATACACACTTCCCACCTCAGGTTTAAAGGTGATGGAGTCGATCTTAGCCAATACCGCGTCGATACCCGCCTGATCTGTACCAAGAATCTCTACAATTCCTTCTTCGGTAACTGGGTCTTCGTTGATAACGATTGTGGTTTTGGTTTCTTTCTGAAGCTCTTGGATCACTTTTCCTCCAGGACCAATAAGGGCACCAATGTACTCGTTTGCAATGGTAGTAGTAACCATTTTTGGAGCATGTGGTTTTACATCTGGGTTAGGTGTAGCAATGGTGTCGGTTAATTTCTCCAAAATATGAAGACGTCCGTCACGGGCTTGGTTCAATGCATTGATCAAGATCTCATAGCTAAGTCCCTTGATCTTAATGTCCATCTGGCAAGCCGTAATACCATCGGCAGTACCCGTTACTTTAAAGTCCATATCCCCTAAGTGATCTTCGTCCCCTAGGATATCACTCAATACAGCATATTTGCCACTGTCACCATCAGAAATCAATCCCATGGCGATTCCAGAAACGGGCTTCTTTAATTGAACCCCGGCATCCATCAATGCCATGGTTCCACTACATACGGTTGCCATGGAAGAGGAACCGTTGGATTCCAATACTTCACTTACTACACGAACGGTATAAGGGCAATCGTCTGGAACCATTCCTTTTAAAGCACGTTGTGCCAGGTTACCGTGTCCAACCTCACGACGGGACGTTCCTCTAATAGGGCGTGCTTCCCCGGTCGAGAAAGGAGGGAAGTTGTAGTGAAGGTAGAAAGTCTCTTCACCTTCGTAAGATGGCATGTCGATTACGTTGGCTTCACGGGAAGTTCCCAAGGTTACGGTTGCCAAAGCTTGGGTTTCCCCACGGGTAAAGATGGATGATCCGTGCGTGGATGGAAGGTAATCTACTTCACACCAGATAGGACGGATTTCGTCGGTTTTTCTACCGTCCAATCGAAGTCCTTCGTTAAGGGTAAGATCGCGAACGGCTTCTTTTTCGGCTTTGTTGTAGTATTTGGAAACCAAGTCTCCAATATCTTCCAATTCTTCTTCGGTAAAAGAAGCTAGGATTTCTTCCTTGATTTCTGAAAAGGCCATACCCCTTTCTTTTTTGGAAGATCCTTGCTTGGCTACGGCATATACTTTGTCGTATGCCATGTCGTGGATTTTTTTCTGAAGGTCTTCGTCTTCTCTTTCTCCTTCGTATTCACGAACTTCCTTCTTACCGAAGGCTTCTGCCAAACGAATCTGAGCAGCACATTGTACCTTAATGGCTTCATGCGCAAATTTGATGGCTTCGGTCATTTCTTCTTCAGAAATCTCGTCCATTTCACCTTCTACCATCATTACGCTGTCTTGGGAAGCACCGATCACCATGTCGATGTCACTTTCGTCCAATTGCGCTCTGGAAGGGTTGATGATGAATTCTCCGTTAATACGTCCTACACGGACTTCGGAAATAGCACATTCAAAAGGGAAATCCGAAAGTTGGATGGCTGCAGAAGCTGCCAATCCAGCCATAGCATCTGGCATTACGTCTTCGTCGTGGGACATTAACTGAATCATCACTTGTGTCTCACTGTGGTAATCCTTAGGAAAAAGGGGGCGCAATACACGGTCCACCAAACGCATAGTTAATACTTCTCCGTCACTAGGACGAGCTTCTCTTTTAAAGAAACCTCCTGGATAGCGACCAGAAGCGGCAAATTTTTCACGATAATCTACCGTTAGGGGTAGAAAATCTACATCGCTTTGTTTGTAATTGGAAACTACGGTACAAAGCAACATACATTTTCCAGATTGAACAACAACAGAACCGTGGGCCTGCTTTGCTAATTTTCCGGTTTCGATAGATATTTCCCTACCGTCACCAAGGTCTATGACCTCTCTAAATACTTGTGGTATCATTTGTTTTTCATTATCCCATTGTATATGGGCATTCGTAATGGTCAGCGACCGTTTTTCGGCCGTAAGTTGTGTTGTTGTGGTGTGACCAATGAAAAACTGAGGGTAGCTTTTTCAGTATGCTTAGGGCTAAGCCCTTGGGTAATATAAAAAGAGGGGACAAACTGCCCCCTCGATTTTTCTTATTTACGCAATCCTAATTCCTTAACGATCGCACGGTATCTCATGATGTCTTTCTTCATTAGATAGTTTAAAAGCGAACGACGTTTACCTACTAGTTTTACCAAAGAACGCTCTGTGTTGAAGTCCTTGTGGTTGTCTTTTAGGTGTTTGGTTAGGTGTTCAATTCGGTAAGTGAACAAAGCGATTTGTCCTTCTGCAGAACCGGTATCGTTTTTCCCTTTACCGTGTTTTGCAAAAATTTCCTGTTTTTTTTCAGGTGATAAATACATGCCAATATTATTTAAATGATTTTTATGTATACAATTACGTTTCTCGTAATCAGGGTGCAAAGATACCCTTTTTAATTGTTTCGCAAAGGGTTAGCCCGAAAAAAATATTTTTATGGGTTGGGATTAAACCCTTTTGTTTTTATAGGGTCATAAGGATGTAAAACTCTTAAATACAAACACTATGAAAACGAACGTATTAAAAACGGGAGCGTTGTTCCTTATGGGAATCAGCATCCTTTTTACCTCCTGTAGTCAGGATGACACAGAAACCAACGAAGAAAATGCAACGGCAGCAATTACTGCAGAGAATGCCGAACAAACCACCGAAGCCGAGATCGCTTCGGATGGGCTTTTCAATTTAATGGATATCGCCTATGCAGAGCAGGAAGAGGAAGAAGGAAGGAATTCCAGCTATTTTTCCAGCTGTGTTACCATTACTGTGAGCATGCAAAATGGAGTAAAGTTTGTTACCCTTAATTTTGGACAGGCTTGCCAACTTCCCAATGGGGATATCGTATCGGGAATCCTGTATCTTACCTACAACCCATCGCAAGCGGGTACAGTAACCATTACCTACGACCTGGAGAATTTTGCCTACAATAACAAGTTTATTGCTGGGGGAGGTTCTTTGTTTAGGGAGCGGAACAATGCCAGTGGAAATCCACAGCATACCGTTAACCACGATTTGGAAGTAACCCTTCCTAATGGCGTAGTCGTTACCCTGGATGGTACCCGTGTCTCCGAGTGGATTGAAGGGGTTGGAAGTGGTACTTGGGAAGACAATGTATTCTTGGTAACAGGAAATCGTGATATCGATGTAAGTACCGGGTTTTCGCACTATGCAATTGTTATTGAACCCCTACGCAGGGAAGCGACCTGCCCGCATTTTGTTAGTGGAACGGTAGAAATTACCCGAAACAATGGAACTGGAATCCTAGACTTTGGTGATGGTACTTGCGACAATATTGCAACCCTTACCGTGAATGGAGAAACGTATACTATTATCTTAGATTAATAGTTAGTTGGTGGTTTTTGTAAATGGGATCGGCTCCGAAAGGAGCCGATTTTTTTATGTTGATTTGGTACTATTAAGCCGTGATTTCCCGTAAGGGTTGGTTTAATATAAGATCCAAATAGAGGTTTATTTTTCGCTTTAGATCTTTTCGGTGACTTATAAAATCCAAGAAACCGTGATCTAATACAAACTCTGCAGTTTGGAAACCTTCGGGAAGTTCTTTACCCGTAGTGTCGCGTACTACCCTAGGCCCTGCAAACCCGATAAGGGCTCCAGGCTCACTGATGTTGATATCACCCAACATAGCGAAGGAAGCTGTTGTTCCTCCTGTAGTAGGGTCGGTACATAATGAAATGTACGGGATTTTTGCCTCGGCCAATTGAGCCAGTTTGGCACTTGTTTTTGCCAACTGCATTAAGGATAGGGCGGCTTCCATCATTCGGGCACCACCACTTTTTGAAATCATTAGGAAAGGAAGTTTGTTGTCTAGGGCATATCCTGCTGCACGGGCAATTTTTTCCCCTACAACGCTTCCCATGGAACCTCCAATGAAACTGAAATCCATACAGGCAACCACTAGGTCTTTGCCCATGGATTTACCCACGGCCGTTCTAACAGCATCTTTAAGCCCTGTTTTTTCTTGGGCCGCCTTTAGACGGTCTGTATATTTTTTGCTGTCTTCAAATTTTAAAGGGTCTTTGGAAGTGAGGTTGGGATCCAATTCTTTAAATTCGTTATCGTCGAAAAGAATCTCGAAATACTCTTTACTACCAATACGAACGTGATAACCGTCTTCTGGACTTACATAGAAGTTCTTCTCAAGTTCTTCGGCATCGACAATTTTTCCAGTAGGGGATTTGTACCAAAGTCCCTTAGGTACATCCTTCTTTTCTTCGGTAGGGGTTTGAATTCCCTTTTTTGTTCTTTTAAACCAAGCCATATGAGGAGGATTTAGTCAGTCTTAGTATTATGAAAGTGTGTTAACATTGTTTAAGTCTTCGAAAGCTTGAATCAAACGTTTTTTGAACGTAAGTTCCCCTTCGCGTAGCCACTTTCGTGGATCGTAATATTTCTTGTTGGGAACATCATCTCCTTCTGGATTCCCAATTTGGGTTTTAAGATAATCTATTTTTCCGACCATATAATCACGAACTCCTTCGTTGAAAGCAAACTGAAGATCAGTATCGATATTCATCTTTACCACTCCATAGCCAATGGCTTCCCTAATCTCTTCTAAGGTAGAACCGCTTCCCCCATGAAATACAAAGTCGATAGGGTTGTATCCTGTTCCGTACTTTTCCTGAACATATTCTTGGGAGTTCTTAAGGATTTTTGGAGTTAGTTTTACATTTCCAGGCTTGTAAACACCGTGTACGTTACCAAAAGCAGCTGCGATTGTAAATTGGTCACTTACCTTTTTAAGCTCTTCATACGCATAAGCTACTTCTTCGGGTTGGGTGTATAACTTAGAGCTATCCACATCTGTGTTGTCCACGCCATCTTCTTCGCCACCGGTAATCCCCAATTCGATCTCTAGGGTCATGCCTATTTTGGACATACGCTCCAAGTATCTTTTACAGATCTCGATGTTTTCTTCCAAAGGTTCTTCAGAAAGATCGATCATATGCGAACTGTACAAAGAAGTCCCTGTTCTTTTATAATACGCTTCGCCCGCATCCAAAAGACCATCTATCCAAGGCAATAATTTTTTGGCACAGTGGTCAGTATGTAGGATTACAGTAGCTCCATAAGCCTTTGCCATTTCGTGCACATGGTATGCTCCAGCAACACCACCAGCAATAGCGGCTTTCTGTCCGTCGTTGGAAAGTCCTTTCCCAGCATTGAAATGTGCTCCCCCATTGGAAAACTGAATAATAACTGGGGAGTTCAACTCTTTAGCGGTTTCCAAAACTGTGTTGACGCTGTTGGACCCCACTACGTTAACCGCAGGCATGGCGAATCCTTTTTCTTTGGCAAGTTGATGTATTTTCTGAACATCTTTTCCAGTGGCCACACCGGGTGTAATGTCGTAGCTCATGTATTGTTTTATTTAGGGGGTAAAAATATAAAAAAATGATGGTTTAGAACGGATAGTTGATACCAATGTTCAATACCGAATTTTTAAAGTTATAATCCTTAAACCATCTTTGCCCCTCTAATCTAGCGGGGTCGTAGGTTTTAAAGCCTACATCGAAGCGAAGTACAAAAAATCCGAAGTCATAACGAAGCCCTAATCCAGAGGCAATGGCCAGTTCCGAAAGGTCTTGGAGCCCATCGAAACGGAACTCGGGGATATCGATATTGTCCTTAACGTTCCAGATGTTACCGGCATCTATAAAAAATGCCCCTTTAAAACTCCCCAAAATGGTATATCGGTATTCAGCATTAAAAGCCAGCTTAAAATTGGCTTCGTTAAAATCGAGGATACTACCACTGCTACCCGGACCCAAATCGTAGGCCCTCCAACCACGGTTGTCGTTGGCGCCCCCTGCAAAATAACTTCGGGTAAAAGGGATACTGTTGCTGTTCCCGTAGGGAAGGGCGATTCCCCCAAAGGCCCGAATGGCAAATATGGAATTGTTGGGCAATTCCCAGTGTTTTATATAATCGGTTTCAAATTTCACGTATTGCGAAAAGGCAACACCAAAGGTTTCGAAATTGCCATCGTTGTTTTTCTCCAAACCAATCGTAGAGGCAATCGTGGATAGTAAATTTCCAGCTGCTTCGATCTTCCATCGAAAACGGGACCAACTATTGTCGTAAATACCTTCCCGCGTATCCCTAGACCAGTTAAAAGAAGAAGCAAAGATGAGGTTGTTTTCGGTGAGACGCGCTTGTCGTTGTGCAATACTGATCACTTCTTCAAAAATCTCGGGGGTGACGTCCAAACCATTGTCTTCCACAAACAGGACCGTTGCAATAAAAAGATTGGTTTCATCGGGAATGCTCAACATTCCGTTGTCATTCTCGAAATCATACCCTACTTCGGTAGCGATCTCATTCAATCGATCGTAGGAAGTCTGGTATACATTAAAATAGTTCTCTGGGTTGAGGTTGCGTACGTATTGCACGTTCACCAAGTCGAACTGATTGGTGCGGATGGTCTGGGGTTTCCATCGGTAACTGAAAATTCCATTAAAATTCTGACGGTCCAGTCCAATATTGTTCTGCGCATTCACTCCTAAGCTTATGCTTGTAAAAGGCGACATATATTTAGGAATCACCTTGTTGGTATTTATGGGGAATAGGATGGAAGGGAGGGTGAGTTTTATATCGCCCCCCACATCGGAAGTATTGAAAAAACTACTGTCACTATCCGCATTGTCCTTGGAGGAACCCACACTTCCTGAAGCCGAAATTTCCAGGTTTTCTGCTCCTTTAAAAACGTTCCTGATTAAGAAACTTCCACTAAACCCAATTCCGAATTGTTGAATGGTCGAGGTGTAGGCATCAAAATCCACACTGGCTGTATACTTCTTCTTTGGGGTGAGTAATATCGTAGAAATTAATCCTGTACCCGTGGAATCGTTGGGGTCTTCATGATAACTTATGTTTGGGTACCGAAAATTGCGGAGCTCCCGTAATTGATTGTAGGTAAGTGTACGGTCAATATCCCTGAAAATCTCCCCAGGCGTAATGGAAACAGCGTTGGTAATAGCCTTTGGGCGGTACTTAAGCTTGTCGTAACTATACAGTTTGTAGCCCGAATAGTTGGTGGAGTCGGTTATGGACTTGTCCTTATTAGCATACGAATAATCCGTGATGATACGAACCTCATTTATTTTATGGATTTTGAAGGGAACATTGGTAATGGTATCCCCCTGCGTAATCCTTCGGTCAGGGATAATGTAATCTACATGTACCTTATGTCCCGTATTGTTGGTATCAGCATCGAAACCAATGTATTCCTGATCGAAATAATACAAACCCGAGTTCCGCATCTGAATCGTTAAACGGTCCTGCTCATTGTTGAAATCATTTACATTGTACTGCTTGCCAGGAATGATAAAGGAGTTTTCTTTGGTAACCTGAAAAAGGGAATCCACTACCGGAGAGCTTATTTTTTCGGAAATTGAATCGATAAAATAAGGTTTGTGTTTATTAATAGTGTAGGTAATGCTGCCCCTTTTTTCCTTTAATGTATCCCTGTTGATTTTATAGCTTCCGTCCACATTAAACCACCCTTTGGTAAAATAGTAGCGCTTTAGTTCACGCAATGATTTTTTGGCTTTAGAAGGTTTAATGATCACCGGTTCACTTCCGGTTCGTTTTATCCATTCGTGGATGCTTACCTTGGTTCGGCCAATACCTTCAATCTGTTTTCGGGAAATCAACTGGCTCCATCGGTCCAGTCGTTTGGGTTTTCTGTGGTGAAGCCAATCTTGGAAGGTAGAATCTGGGTTTTTTTCGGCCATATTGTAAAAATGAAGGCCAAAAGGCATACCCAATACAGGGATTTTCGGATTGGGTTTTTGTACCAGTAAACTGTTTAACTCACTATCGTTCACTTCCTCACCATCTACAATAATAGTGTTTTCGGTAAGCAACATCTCGTTATCCTTTACATGTTTCACTGTATTGCAGGAAACGAGCACCATCACGGTTCCTAAAATTAATGATATTTTTGTGAGGGTTTGAGCCAAATAGTTCGAGTTTCTCAAGTTCAAAAATACTATATTTTGATAAGCAAAAACCAAATTAAATTTATAACGGGGCTCCATCAAAAAAAGTACCGAAACAAACACGGTCTTTTCATTGCCGAAGGCCCCAAGATTATTGGGGATTTAGTTCGTGCTGGAATTCAACTGCACTCGATGTACGCCACCGACGATGCTTCGCATATTACCCCAGATTTTGAAACCATATCCCATGCCGACCTACAAAGGATAAGTGCCTTAACTACGGCAAATACCCAACTGGCCGTTTTCCATATACCCAAACTTCATGCCATCGAAGAAAAGGGCCTAACCTTGGTTTTGGACTCGGTTAGGGATCCTGGAAACCTAGGTACCATTATACGTCTGTGCGATTGGTTTGGGGTTACCCAAATCGTGTGCTCTCCCGATACGGTAGATTGTTTTAATCCAAAAGTAGTGCAGGCTACCATGGGCTCCATAGCAAGGGTAACCTTGATTTATGAAGAATTGCCTTCGTTTCTGCAACAAACCCAACTTCCTGTTTACGCTGCTGTTATGGATGGTACTTCCGTTTATAAAGAAAAGTTTCCCAAAGACGCATTGTTGGTCATGGGCAATGAAGCCAACGGAATTTCCAAAGAAGTGGAGGTTTTTGTAAACAAAAGGATTACCATTCCGTATTTTGGGAATCCAGATACAGCCGAAAGCCTTAATGTAGCTACGGCAACAGGAATCCTCCTAAACGAGTTTCGAAGGACTATTGAAATGTAAAGTTGATGAAAACCCCGCGTGTAGCCATGTTGGAAATGTTGGAGGTCCAGGGGCTGTCGGGATCATCGTCGGGAACGAGTTCATTGCTCATAGCAAAGACCCCGCGAATGGATGGGGTAAACTTGAAATAGTATAGGTAGAAATCGATTCCGAATCCCACTTCAAAATAATTCGTGCCACGGGTCATCCTAAATTGACCTTCGTTGTTGTCCTCAGGATTTTTCTCGTTGCTGCTCAGGTTGATGGAACGGGAAACCCCTGCCACCACAAAAGGCTTAAAATTGTTCAATCGTTTGGTGGAAAATTTTACCAATAAAGGAACGTGGATGTAGGTGGATTTTACTTCCCTAAGGGCGTCGTTCTCCTCAACAAAGTTGGGGAATCGCAAATTTCTCTGGGTAAAATAGAGTCCCGGTTCCAACCGAAGGTTGACGTATTTGTTTATGCGCATATCCCCGATAAGTCCTACATTAAAGCCCAACTGGCTTTCTACGGAGATATCGGTTAACTCATCGGTAATCTGGTTGTTGTACTCAATTTTGAAGTCATAGCTGTTAAAGCCCAAAAAGTAACCCCAAGAAAGGAACCTTTTATCGAAATTTTCAATATTGGCAATCCGTTCCTTGCTAAATAGCTGTGCGTGGGAAACCTGTCCTAACATAAGAAAACCAACAATCAAAAAAACATGTCTCATCATTTCGTAGCTGTATATATGGTGGCTACACCCAATGTCTGGGGATTATTTTCAACCTCTATAAACCCAATTTTCCTTAAAATATTGTTGAGTTTTTCCCCAAATGGAAAAACGGATGCACTTTCACTTAAATAACGGTAGGCAACTTTATCTTTAGAAAACAATTTGCCTATTATGGGTAAAATGCCTTTGGTGTAAATGTAATACCCTTGTTTCCAGGGGAATCGGGATGGAACACTGGTTTCCAGAATTACAAATTTCCCCCCGGGTGTTAGTACTCGGTATATTTCGGCAAGTCCCTTTTCCAGGGTTTCGAAATTCCGTATTCCAAAGGAAACCGTAATGGCATTGAAGGAATCATCTTCGAAAGGAAGTGCTTCACTATCGCCCTTTACAAAGGAAACATTCAGTGAAGAACGGGAAGCTTTTTTACGGGCTACAGACAACATCCCTTCACTTAAATCCAAACCAACCACTTTAGCGTCCGGTATTTTTTTTGAAAACTGAAGAGCCAAATCACCCGTTCCCGTCGCAATGTCCAAAATAGATGCTGGCTCATGGTCTGCCACCAATTGAACCACTTTTTTCCTCCATTTTACATCGGAACCCAAAGAGATTACCCTATTAAGCCCATCGTAATTGCCCGAAATGGTATCGAACATTTCCTCGACCTGCTGTTTCTTGGTGTCTTTGGAGTCTTTGTATGGTGTAACTTTCTCAGCCATGGTTTAAAACGGATGCAAAGCTACGTACTTTTCGGATACTTTTTGCACATCATTTTGTGTAAGTAAGCATTAAAGCAGAGATTTTTTAGCTATGTGGTCTTGAAAGATTTGGCGATTGTAGCCATGGGTAAAAACATCTTGCCGCTATCTGGCAACAATTTGAAACCATATTTAGAGTAGAAATGTTTTGCATTTTCATCGATGGGGTCTACAACTACAGCAAAGGAGGCTACCTTTTTTGAGGTAATATACGCTCTATATAATGCTTCCATCAACAGGCTTTCTCCGAGTCTATTTGCAGTACACTTTTTATCTCTTGCAAGCCTTCCAAGTAAAGTTGTTGGAATTGTTTGATAAGATTTGGGGAATTTGCTGCTTAATCCAGGGGGAATTAGTTCACGGGATATACCAAAGTTGGATAATGTAAAATAACCTTTTACATATTGAATGTTCTCAATAGGTTCTATATAGACAAAACAAACGGCAAGTTGTTTTTTTATGTCTTGATTGGCTTGTTTTTTTAAGTAGTCATCTAGGGCAGTATTTCCACAGTCAAAATCTTTTCTATAATGAGCTTTGCTTAATGGTTCTGTAATTAGTTTCATCTAATTTAATTTATCTAAATACCGTTTGGCAGCATTTGATAAAGCTTCATTAGGTTCTTCTGGATGTAAGATGGTATTGAAAAAAATTTCACTATCTCTTTTGGAGGCAATGATCATTTCTTTTTCACGTATGATTTCCTCTGCTTGTTTTGTAGCAGCACGAATTACAAACTCACTTAAACTCCTAAATCCACCTAATAAGGTTGCTTTTTCAAATAACTTTTTTTGATCAACTGAAAGCCTCGTGTCAAACCGAGTCTTTTCGGTCAATTTCATTGACTTTTCCATGAATTGAATTGGGTTATAGTGTATTGGTGAGACAAATGTACGTAAAATATCCGTACATTTTATAATTTGTACGTAAATTTTACGTACAAAAAATATTAACTTTTTATAGCACGAGATATATTTTAATGAAATGGCTTTTGATTATCTAGTTTCATATGTGTCATAACTTATAGCTGTAAATTTGTACCTTTGCCTCACTTATACTGTATGGTTATATATGAAAATTATTATTGCCGGTGCCGGTGAAGTAGGATTTCATTTAGCAAAACTCCTTTCTTTCGAGTCCCAAGATATTACCCTTATCGATACCAATCGTGAATCGTTGGCGTATGCCGATACCCATTTGGATATTAGGGTGATCCGTGGGGATGCTACTTCCATTTCCGTACTTAAGGAAGGGCAAGTGGATGGAACCGACTTAGTGATTGCGGTAACTTCTTCAGAAACCACCAATATTACCGTTTGTGTGTTGGCAAAACAATTGGGAGCCAAACGAACCATTGCCCGAATTTCGAATACTGAATTTCTCGAAAACAAAGACGAGGTGCAGTTTACCAAGTTTGGGATCGATGAGTTGATTTCACCAGAATCACTGGCTTCATCAGAAATAGAGCTGTTGTTGCACCAAAGTGGATTTAACGACACTTATGAGTTTGAGGAAGGGGCATTAATGATGATCGGTCTTCAGTTATCGCGTACTGCCACTTTTGTGGGTAAAACCGTGAAAGAAGTAGGGTTTCAATACCCAGAGTTGGACTACGTGCCTATCGCTATTCAGCGCTATGGAACCCAATATACCCTTATCCCAAGGGGGGATACCATGTTTAAGGAAGGAGATCAGGTGTATTTTACTACAACCCAAGAAGGGGTGGAACATATCTATAGGCTTACTGGAAAAGTCAAGGAACCCATTAAGAACGTAATGATCTTAGGGGGAAGTAAAATTGGATACAAGACTGCAAACGATCTTTGCAAGGCCAAATTCAATGTAAAACTGATTGAAAACAGTAAGGAAAAGGCTTTCGAGATTGCAGATGATATTCCCAGCTGTTTGGTAATTCATGGTGATGGAAGAAATGTGGAACTCCTTCAGGAGGAATCCATTCAGGATATGGATGCCTTTATTTCGGTAACGGGGAACAGTGAAACCAATATCATGTCATGTTTGGTGGCCAAATCCAAAGGAGTAAAGAAAACGATTGCCTTGGTAGAGAACATGGATTACTTTCAGTTGTCCCATTCCATTGGTATCGATACCCTCATTAATAAAAAACTATTGGCGGCCAATAATATATTCCGTCATGTTCGAAAAGGGGAGATCGTTGCCATGACCATGCTCAACAATATGAATGCCGAGTTGTTGGAGTTTATTGTTTCGTCTTCTTCAAAAGTATGTGACAAGGTAATACGTGAAATCGATTTCCCAAGATCGGCCATTATTGGTGGAGTGATCCGCGATGGGGTCGGGATGATTGCCCTTGGGGACTTTAAAATAGAAAGCGGGGACCGTATCGTGGTTTGTTCGCTTCCCCAATCCATCAAAAAAGTAGAAAAACTTTTTGTGTAATGGGCTCGGTCTCCAAACTTAACTACAAGATTATTTTTCACCTTATGGGGCTTCTGTGGTTGTTCAACGGAGGTTTCATGCTCATTGCGTCCCTGTTCAGTTTTATTTACAAGGATGGGGTTGGTTTGGAGATGGTGCTTTCTGGGGTACTTACCTTACTCATGGGAGGATCCCTCATGCTTTCCACTAGAAAACATAGAAGGGAATTGGGCAAAAGGGACGGTTATGTAATCGTGACTTTTGGATGGATTTCCATGTCTTTGGTAGGTACATTGCCTTATATAATTACGGGGGCTATCCCCAACTTTACCGATGCTTTTTTCGAAACCATGAGTGGGTTTACCACGACTGGAGCATCTATCCTTAACGACATTGAGAGTCTTCCCGAAAGTGTGCTTTTTTGGCGAAGCATAACGCACTGGATAGGGGGTATGGGGATCATTGTACTGGCCATTGCCATTCTACCTCTACTAGGTATTGGTGGTATGCAGTTATTTGCTGCCGAAGCACCGGGTCCAGGAGGAGATAAACTGCATCCAAGGATTACCGATACAGCCAAAAGGTTATGGCTTATCTACGTAGGATATACCATTGCTGAAACCATTTTGTTGAAAGTGGCGGGGATGAGCTTTTTCGATGCCATTAACCATTCGTTGAGTACCTTGAGTACAGGTGGTTTCTCTACCAAAAATGCCAGTATTGCCCATTGGAACGATCAACCGTTGATCCAATACATTATCATGGCTTTCATGTTCTTGGCGGGAACCAATTTTGTATTGAGTTACTTTGCTTTTAAGACCAAGTTCAGTAAAATCCTAAAAGATGAAGAATTTAGGGCTTATGCTTTTTTTATAGCGGGTCTTACGTTAACTGCGGTTCTGTTCATCTATTTTAAGGCAGATGTTTCTACGTCCACTGTAGCTCATCCTATGGTATTGGGCGAGGTAGAAAGCGCTTTTAGGCATGGTTTGTTTCAAGTATTGGCAGTAGTAACCACTACGGGGTTTGTCACTGCCGATTTTACGGCTTGGACGCCCTTCCTCACTATCTTTTTCTTTGGGTTGATGTTTTTGGGGGGATCGGCGGGATCCACGGCTGGAGGTATTAAAATAGTGCGCCACTTGATCATGATAAAAAACGGTTTGTTGGAGTTTAAACGTACGCTGCACCCCAATGCGATTCTACCTGTTAGGTACAACATGAGGGGGGTACGACAGCCCATTGTATTCAACATCCTTGCGTTCTTTATCCTGTACATGCTCTCCTTTATTATAGGGGTTCTGGTTTTTTCGGTATTGGGATTGGACTTTGAAACCGCTTTGGGAGGTGCTGCTTCCAGTTTGGGGAATGTAGGTCCGGCATTGGGCGATTTGGGTCCTGTTCAGAATTATGCATCCCTTTCCAATGGAGCCAAATGGTGGTCCTCCTTCCTAATGCTTATTGGGCGTTTGGAATTGTTCACCGTGCTTATCTTGCTTACCCCGTTTTTCTGGCGAAACCGCTAAGGGTATTCAAAGACGATCTACAGTAAGTTTCCTTTTTTTTCAACGACCTAGAGAATCTAAACAATCCTATTATGACACAGCAGGAAAAAAAGCTACCCGTTCCTCCCTTTACCACGGAAACAGCAAAGCAAAAAATACAAATGGCCGAAGATGCCTGGAACAGCAAAGACCCGACAAAAGTATCCATGGCGTATACCGTAGATAGTGAATGGCGCAATCGTTCCCAATTTATTAACGGTCGGGAGGAGATTCAAGAATTTTTGTCCGATAAATGGCAGAATGAACTGAACTACAAATTAAAGAAATCCTATTGGGCACATGTGGACAATCGCATTGCGGTCCGGTTTGAATACGAATACCAAACCAAAGAAGGGGATTGGTTTAGGGCCTATGGCAACGAGAATTGGGAATTCGATGAAAACGGACTCATGAAAAAACGTTTTGCCAGCATCAACGATGTAGCTATTACAGAAAACGAAAGGAAATTTTAAGGATTAGTCTACCGAAGTAATTTCGATCTCTACCCTTCGATCGTACTCACTACCCTTACCTGTGGGTTGCATAAAAGCCATACCCAAATAGCGCATTCTTCGTTTGTTGATGCCTTTTTTTACGAGGTAGTTGTGAAGGGCTTGCGCCCGGGCTTCGGAAAGGTTGTCTTTTCCAGTTCGGACATTCTTAACGTCCTTGTAGGGTTTCATGGGATCGCCACAACAAATATGACCAATGAGTTTGAATTTTACCTTGGGGTTGTTCTTCAAAAAAGTCACCAACTCATTAAGGGTTTCCTTGCTTTCGTCCATAATAACATCCCTGTCTGGATAAAACCGAATACCCCGTAAGGCGATTTTATCCCCTTTTTTAGGATTGGAGAGAGCTACAATGGTAGGCTCTGCCTCTATAATGGGTTCCTCTACGATTTCCCCAGCTACCGGAACGTGATCCCTTTTAAGGTGAACCAGTATATCTACACGCCTATTGTCGGCAGCAGTACTTCCTAGTTCACCATACCCCTGTGAGGAGATAATGGTAAATTGCCGAAGCTCTCTTTTTACGTTCTCGGCCCTTTTTTGGGAAAGTTCCAAATTATAATTTTCCCCACCCACACTATTGGTGTAGCCTTTTATGTGTACATCCAAAGAATCTTTATCGGGGAGCATCTTTAAACTGTCCAGCAGTTTGTGATGCTTTGGTGTAAGTTCGTATTGATCGTTGGCGTAATACAATGTGAATTTCTTCTCGCTTTGTGCTGCCAACAACGAGGGTAAAAGAAGCAGAAAAAAGGCAATGTTTTTCAAAACCAAAAGATTTCAATACCCTAAAAATAAGCCCTTTTGTGTTTCCTGAAGGTTAATTTTCAAAAAAAATCCACTAGATGTACTCTAGTGGATAAATTTATGTTATTCGGCATGGATGCCGTTTTATTAGTCCATTAAGCCAATGCCTCCCGTATTCTGGAGATGGCTTGCTTTATGTCTTCTTCGGAAGCTGCATACGAAATCCTGATACAGTTGGGATCCCCAAACGCTTGTCCCGTTACGGTCGCTACGTTGGCTTCTTCTAACAGATACAAGGCAAAATCGCTTGCGTTTATTATGGTTTTTCCACGAAGGGTTTTTCCAAAATAGTGGGAAATGTCCGGGAAAACATAGAAGGCTCCTTCGGGTTCGTTGGTTTTAAAACCAGGGATTTCTTTCAAGAGTCCCAAAATCAGCGTTCTGCGCTCACGGAATGCATCGATCATATATTGAATGGCACTTGGAGATGTTTCCAATGCTGCAATGGTAGCTCTTTGGGCAATACAGTTAGCTCCACTGGTTACCTGTCCTTGCATTTTGTTACAGGCACGGGCAATGTACTCTGGAGCACCAATATAACCAATACGCCATCCCGTCATGGAAAAAGCTTTGGATACTCCATTAACCGTTACGGTGCGATCGTACATATCATCAAAACCAGCCATGGAAACATGAGGTCCTGTAAAGTTGATGTGCTCATAGATTTCATCGCTAACCACGATGATGTCTGGGTACTTTACCAATACATCGGCAAGGGCCCTTAGCTCTTCTTTGGAATATACCGAACCACTTGGGTTGCAGGGAGAGCTATAGATCATCATTTTGGTTTTCTCCGTAATAGAGGCTTCCAAGGCTTCTGGGGTCACCTTAAAATCACTTTCTATGGAAGTGGGGATTTCTACGGGTACACCACCGGCCACTTTACTGATGTCGCTGTAACTTACCCAATAAGGAGCGGGTAACAATACTTCATCCCCAGGGTTTAAAAGTACTTGGGCCAGATTGGCCAAAGATTGTTTAGCTCCCGTTGAAACCACAATCTGGGCTGGGTTGTATGTTAGTTCATTATCCCGTTGAAACTTGGTAATGATGGCTTGTTTTAAATCGCCATAGCCGTCTACAGGGGTGTACGAATGGTAATCATCCTGTACAGCCTGTATGGCGGCATTTTTTACAAAGTCCGGAACCGTAAAATCGGGTTCTCCCAAACTAAGTCCGATAATGTCTTTTCCTTGCTCCCTTAATTCACGCGCCTTGGCTGCCATTGCCAAGGTGGCCGAGGTGGCCATTTGGTTAACGCGGTTGGATAGTTTTGGATTCATAATGGTTGTTAGGTGGTTAGGGCTGGTTTCATGCCCATTTGTTTTAAATGCTTAAAGTGAGCGATAATTGCTTTTCGTGTGGTTTTGTATTCGTGATAAGGTAAATTGAATTCCCTAGCCGTGTTCTTTACGATTTCTGAAATCTTTCGGTAATGAACATGGCTTATGTTAGGAAAAATATGGTGCTCTACCTGATGGTTAAGTCCACCGGTAAACCAATTCATGATGCGATTTTTGGTAGCAAAATTAACGGTTGTAAACAACTGATGGATAGCCCAGGTGTTCTTCATGGTTCCCGAAGGATCCGGTAAGGGCATTTCGGTATCTTCTACAACATGTGCCAACTGAAAAACAACACTTAAAATAAGTCCTGCCACATAGTGCATAATAAAAAAGCCTATAAGTACCTGCCACCAAGCAACTGGGAAGAACAAAATTGGAATGACAACCCAAACAAAGGCATATAGCATTTTGGTCGATATAAGGATGCTCCATTGTGCAAAAGGTTTCGGTAGTTTACCGTAGGACAGCTTTTTGGCCAAATACCGTTTGGTCTGTTTAAAGTCTGCTGTTAGTACCCAATTAATGGTAAGCAAACCATATAGAAAAATACCGTAAATATGCTGGAATTTATGAAAGCGTCTCCATTTTGAATGCTTTGTGAAACGGAGGATTTCCCCAGTTTCTAAATCTTCGTCATGTCCATGGATGTTGGTATAGGTGTGGTGCAATACATTGTGCTGCACCTGCCAATTGTATACGTTTCCGGCTAGGATATACATACTGCTTCCCATGACTTTATTAACCCATTTCTTCGAAGAATACGAACCATGATTGGCATCGTGCATAACGTTCATTCCCACGCCGGCCATGCCAACACCCATAATGATAGTACCCAACAATCGAAGGTACCAAGGCATATCAACAAAAAGAATCAAAAAATAAGGCCCTAAATACAGGGCAAACATAACGATGGTTTTTATATGTAATTTCCAGTTTCCGGTTCGGGATAGGTTGTTTTCCTTAAAATAGGTGTTTACTCGTTTGTTGAGGGTTCTAAAGAACTTAGCAGAATCAACCCTGGAAAATTTTATTTGTGTCTCGCTCACAGTCAGTATTTTTAGGTTTTGGGGGAGCCAAAAAATTAAGCCACTAAAATACGCATCTTAACTTAGATAGCGGTGTATGAAATCTTAAAATTTATCAAGGAAATGCTACTTTTGCAGTTGATAACTCACTATGGAATTACTTCAAACTTACTTTTCCGATTTATCGGACACCCAAATTTCGCAATTCACTGCATTAGAGGATCTTTACAAGGATTGGAACCTAAAGATCAATGTTGTTTCGCGTAAAGATATCGACGAACTCTACCTTAGGCATGTGTTGCATTCCTTGGGAATTGCCAAAGTACAAGCCTTTTTACCGGGTTCTAAAGTAATGGACGTAGGTACAGGAGGTGGATTCCCCGGGATTCCCTTGGCTATACTATTTCCCGAGACTCAGTTTCATTTGGTGGATAGCATAGGGAAAAAGATCAAGGTAGTGGAAGAAGTTCGGGATGGCTTAGGACTGGAAAATGTGAAGGTAACCAACGCTAGGGTAGAGACGGTAAACGATCAGTATGATTTTATAGTAAGCCGTGCCGTGGCCCAAATGGAGACCTTTGTGCGTTGGGTAAAGGGAAAGGTGAAGAAAACCAGTGAACATGATCTTAAAAATGGTATTCTGTACTTAAAAGGAGGTGACTTAACTGAAGAATTAGCCCATTATCGAACCGCTAAAGTATATCCCCTTTCTTCGTTTTTTAAAGAGGATTTCTTCGAAACAAAAAGTGTCGTACACCTTCCCATGAAATATAAAGGATAATGGCTTCGGCCTTTACTCTTTAATGATCTTTTTAACCATAGTTTCACCTTCAGAAGTTAAGGAAAGGATGTATACTCCTGAGGTTAGCCCAGCAAAATCAATGGAACTTCCAGGTGCATGGTAGCCATTGATTAAACGTTTGCCCTGTAAATCGTAAACAGCATAGGTGTAGTCCTTAGTGGGTTCGGCTATAAAAAGAGTGCCCGAAGTAGGGTTTGGATATACTGTTTCAGTTTCCAATTCCACCTCTTCTGTAGTCAAAGGGTTATAGAAGTACGTCCATCGATTGGAATTCTCCCAGGTGTTGGATGCTGTCCATAATTGTGAGATAATAGTGTTTATGGAACCATTGCTATTGTTTTGGTAGGTTATAAAGGCAGAGTTCTCCCAAGTGTTTTCTGTTTCATCCCAAAATTGGGTTAAAAGTTCTATAAGGTATCCATTCGCATCGTACGCATAGGTATTTCTAGAGCTGTTCACATATTGACTCCCATTCCAGATTTCATTCAAAAATTCCAGAATTTTATTATCACTGTTGTAGATGTTGGTGGTTCGGTATGAGTTTTCCCAGGAGCTATTCGATTCGTTCCAAGATTCTCCAATAAGTTCGATGGGGAAACCATCTGGATTATTGGTATGGGTTATGCGGAGGTCATTTACATACGAAGTGCCATCCCAGTTCTTTTGTGTTAATACTATTAGATGATTGTTGCCGTCATACATGTATTCGCGTAAATTGAGATTGTTCCAAGTATCATTGAACCATGTAGAAAGTTCGGATTCGGATAAAAGATTGTCACCGTTCACTTGATTCAATATCCGCGTGCTATTTTGCCAGTCGGCACCATTCCATAGTTGAGAAATAGTTTCCCCAACAATATCACCCATATAATTGCTGTAACTAATAAGGCCGTTGTTATTGTAATTGCCTCCATTCCAAAGTTCTTCTAGAATAGATGAAATTTGATCATTACTGTTATAGTTATAGGATTGCCTAACATTGTTTTCCCAAATGCTCGCTTCCCAACGTTCTATGGTTATTTGCTGGATTTGCTGAGAAAAAAGGGAAGAAAAGGTGCAAAATAATAGAAGGGATAATGCTTTTTTCATAAACGTTTCAATTATGACTACTAAAAAAAGAAAAACCTTTCAAACACAATAAAGTTTGAAAGGTTTTTATGTCGATAAGTTTTAAACTTTATCCCAAAAATGGATATCTATAATCTGTTGGGGAAACAAAGGTTTCTTTAATCATTCTTGGTGAAACCCAACGGTATAAGTTCAACTTACTTCCTGCCTTATCATTGGTTCCACTGGCGCGGGCACCTCCAAAAGGTTGTTGCCCTACAACAGCTCCCGTAGGCTTGTCGTTTACGTAGAAGTTTCCTGCGGCATTTTCCAAAATCTTGATGCCTTTTTCCAACTCGTAACGGTCTTCACTGAATACAGCACCCGTTAAAGCGTATTCACTGGTTTCATCCACCAAGTGTAGGGTCTCTTCCCAAGCGTCATCTTCAAAAACATAGATCGTAACCACAGGTCCGAACAATTCCGTGCACATGGTGGTGTATTTAGGATCGTTGGTTTTTATAACTGTTGGCTCGATAAAGTATCCCTTGCTCTTGTCGTAGTTTCCACCCGCAACGATTTCGGCATTGGCGTCTGCTTTGGCACCATCGATGTAGCTAGCTAGCTTATCGAAAGATCCCTCGTGGATCACAGCAGTGATGAAATTGCTCATATCCTCTGGCGATCCCATTGTAAAGGAAGCCAAGTCAGCTTTCAAATGCTTTTCTACATCGTTCCAGATGCTCTTTGAAATATAGCAACGACTGGCAGCACTACACTTTTGTCCTTGGAATTCGAATGCCCCTCGCGCAATAGCCGTAGCTACTTGTTTTGGATTCGAGGATTTATGGGCTACAATAAAATCTTTTCCACCGGTCTCCCCAACGATTCTTGGGTAAGTTTTGTAGTTATGGATATTGGTTCCGATCTTTTGCCAGATGTCTTTAAATACATGGGTAGAACCTGTAAAGTGCAATCCACTAAAATCGGGACTTGCCAAGACGGTATCCGTAATCATAACTGGATCTCCCATCACCATATTGATTACCCCAGGAGGTACCCCAGCTTCTTTAAAAACATCCAAGATTACCTTGGCAGAATATACTTGGCTATCACTGGGTTTCCATACCACAACATTACCCATTAAAGCCGCACTTGCAGGAAGGTTGGCGGAAATGGCCGTAAAGTTAAATGGCGTAATGGCATAGATGAATCCTTCCAAAGGGCGGTACTCCAAACGGTTCCATGCCCCAGAAGTAGACTCAGGTTGCTCGTGGTATATTTCGGTCATGAACTGCACGTTGAATCGAAGGAAATCGATCAATTCACAAGCAGCATCAATCTCAGCTTGGTGTATGGTTTTGGATTGTGCCAACATAGTAGCGGCATTGATCTTTGCGCGGTAAGGGCCTGCAATGAGTTCTGCAGCACGTAAGAAAATAGCGGCGCGTTGCTCCCATGGCATCTGTGCCCATTTTTTTCGGGCTTCCAAAGCAGTAGCAATAGCTTGTTCTATATGCGATTTTTCAGCTTTGTGGTAGCTCCCCAATACATGTTGGTGATCATGTGGAGGGGACATGGTAGCTGTATTTCCCGTGGATATGTGTTCCCCATTAATATACAAAGGCACATCGATGGTGCTGTTGTACATTTCTTTATAGGTGTCTGACACAGTTTGGCGTTCTGGAGAGCCAGGGGCATATCCCCAAACCGGTTCGTTTACGGCTATTGGAACTTCAAAAAATCCTTTTCCCATGGTATCGAATTTTGGTTTTTAAAAATTGAGTTGCAAAGGTACAAATTTAAGAGCTAGCAAACGGAATAAGTAGTACTATCTTCCTAAGGGATAGTATAAAATATTCCATTACTTGAATTGTACCTGTTTATGTGTGCAGAATTGCCATTCCCTTACAGAATTTTGATATGTATGTAACTGCTGAAGGGTACCTATAAAATGACCAGTTTTTCAAATTTTTCGACCTGTTGGTCTATTAACGGTGATTTTACCGTAAGCTTGTATACATAGACGCCTTTTCCGATTTTATCGCCGAAGTCGTCCAGCCCGTCCCATACGATTTCCCTG
>JANQKN010000010.1 GCA_028281065.1 Flavobacteriaceae bacterium | reverse complement strand
CAGGGAAATCGTATGGGACGGGCTGGACGACTTCGGCGATAAAATCGGAAAAGGCGTCTATGTATACAAGCTTACGGTAAAATCACCGTTAATAGACCAGCAGGTCGAAAAATTTGAAAAACTGGTCATCCTTTAAAAATTACAATTATATTTGCTCAAAATTAACACCTCATGAAGAAACTTTTTATTCCAATTTTACTAGGATTACTTGTCGTTAAAGCACATGCACAGGAAAGTAATATAGATGACAGGGTAATTACTACAGGAGTTCCCTTTTTGCTAATTGCTGCTGATGCACGTTCTGGCGGTATGGCAGATATGGGAGTAGCTACTTCTGCAGATGCCTTTTCACAACAGTGGAACCCAGCAAAATATGCTTTTGCTATTTCCAAGCAGGGAGTGGGTGTTACCTATACACCGTACCTAAGTAACTTAGTAAACGATATCTTCCTAGGAAATGTATCCTATTATAATCGTATCAACGAGCGAAGTGCAGTTTCTGCCAGCTTTAGATACTTTAGCAACGGGGAGATCGAATTACGTGAAACCTTCGATCAGGAACCCTTAATTGTTAAACCTAACGAATTGACTTTCGATGTAGCCTACGCACTTCGATTAAGTGAGCGATTCTCTATGGCAGTAGCAGGACGTTACATCCGTTCCGACCTAAAATTGCAGACAGCTAACGAAGATGCATCTGCTGCAGGTTCTTTTGCTGTGGATATCGCAGGATATTACCAAAGTGAAGAAATCGCCTATAACGATTTTGATGGTCGTTGGAGAGCTGGTTTCAACATTTCCAATATTGGACCTAAACTGAAGTATGACGAAACCGGACAAGAAAACAGCTTGCCCATTAACCTTGGATTAGGTGGAGGTTTCGACTTTATCTTGGATGAGTACAACAAGATTGGAGTAAATGCCGAAGTAAACAAATTGTTGGTACCAACCCCTAGCGATTCCAATGGAGATGGTGCTATTACAAGGGACGATGACTTCTACAACGAAAGCTTTGTAAGTGGAATATTCTCTTCTTTCGGTGATGCGCCTGATGGTTTTGCAGAAGAATTGAAAGAGTTTACATGGGCACTTGGTGCAGAATACTGGTACCAAGATGTTTTTGCCTTTAGAACCGGTTACTTTAACGAAAGCGAAGACAAAGGATCCAGAAAATTCTTGTCTTTAGGAGCTGGATTTAGATACACCGCTATTAATATTGATATTTCTTACTTATTCTCGACTTCAAGAGTACGTAGTCCATTAGAAGGAACCCTTCGTTTTGGACTTACCTTCAACTTCGGGGATGAGTATGACGAATACTAGGAATGAAGAAACTGAAAATTGAAACAGAACTGGAAGTTTTCGAATCTGTTTCGGAACTTTCAGAAGATATTCAAGACCTCATGGATAAGGCGCATCAAGCTCGTAAAAAAGCTTATGCGCCTTATTCTCATTTTCAGGTGGGGGCAGCCCTCCTATTGGATTCTGGAGAGGTCGTTACGGGCAACAATCAGGAAAATGCAGCTTTTCCATCGGGGCTTTGTGCAGAACGGGTAGCCGTTTTTCACGCTGGAGCGACTTACCCATCGGCAAAATTCGTTGCTATGGCACTTACAGCGGGTTCCCTAAAACAGGAAACAAAAGTACCCATACCGCCCTGTGGTGCTTGTAGGCAATCGTTGGCCGAATACGAAGTAAAACAGGAGGCTCCCATCCCAATTTATTTCATGGGGGTTTCTGGAAAAGTAGTAAAAGCGAATTCAGTAAAAGACCTACTTCCCCTTATTTTCGACCATTCCTATCTGTAGTCCAGAACGCGATTTCATTTCCGTAGCTATTTTTCAGAAAATGTGGTTTTGTAGTCCCTAAGAATGTAGTATTTTTGTTATTCTGAAATAATTTTTCAGGAGAAATATTAGCATTGACTCAATGAAAAAAATAACCAAACAAACTTATCTTCAGTGGTATGAAGATATGCTTTTCTGGCGCAAGTTCGAGGATAAACTAGCACAAGTATATATTAAGCAAAAAGTACGCGGGTTTCTTCACCTGTATAACGGTCAAGAAGCTGTTTTGGCAGGTGCCTTACATGCTATGGACCTGAACAAGGATAAGATGATCACAGCGTATAGAAACCACGTTCAGCCCATTGGTATGGGAGTAGACCCAAAAAGGGTCATGGCCGAGCTTTATGGTAAGGCAACAGGAACTTCCCAAGGTTTGGGAGGCTCCATGCACATATTTTCCAAAGAACACGGTTTTTACGGAGGTCACGGTATCGTAGGGGGGCAAATTCCACTAGGGGCTGGTTTGGCCTTTGGCGATAAATATGCTGGACGCGATGGCGTTACCCTAACCTTTATGGGGGACGGTGCTACACGCCAAGGTTCCCTACACGAAACCTTTAACCTAGCCATGCTGTGGAACTTACCTGTGGTATTTTGTGTAGAAAACAACGGATATGCTATGGGAACCTCGGTAGAACGTACCGCCAACCATACCGATATCTGGAAACTAGGATTGGGTTATGAAATGCCTTGCCGCCCTGTAGATGGTATGAAACCCGAAGTGGTTGCCAAGGAATTGGACGAAGCCATTACAAGGGCAAGAAAAGGAGGAGGACCTACTTTCCTTGAAATCCGAACCTATCGCTATCGTGGACACTCCATGAGTGATGCGCAACACTATCGTACCAAAGAAGAGGTGGAGAAGATGCGTGAAGAAGATCCTATTAGCTACGTACTCGATATTATTTACAAGAAGAAATACGCAACCGAAGAGGAAATAGCGGTTGTTAACAAACGCGTAAAGGATTTGGTAAGCGAATGCGAGAAGTTTGCTGAAGAATCCCCGTATCCGGAGAAGAATGTAATGTACGATGCCGTATACGAACAAGAAGATTATCCATTTTTACCTCATAAACTATAAACTATGGCAGAAGTAATTACCATGCCCCGTTTGAGCGATACCATGGAAGAAGGTACCGTTGCCACTTGGTTAAAGAAAGTGGGGGATAAAGTGGAAGAAGGCGATATCCTGGCTGAAATCGAGACCGATAAGGCCACTATGGAGTTTGAGTCCTTTTACGAAGGGACCTTGCTGCATATAGGTATAGCCGAAGGCGAAACCGCCAATGTAGATGCCCTTTTGGCCATTATTGGGGAAGAAGGGGAAGACATTTCAGGATTGCTTTCCGGGGACATGCCCACTAAAGAAACCAATGATGTGTCTGAAGCTACTGAAGCTAAAGATGAAGCTCCAGCAGCAACTGCCGATGCATCTTCCAGCGAATTGCCCGAAGGTGTAGAAATAATTACCATGCCCCGTTTAAGCGATACCATGGAAGAAGGCACCGTTGCCACATGGCTAAAGAACGTGGGTGATAGTGTAGAAGAAGGCGATATCTTGGCTGAAATCGAGACCGATAAGGCCACTATGGAGTTTGAATCCTTCTATACTGGAACATTGTTAAAGATAGGGATCCAAGAAGGGGAAACCGCCAAAGTAGATGCTTTGTTGGCTATTATTGGTCCTGCAGGGACCGATGTTTCTGGGATTACGGCAAGTGCAAAGCCAACAGCTCAATCACCAGCCGCTCCTAAGGAAGAAAAGAAAGCACCGGCTCCAGAGACCCCTAAAGCTATTCCTGCAAAGGTGGAAGCTCCCAAAGCAACCGTACAAACATCCAGCGGACGTATTTTCGCCTCCCCCCTGGCTAAAAAACTGGCCGAGGAGAAAGGAATCAATTTGGCAACTGTTCAAGGTTCTGGGGAAAATGGACGTATTGTAAAACGCGATATAGAAAATTATACCCCAAGTGCTGCTGCTTCGGTTTCAGCCTATGTTCCTGTTGGAGAAGAAAGCTGGGAAGAAGTCAACAACTCGCAAATGCGTAAAACCATTGCGAAGCGATTGGGTGAGTCTAAATTTACAGCGCCACATTACTACCTAACCGTAGAGTTCGATATGGATACGGCGATTGCTTCCCGAAAAGCGATCAATTCCGATCCCGATGTGAAGATTTCTTTCAACGATATGATCGTTAAGGCTTGTGCTATGGCATTGAGAAAACACCCAAGGGTTAATTCCACTTGGGCCGATAAAACCACCCAAATAGCCAAACATATCCACATAGGGGTTGCTGTTGCTGTAGAAGATGGGTTGGTAGTGCCTGTGTTGAAGTTTGCCGATCAGATGACCTTCTCCCAAATAGGAGCTTCTGTAAAAGAGTTGGCAGGAAAAGCGCGTAACAGGAAACTTACCCCAGATGAAATGCAGGGAAGTACCTTTACTGTTTCCAATTTAGGGATGTTTGGTATTAAGGAGTTTACCTCGATCATCAATCAGCCCAATTCGGCCATTCTATCTGTAGGCGCAATCATTCAGAAACCTGTGGTTAAGAATGGAGCCATCGCCATAGGAAATACCATGACGGTTACCCTGGCATGCGATCACCGTACGGTGGATGGTGCCACTGGGGCAGCATTCCTTCAAACCCTAAGGAATTATATAGAAAACCCAGTCACTATGTTTGTCTAAACATGAGTGAAACATGATAAAAAGAGCCTTGCAGTGATTTCGTTGCAAGGCTTTTTTCATAAAGAATTAATGTATCTTTCCACTATGAAGAAAAACATCATTATTACAGGAACCAGTAGGGGAATAGGCTACGAATTGGTCGGTCTTTTGGCAGATACCGAACACCAAGTGTTGGCCCTTTCCAGGAATGAAGTCCCCGTTTCGGGCATGGGTGTGACCAATTGCCACTGCTTCCCCTGTGATATCACAGATGCGAACGATATCAAAAAAGTTCCAACTTTCATAAAAGAACATTGGGGTTCGGTAGATGTGCTTATCAATAATTCAGGCTATTTGGTAAACAAACCCTTTGCAAAGCTGAAAAAAGAAGACTTTCAGTATTCTTACGAAGTAAACGTTTTTGGTGCCGCAGCCCTTACCCAAGCTGTACTTCCCTTTATGGATAAAAAAGGGCATGTGGTTAATATTAGTAGTATGGGAGGAATTCAAGGGAGTATGAAATTCCCCGGATTGGCTGCATACAGTAGCAGTAAAGGGGCGATTATAACCCTTACCGAAGTCTTGGCAGAAGAATACAAAGAATCTGGCCCTTCCTTTAATGCCCTTGCCTTGGGGGCAGTGCAAACCGAAATGTTGGAGGAAGCCTTTCCAGGTTATAAAGCACCCGTAACCGCAAAGGAAATGGCACAGTACATCCTCGATTTTTCATTAACCGGGCAACAGCATTATAACGGGAAAACCCTTCAGGTATCCAGCGGCACCCCATAAGTATGGATGAAGTACTTTCCAAATACGTTCCCACAGCAGCTGTTTCAGGGTTGCTCGAATTGCTCAAAGTGCATGAAGTACACCTAAAAATAGTGAACGAACGTGTGACCCGTCATGGCGATTACAGGAAAATGCCCAATGGGCAACACCAGATTACCGTGAATGCCAGCCTTAATCCTTATCGATTTACCATAACCCTAGTTCATGAAATAGCCCATTTGGTGGCTTTTACAGAATACGGTAGGATGATTAAGCCGCATGGGAAAGAGTGGAAGTATACCTTTCAGCAATTAATGCTTCCTTTCCTTAGACCCGAAGTATTTCCCAGTGTCTTACTTCCCCTTTTGGCCCTTCACTTTAAAAACCCAAAGGCAAGCAGCGATACCGATGCTAAATTATCGTTAGCTTTAAAACAGTACGATCCACCCAACGATAAAAACTATATCTTTGAAATTCCGTACGGAGGCACTTTTCGGTTGTACAACGGGAAGGTCTTTAAAAGGGGAAACAAAAGGGTAAAGCGTTACGAATGTGTGGAATTGGCGACTGGTAGGATATATCTTTTTAATCCCAATGCGGAAGTAGAGTTTCTGAAATAAAAAACAAACGATTGAACACAAACTATTATGCCGTAATTATGGCAGGCGGGATCGGTTCCCGTTTTTGGCCAGTTAGTACCTCAGGATTTCCCAAGCAGTTCCATGACATGCTGGGAACAGGAAAGACCTTATTGCAACAGACTTTTTCGCGCCTTACCAAGGACATTCCTACGCAGAATGTACAGATTTTGACCAATGAACGCTATCTGGACCTTTGTTTGGAGCAACTGCCTGAGATTACTGCACAACAAGTGGTTTTGGAACCCGCCATGCGGAATACGGCACCCTGTATCCTGCTTTCTGCACTTAAAATTTACAAGGAGAACCCAGATGGGGTCATGATCGTTGCGCCCAGTGACCATTGGATTGAGGATGAAGCTTCTTTTCAGAACGATGTAAAAGCCTGTTTTGAAGCTTGTACAGCAGATGATATTCTCCTAACCCTAGGAATTCATCCAACCTTTCCCAATACAGGCTATGGCTATATTGAGAGTGATAAAAACGATGAATCCGTCTTAAAAAAAGTACTTCAGTTTAGGGAAAAACCGAATTATGAAACAGCCAAACAGTTTATAGCCGAAGGCAATTTTTTCTGGAACGCTGGAATTTTTATTTGGAGCGTAAAAAGTATCATACATGCTTTTCAGGAATTGATGCCCGAAATGTATGCTTCTTTAAATGAAGGGTATAGAGTTTTGAATACTCCGGAAGAAAAAGGATTTGTCGATGAAAATTACCCAAAGGTCGAAAACATTTCCATCGATTTCGCCATAATGGAAAAAGCCAAAAATGTTTTGGTAAAAAAAGCTACCTTCGATTGGAATGACTTAGGTACTTGGGGAGCTCTGCATGATAAGATTACGGAGAATCCTTCAGAAAATGCAGTGGTAAGAGCCACACCGTACCTTAAAAATTCCGAAGGGAATATGATCTATACCGCCTCCCATAAGTTGGTGGTTATAGACGGATTAAACGATTATATCGTTGTAGATAAGGAAAATGTATTGCTGGTTTTCCCGAAAAAGAAAGAACAGGATATCAAGGAACTTTTAAATGAAGTGAAAGAACGTTTCGGGGAAGACTATACTTAAAAATTATAACCTATGATGGACGACGCGAACAAGGAGAAGGAGATTGAGCAGAACAAACAAGCCGTAAAGCAGGATGCCAAAGGGCTTTGGGTGAGTACCAAAAAGTTTTTGGTAGAACTTCTCGATTTTAGACATGATACCGATCGCGAAGCTACCCTTGAAGCCATTAAAAACGACATCCCTTTTAAAGGGGCCACCGCTTGGATTTTAATATGCTCGATCTTTGTGGCATCCATTGGTCTAAATGCAAACTCTACTGCCGTTGTTATTGGAGCGATGCTTATTTCACCCTTAATGGGGCCCATTTTGGGGATTGGTATGTCGATTGCCTTGAACGATATCGACACGCTTAAAAAATCGTTGATAAACTTAGCAACCATGATTGTGTTGAGTTTGTTGACGGCCTATCTGTTCTTTAAGTTCTTCCCTTTGGGGAGTCAAGAAACCTCTGAGTTACTGGGTAGAACCAAACCAGACATTAGGGACGTACTCATTGCGTTTTTTGGTGGATTGGCATTGATTATTGCCCGAACCAAGAAAGGAACCATTGCATCGGTAATATTTGGTGTAGCTATTGCCACGGCGTTAATGCCACCTTTGTGTACGGCGGGTTATGGTCTGGCCAATGGAAACATAGCATACTTTGGAGGGGCCATGAACCTCTTTACCATTAACACCATCTTCATTGCCTTGGCTACGTTTATTGTGCTGAAAGTATTGCGCTTTCCCATGCTTAAGTATGCCAATTCCAAAAAGCGGAAACGTATTGCGCAATTGGCGTCCTTGGCTGCCATTATAGTCATGATTTACCCAACCATTACTTTCCTTAAGGTGTTCAAGGAAAGCGGATATGAGAATGATTATACCAACTTTTTGAAAACCGAGATCGAATCCAATCATCAACTTTGGTTACAAAGTGAGGATATGGATACAGACAAAAAAACCATTACCCTCTATTTTAATGGGGAGATTGCCGAAGCTACTGAAACAGATCTTCGCAACGAATTGAAAGGCTACAAAAACATCAATGATTTCGAATTAAAAATCAACGGTAACAAAAATCGAAGTTTCGATAAAATTTCAGAAGCTTACGACAGGGCTATAAGTGATCTGGATGAAAAGGATAACATCATTTCCGGTTTGCAAAAGGAGATTGAGAATTTAAAAGCCGAATTGGCATCTATCAACGAAACAAACAACACTTTTTCTTTTTCAGTCCTTTCCAAAGATGCCAAGATACAATTTCAGGACTTAGAGTATTTTGGGCTTTCGAAAATGTTGGTTTCTTCAGATTTTCAGAAAATAGATACACTTAATGTTGCTTCTGCAAAATGGAATAAATCCTTAAACGACAGTGTTGTTAATGTAAGGAATGCCCAATTAAAAACTTGGTTGAAAGCACAGATAAAGGCAGATTCTATCGTACTTAAGAACGACTAGTTTTCCTTGATCTGAACGTCTCGAATCTTTTTGAAGAGGTCCGATGAGTATACAAAATCCGTAACGTCCTTGTTATCGGTCTTGAAAATTTGTGTGTTGTCTCCCTGCCAAGCCAGATTTCCTTTCTGGAGGAAAACGATCTTCTCCCCAATTTCCATCACCGAGTTCATGTCGTGGGTGTTGATCACCGTAGTAATGTCGTATTCCTTGGTAATTTCCTGAATGAGGTTATCGATCAAGATAGCCGTTCTGGGATCCAACCCGGAATTGGGTTCGTCGCAAAACAAGTATTTGGGATTGTTTACAATGGCTCTTGCAATGGCTACCCTTTTTTGCATCCCCCCAGAAATTTCGGAAGGATATTTCTTGTTTACGTTTTCCAGGTTTACCCTAAGAAGAACTTCGTTTACCCGATCGAGCATTTCCGATTTCTTCTTCTTCGAAAACATACGAAGGGGGAACATGACGTTTTCTTCAATGTTCATGGAATCGAAAAGGGCACTTCCTTGAAACACCATCCCCATATTTTCGCGTAAGCTCCGCTTTTCATCATCGTTCATATCCTGTATGGCCTTGTCTTCAAAAATAATTTTCCCGTCATTGGCTTCGAACAGTCCCAACAAGCATTTCAGGAATACGGTTTTACCACTACCACTCTGTCCTATAATGAGGTTGGTTTTACCCTTATCGAACGTAGTGCTCAACCCCTTTAGGATGTGTTCGCTGCCGAAGCTTTTATGTAAGTTTTCAACCGTAATCATTAGCTAAGCAGTAAAGAGGTTATAACATAATTGGTCAATATAATGAGGACACTGGTCCAAACAAAGGAATTGGTACTGGCTTTTCCTACTTCCAGTGCGCCACCTTTCATATAGAATCCTTGCCAAGAAGGTACGGTAGCTAGGATAAAGGCAAACACAAATGTTTTTATAAAGGCATATACTACGTGAAATGTAATGAAGTCTACCTGTAATCCTTGAATGAAAGCTTCGGAAGTGCTGAATCCTCCATACACGCCAGCGACCCATCCACCAAGGATTCCCAGAAACATGGAAATGGCAATGACGAAAGGATAAAACAACAAGGCAACTATTTTAGGGAACACCAAATAGTTAAGTGAATTGATCCCCATGACTTCCAAGGCATCGATCTGCTCTGTAACCCGCATAGAACCAATACTGGATGTAATGAACGATCCCATCTTTCCTGCCATGATAATGGAAATAAAGGTAGGTGCAAATTCCAGGATGATGGATTGACGGGTCGCAAACCCAACCAGGTACTCTGGTATTAATGGGTTGTCGATATTAAGTGCGGTCTGTATGGCAACTACACCTCCCACGAAAAAGGAGATAAAGGCTACGATTCCCAAGGAATTGATAATGAGTTCGTCGACCTCTTTAAAGATCAATTCCCGAAGTATCGATCCTTTGGTAGGGCGGCTAAAAACAGCCCTGAGCATCAAAAAATAGGAGCCAATATCGTGTAGGTACTTCATTAGGTAGCTGTCTTGTGCTAAAGTAACAAAATTCGTTGATTGTTGCTTTCTAAGGCAGCAGTCAATTATTTATTGAAAAGAGCCATCATTTTATGATATATCCCTGTGTTTTCATAGATTCCTCCAAAACTGTCGGCCCCAGGTCCTTTTGCAAAAACAGGAACCATGGTGGCTGAGTGGCCGTCGGTAGAGAAAGTGGGTTCGATCTCGTTGTAATTGTGATCTTTTGAAGATAGTGTGAAGCCACCCGTTTCATGATCGGCAGTAACAATAACCAGTGTTTCTCCATTGGTTTTAGCAAAATCCAAGGCTACCCCTATCGTAGCATCAAAATCCAATAACTCGGCAATTAAATACTCAGCATCTTTGTCGTGTCCTCCCCAATCTATTTGGGAGCCTTCTACCATTAGGAAAAAGCCATTCTCGTTTTTGGAAAGGTGGTCCAAAGCCATTTGTGTGGCCTTAGGTAGAAAATCCCCGCGGGTTTTCATAGTCGGCATTCCCCTTTGCGATAGCAGGTAACCCAATTTGTCACCTTGATTTGAGGCAAGTTCGGTAGTATCTACAACAAATCCATTGGCCTCCAACACGGGAAGCAAACTGATACTGTCCTTTCTGTTATTGAAAAACTGCAGTCCTCCACCTGCAAAGAAATCGATCCCCGATGTGGGTAGGTTGCTGGCAATACCATCTTCATCCCTTCGCGAAGTATTGTGGGCATAGAATGAAGCAGGTGTAGCGTGGGTAATGGAAGAGGTAGAAATCACCCCAGTGGCAATGTCTCTTTCTGAAATATGTTCTACAATGGTTT
>JANQKN010000181.1 GCA_028281065.1 Flavobacteriaceae bacterium | reverse complement strand
ACTTACTTCGGGTGCTATGTTTGATCCGGTTACTTTTCCCAACCCTAAAAAATTTAACGCTAAGAGAGATGCCAGATATATGAATTGGGGCTTTGCATTACATGAATGTTACGGCAAGTATATCAATTCGGTCACCATTCCAGAATTAGTAGCCGCAGTGTTACGATTGGACAATGTGGGGCTTTCAAAAGGCTCTTTAGGTAGAGGTTCGGGATTAAATGTAGGACCTTTTCCCAATAACTATGTAGTTACCTTCACCAGTTAGCAGAGATTAAAATAAGTTGAAATTCTAACCAAAAATAACCTATATGACAAGGCAAAACCCTGTTTCTCTTCAAATACCTGTGCTTGCAGACCAGATAGAAGCTGTAACAGCCTTACTGAATAGAGGTGAGAACCCTTCTCAAGGAGGAGGCTTTTTCCCATTAGATAAAATACCTTCTGTGCATTTTGCGCGATGGATTGTTATCCCAGCCACTAAAAATATTGAAGCTAGTTTGGTATATGCTGCCAATATAGATGGAAGTCCAGAAAAACATCTGGAAGATATTGTAGACAACCTTGCAGAAGATTTAGATCAAATTCTTACCTACTGTAAAGGATATCCATCTGGTGATGAATTGACTCGGGAAACCCGATTGGTATACGTAAAAAAACATTTGTTATTCACACAGGGGTTTTATACAGGAGCTCCTAATCGTAGTGTGCAACAAATCAAGAATGAAGCAAGGCTCTACAAAGCAGTCAAAGGCTTTGTAAAAGAAAATAAAGGCAAATGGACAACAGCTAAGGAAGCCAGCACTAGTATTAAAGAATTTTTAGCAAATGACCCGCAATGGGATTGGGCACGAAAGCCATATAGTTTGCCAAAGGTAAATTATGTAAAACTTATTTTACTAGTACTATTACTTCTACTCTTACTTCCATTGTTATTGGTATTTGTGGTACTAATTCACTTTTTCTACGAATTGCGGGCAAAACCATTTGGAAAAACACAGAATCAAATTCCATCGGCACATTTAACTGCTTTAAAAAACCAAGAAGATATTATTTATCAAAATCAATTATCTCAAGTATTTGAACTAAAAGGAGGACTTAGAAAACTGGGGCTTAAATTTTTCTTATGGGCTACAAGTTATGGTGCCAGACACATTTTTGTGAAAGGGCAATTAATGGGCACCCCCACTATTCACTTTGCACGGTGGGTCATTATCGATGGAGGAAAACGATTTGTGTTCTTCAGTAATTTTGATGGAAGTTTTGATGAGTACCTCGGTGATTTTGTGGATAATAATGGTTGGGGACTAAATCTTATCTATGGTGCTGCCAAAGGCTACCCAAGAACATTTTTTATGGTAGGTAGAGGATCCTATCGTATTGCCGAGTTTATGGGTTGGGGGCGTCTTACACAGGTACCTACTCCTATATGGTATTCTGCTTACCCATGGGATGGATTGCAACAAATTGTAGATCGTTCCAAGTTGCGAACCGAGTTATTTAACTCTGGAGAATTAACAGATGCAAAAACAAAAGAAATGCTTCGTAGAATTTAAAGACACTTAACAACATGGCAATTGTAAATAATCCTAAAACATTAGACTTAAAAGACATTCAAGGAATGGTGGTTCGGGGCTACGGAAAGCTTTTTCAGACCGCTTATTTTTTGTTGAAAGTTGAAGATGCTTCCAACGCAAAATCCTGGATGAAAACGATTTTACCTTTGGTAGACTCGGCAGATATATCGGATCATTCTGAAAAGACATTACATCTATCCTTTACCGTCCAAGGACTGCAAGCCCTGGGAATGAACAAAGAAAATATTGAAGGTTTTCCTGTCCCTTTTAGAGAAGGAATATCTACCCCGAATCGCAATAGAATATTAGGTGATTATGGGGATAGTGATCCTAAAAACTGGCGATGGGGATCAGGTAAAGAATCATTTCACATACTTCTTATTTTTCACGCAAAAGATAAAGAGAGTATAACAGCTTTCCTGAAAGAGGAAAAAGATAGAATTACTTCTAATGGTGGTCTGCGTATTGTAAAAGAAATGTACGGTTATCTGCGTCCAGATAACAAAGAGGCTTTTGGTTTTCACGACGGTATTTCACAACCGTGTATAAAAGGAAGTGGAAGATCGGGGCCTGAAAATGATATGATCGAAACAGGGGAGTTTTTATTGGGACATAAAAATGAACACGGGCAATACCCCTTTTCTCCATTAATACATAGTTCGCAAGGTAATACCGAGTTATTGAAAAATGATGCGGCAGGCTCCGGAAAAAAAGATTTAGGTCACAACGGCACCTTTATGGTGTTTAGGCAAATGGAACAGCACGTGGATGATTTTTGGGAGTATATGGAAACAAATTCCTTAAAACCAGATGGTACTGTAGATGAAGAAGCCAAGATTAAATTGGCGGCAAAATGTGTAGGTAGGTGGCCCAGTGGAGCATCTTTAGTAAATTTTCCAAAAAAAGACCCAGGCGGAAGTTTGGAAAATGATGATTTCGGATATGCAGATCTGGATCCAGACGGTTTTAGATGTCCGTACGGCATCTCTAGGGTTATTTCTTCTTAAATGAGAGCCGTACGGACATCTAAAACCGTCTGGATCCAGATCTGCATATCCGAAATCATCATTTTCCAAACTTCCGCCTGGGTC
>JANQKN010000159.1 GCA_028281065.1 Flavobacteriaceae bacterium | reverse complement strand
TGGGGGGATTTTACCGAATGGCCTCCTAAAAACACAAAGAAGAAGACATTTTGGTTGCAAAGCGACCAGCGCCTGAACCCAGTGGCAGAGAAGAGCTATACCTTCGAGGAGTTTATTAGCGATCCTAAAAAACCGGTTCCTTATTCCGAAGACATTAAAATGGTGTTCACGCCACGGAAGTACATGACCGATGACCAACGATTTGCAGGAAGAAGAACCGATGTGTTGGTTTTTGAAACCCCTGTACTTACTGAAGACATCACCC
This sequence comes from Flavobacteriaceae bacterium, assembly GCA_028281065.1. Taxonomy (GTDB): domain Bacteria; phylum Bacteroidota; class Bacteroidia; order Flavobacteriales; family Flavobacteriaceae; genus Aureisphaera. The sequence goes on along the minus strand of JANQKN010000159.1, from coordinate 9,290 downwards.
TTACGGGGGAAGTGTTGGCTAAGTTGAATGTATCCACTACAGGTACCGATGCCGATTGGGTGGTAAAGTTGATCGATGTGTATCCCAACGATGCCGTAGACTACGAAGAGACCCAGGAATACCTAAAAATGGCGAACTACCACCTTATGGTACGTAGTGAAGTGATGCGGGGGCGTTTCAGGAATGATTTCAGCAAACCAGAACCTTTTACACCCAACGAAAAGACAAAAGTGGACATAAAACTACAGGACGTTTGTCATACTTTCAAGAAGGGGCATAAGATTCAGATTCAGGTGCAGAGTACGTGGTTTCCTTTAATAGACTTGAATCCACAAACCTTTGTTCCCAATATCTTTGAAGCCAAAGAATCCGACTTTAAGAAGCAGACACACAGGGTGTATAACGATTCTTCTATAGAAGTTTTAGTATTGGAATAGGGGCAAAAGAAAAGCGCTGCGTAGTGAAAGCAGCGCTGATAACAAACCTAACTTAGTAAATTTTGTTTCAGTATCGAAAATCAATTTTTTATCCCCACAAAAAATTTTTTCAATACGAATTCACTAATAGTTCAAATATAGAGCACAAAATTTAGATACATATACGTGCATACACGTATTTTTTTCCTTAATAAATGTTAAAATCATATATTCCTATAGGAAATTAGGGTTTATGATACGGTTTTTATCGATTTCGTGCATTTCTATCTAGATCGAATTTTCCCAAAAACCAAGCTATTACTGTCTTAAACCGTACAAATTTGACTCAATTTTGCTATGCGAAGAAAAAGTCTATCTTTGGTAATTTTACTTTTATGAACAAAAAAATTAAAAGAATAGCAGTACTTACCAGTGGAGGGGATGCTCCGGGGATGAATGCCGCGATCCGTGCTGTGGTACGTTCCTGTGCATATCATGATTTGGAATGTGTAGGTGTATTTCGGGGTCTCCAAGGGTTGATAGAAGGTGATTTCAAAGAATTGGGCCCCCGTTCCGTAAAGAACATCATTAATAGAGGAGGAACCTTTTTAAAATCGGCCCGTTCCCAAGAATTCCGAACCAAAGCTGGGAGACAAGAAGCGTATGATAACCTCAAGGAATCGAATATAGATGCCTTGGTAGTTATAGGAGGTGATGGAACCTTTACAGGGGCTAAAATATTTAATGAAGAGTATAACTTTCCCATTGTCGGGATCCCAGGGACCATAGACAACGATATCAATGGAACCGACTATACCATTGGGTACGATACGGCTTTGAATACGGTGGTAGAAGCCATTGATAAAATTAGGGATACGGCCAATTCGCATAATAGACTGTTTTTAGTGGAAGTAATGGGAAGGGATGCAGGCGATATAGCCCTTAATGCAGGGATTGGAGCTGGTGCAGAAGAAATTCTCATTCCAGAACAAGATATGGGAAAAGATCGATTACTAGCTTCATTGCGACGAAGTAAAAAATCCGGAAAATCGTCGAGTATCGTGGTTGTGGCCGAAGGGGATCAAATAGGAAAGAACATCATGTCCCTGGCCGATTACATAAGACAAAATTTAGACGAATACGAAGTGAAAGTAACCGTCCTAGGCCATATACAACGTGGGGGAAGCCCCAGTTGTTACGATAGGGTGCTGGGAAGCCGGTTGGGGGTAGGCGCCATAGATGCCTTACTCAAAGGGGAAAGGGATGTTATGATCGGTATTTCACACAACAAATTGGTTTCGGTTCCTTTTTCCGAGGCCATTAAAGGAGAGAATGAAATAGATTTAGACCTAATACGGGTTGCGGATATAACTTCCGTGTAAATTCAAAAAAGAACATATGATAAAACTAGGAATAAACGGCTTTGGTCGCATAGGAAGAATTGCTTTTAGGGTAGCATCCCAAAACGATAATGTAGAAATTGTAGCTGTTAACGATTTGCTTAATGTAGAACACTTGGCTTATTTATTGGAATACGACTCTGTTCACGGTAAATATACTGGCTCCGTAGAAGTAAAAGACGGGAATTTGGTGGTGGATGGAAAAATCATCCGTGTTACTTCCGAAAGAAACCCTGAAAATTTACAATGGGATCAAGTAGGGGCCGAGGTAGTTATAGATTGTACGGGTGTTTTTACAACAAAAGAATCTGCAGGAGCCCATATAAAAGCAGGCGCTAAAAAAGTGGTGATTTCTGCACCTTCAAAAGATGCCCCTATGTTTGTAATGGGTGTAAACCATAAGGAAGTTACACCAGAGGATACTATTGTTTCCAATGCATCCTGTACTACCAATTGTTTAGCTCCCATGACGAAGATCATAAATGATCATCTGGGTATTGTAGAAGGCCTTATGACCACCGTGCATGCTTCGACTGCAACACAATATACAGTTGATAGTCCTTCCAAAAAGAACTATCGATTGGGAAGAAGTGCCCTAGCTAACATTATCCCTACAAGTACGGGGGCAGCTGTAGCCGTTACCAAGGTAATTCCCGCTTTGGAAGGAAAACTTACTGGGATGGCATTCCGAGTTCCTGTAACCGATGTTTCTGTGGTGGATTTAACGGTGCGAACCAACAAATCGGCTAGCTCCGAAGAAATAAAACAGCTTTTCAAGGATGCCGCCAATGGGGAATACAAAGGAATTGTGAATTATATAGATGATCCTGTAGTCTCACAGGATTTTGTGGGTAACCCGAACATCTGTAATTTCGATGCCGATGCAGGAATTGCCCTTAATGACAATTTCTTTAAATTAGTAGCTTGGTATGACAATGAATATGGATATTCTGCCAAGTTGATCGATTTGGCAGCACACATTGCAAGTATATAAGTATGACGATTATAGCAGACGGCGGCTCTACCAAGTGCGATTGGATATTGCTGGATGAGTCTGGAAACTTACTTCTTAAGACACGCACACTGGGATTGAATCCTGCAGTGATTCCCCAAGAGGATTTGTATGCTCGGATACGCGAGAACAATGATCTTCCTGCGCTGTTTAACAAAGCTACCCATGTTGATTTTTACGGAGCGGGATGTGGTACCGAAACTCCAAGAACCATATTGCGTTTGGTACTGGAAAGACTTTTTAAAAAGGCGAAGGTTACTGTACAGGAAGACATGGCTGCTGCTGTGTATGCAGCTACCACGAAACCGGGTATTGTATGTATTTTAGGTACCGGTTCCAATAGTTGTTATTATGATGGGGAGCAAATCCATACCCCCATTCCTTCCTTGGGTTTTACCCTTATGGATGAAGCTAGCGGCAATTATTTTGGAAAACGACTTATCCGTGATTATTTCTATAATCGTATGCCCGCGGAATTAGCGGAGGAGTTCGAAAAACGTTTCGATATAGATGCCGATATTATTAAACTGAATGTTTATAAAAAACCCAATCCAAATACCTATTTGGCCCAGTTTGCCGAATTCATCTTTACCAGCGAAGAAGTAAATGGTTATTTCTACAAACTGATAAGCGAAGGGATCATCCGTTTTATAGATTACCGAATCATGTGTTACAAAGAAGCTCAGAACGTTCCTATCCATTTTGTGGGATCTATTGCACATTTTTCCAAAGACATTATAGAAGACTGTATGAAACGGTATCAATTGGAATTGGGGAACGTAATTAGACGCCCCATAGATGGGCTTATCGATTATTACCGCAAACATAAATTGAATGTTGCAACTTAAAATTTCTAATATCCAAGAATGAGTTTTCCCAAAGTAAATCCTACCAAAACAAAAGCTTGGGAACAACTCAAAGCACATTTTTCTGAGACGCAATCTGGGAAGATGCAAGAATACTTTACCCAAGATCCTTCGAGAGCCACTCGGTTTTCGATAGCGTGGGAAGACTTTTATTTGGACTATTCCAAAAACAGAATTACAGATACCACACAAAAACTACTTCTTCAATTGGCTGAAGAAGTACAGCTAAAAGAGGCTATTACTGCCCAGTTTTCGGGAGCCCCCATTAATGAAACCGAAAATCGTGCTGTGGGTCATACGGCCTTACGTGATTTTGCCAAGATGCGTCCCGAAGTGAAGGATACCCTTCAAAAAGTAAAAGCATTTAGTGATTCGGTAATACAAGGAGAATGGACTGGATATAGTGGAAAGGCTATCCAAACTGTGGTTAATATAGGTATTGGTGGGAGTGATTTGGGGCCTACTATGGTTTGTGAAGCCCTTCAGTATTACAAAAACCACTTACAGGTTCGTTTTGTCTCCAATGTGGATGGAGATCATATAGCAGAGACACTCAGGGATCTAGACGCTGAGACTACCTTATTCATTGTTGTTTCCAAAACCTTTACCACCCAAGAAACCCTTACCAACGCGAATTCGGCTAAGGAGTGGTTCCTTAGAGAGAGTTCTTCACATGCAATTGCAAAACATTTTGTGGCTGTTTCTGCTAATTTGGAAGCAGTTTCCCATTTTGGTATTTCCTCAAATAACATATTTCCCATGTGGGATTGGGTAGGGGGGCGTTTTTCTTTGTGGAGTGCTGTGGGACTCTCTATAGCCTGTGCTGTGGGATACGATCAGTATGAAAACCTTTTGGTCGGTGCCCATGAAATGGACCTGCATTTTAAGAATACGGAATTCGGTAAAAACATTCCAGTAACGCTTGGTTTGCTTTCGGTTTGGTATAACAATTTTTATGGAGCGGAAAGCGAATGTATAGTCCCTTATTCGCAATACCTCAATAAACTCGTACCCTACCTTCAACAAGGGTTTATGGAGAGCAATGGAAAATCTGTAGATAGAAATGGAGAATCTATCGATTATCAAACCGGGACCATTGTTTGGGGAAGTGTTGGGACCAACGCACAACATGCCTTTTTTCAATTAATCCATCAAGGAACCAAACTGGTTCCAACAGATTTTATAGGTTTTACCAAATCCTTACACGGTAATAAGGATCACCATAACAAGTTGATGGCAAATATGGTCGCCCAAACAGAAGCATTATTGCAGGGAACCTACGAAACCCATCCGGAAAATAACTTTAAAGCCTTTGTGGGGAATAAACCTACAAATACACTTCTTATCGAGAGCCTAACACCAAAGTCTTTGGGAAGTCTTATAGCCATGTACGAACACAAACTGTTTGTGCAGGGAGTTGTATGGAATATTTTCAGTTACGATCAGTGGGGTGTGGAACTGGGAAAGCAATTGGCAAAAGGAACTTTAGCGGCTTTAGAAGGTAATAATGCTTCCAACTTGCAAAACCCTTCTACACAGCGTTTAATAGATAAATTAAATTAGTTTTACGGTATTAACTCACTTAAGTTTATACAAAACCTTCGATAGTTACGAGGGTTTTACTATTTTTAGTTGATGATTTCCCCTAAACAATCAACAACTAGTAATCAATTAATTTTTAAGTATGAGTTCAGAAGACAAAAAAATCTCATTGAGTGACGCCATTACATGGACAACCGACTGGAGAAGTGCTCCATCCACAGCCGCTAGGGCCTTTTTAATCCCCATCGAGGATTTACAAGGTGTTTTAGATGAAATAAGCGGACAAAGCGGTACTCCTAAAGCCAGGGCTTATCTGGCTATGGATGGAACCGAAGAAAAGCTAATTTTTGTGGGCACCCAGTACAACGACAAAACGGGTGTTTATGAAGATCTGTTACCGGCAGCTGGGGAAGATTATCAGACTGCAACCAATTCTATTTATGACTTTACAGAGCCTTGCCCTTCGGCATGCGACCCCAATAGTCCATTGAATTGAGTTCATTAGAATTTTTTAGGTTAATAGGAGATATTGTTATTTACACGTCTCCTATTATCGCTCTTATTTACTTTATAAGCTTTATTAGAAATAATAAGGCTTATAAAGTTTTTGCTGTCTATTTGTTGCTTATCGCTTTAATACAATTAGGCTCTTATTATGTGGGTAGAGGATACCTCCATAAGAACAATCTTTACTATTCGCATTATTATTTTATTTCCCAATTTATATTGCTTTCATTTTTTTATTACGAGTTATTACGGAATAATCTAATTAAGTTAATATTAGCGATTACGCTACTATTTGTCTCGTATCAATTTATTAGTGATGTTAGTATCTATACTAGGTACAACCCTTTGGGAATGTCCATAACACATGCCATTTTGGTGGTTTATGCAATGATATATTTATATAAGTCACTTCAGGGAAAGAAAGAATTTATCATCGTTAATGTTGGATTGCTAATCTATTTAATATCAAGCACATTGATTTTTGCTTCAGGGAATTTGGTGTTGGATTTGGATTTTTCATTAGAGACAAAGCGGATCCTTATTAATGTGAATAGATTTTTATCGCTTATTTTTCAGATTTTGGTTTTAGTAGAATGGCTCCGTAACTACCGTCCCAAATTCAAAACTAACTAGCATTCTAAAATACCTATCTTCGCTTTGTGGAGGAACTATTAAACACCGACGACACCCAAATCATCAATATCATCCTAATCGCTATAGGACTTTTGTTGCTTATGGCTTTAGCAATTGTGCTTTTCTTTTATTTCTCCCGAAAAAAGATCATAAAGGCCGAATTGGAAAAGGCCCGTTTGGAGATAGACCATCAAAAAGAACTATTGCAAGCGACCATTATAACCCAGGAAGAAGAACGCAGTAGGATTGCCCAAGACCTACACGACGCTATTAGTTCTAAACTGAATGTGGTTTCCCTCAATGCCAATTTCTTAACCGAAAAAGACATCACTACAGACGATGCCAACAAATTTGGTGAAAGTATACTAAGTGTCACTTCTACGGTATTGGAGAATTCCAGAAGGATTGCCCACGATCTTTTGCCACCTACTTTGAGTAAATTTGGGTTGGAAGCTGCTTTGGAAGAGTTGTGCGATGAGGTATCCGAGTCCGGGAAGTTCCAGATTAACTACGAAGCCCAATACGCTATGGGAGCCCTTCCACCTGACGAAGAACTGCATTTGTTCCGTGTGGCTCAGGAATTACTCAATAATTCCATTAAGTATAGCGAAGCGAGCCAGATAGATATGCTCTTAAAAGAAAGTGAATCCCAAATAGATTTCCAATACAAGGACAATGGAAAGGGGTTTGTTATGGAAGAAGCAGAAAAAGCAAAGGGATTGGGCATGAGCGGTATTAAAAACAGAATAGCAATCCTTAAAGCTACTATGGATATGAAATCCGCACCCAATAAAGGAATTGAAGTTAAAATTGAAAAACCTCTACATAATTCTATATAGAGTCTGTTCTATTTTATAACTTTACGTATCAAATACCCCCATTTGTGAAAATAAATCTAGTATTAGCAGACGACGAAGAGCTGTTCCGCGTTGGTATGGCACATATCCTATCCAAGGATGAGGATATAGAGATCGTATACCAAGCCTGCAACGGAAAGGAATTGTTGGATTATTTGGCGGGGGTAGAGTTACTGCCGGATATCATCATCATGGACATTAAGATGCCGGAACTCAATGGGGTGGAAGCTACCAAGACCATCCATAAAGCCTATCCAGAAATAAGCATTATTGCGCTTACCACTTATAACACCAAGCCTTTTATTAGAAATATGATTCATGTGGGTGCTAGCGGTTATTTGGTTAAAAATTCACCTCCCAGCAAAGTGCTCCACACCATTAAGCAGGTGTATTATAATGGGTTTTATTACGATACCGATGTCATGAAGGCGATTAAGGGAATTACCAACCTGGCCAATAAAAATGACGCCAAGACTATTTTCGATGATGAACTTATTACCCCTAGGGAAAAAGATGTGTTGGAACTTATCTGCCATCAGCATACTTCGCAGGAAATAGCCGATAAGCTGTTTATTAGTAAACGCACTGTAGAAGTACACAGAAAAAACTTACTGGAGAAAGCCAACGTAAAGAACATTGCTGGTTTGGTCATTTTTGCCATTCAAAACGATTTGGTACTGCTTTCCGATATGGAATAATCTTTTACCTTGAAATAAAGAAACGCCCCTTTCGAAAGAGAGGGGCGTTTTGGATTAAAGAAGTCTAATCTGTGCAAATTAACCGTTTTTGCAATGTGAATGTAGCACTTCGTGTGATCTTACAATGTGCCACCCCTGCCTATTATAATATACTTATTTGCTGACCCTTTTTAGAAAACTGCCTAGATTCATTCTATTAAATACATTACTTTCATAAAAAATAGTTAAACTTTTAATAATTGAAAGTATTACTATTAATTTTGAATGATATAAATAATGATTATGGATAAACTAGGAGTTCAAATTACCATTAACCCCAACCTGTACACCAAGGATCCAGAATCTTCGGAATTGGGACGTAAGATCGTTTCTAAAAGCATCGAAATGATTGTAGATCTTGGTTATGAAACTTTTACATTTCGAAAATTAGGTGCTGAAATTGGATCTAACGAGAGTTCTATTTACCGTTATTTCGACAGTAAGCATGCACTATTGGTGTACCTGGTTAATTGGTACTGGAGTTGGATGGAGTATCGGTTGGTTTTTATGACGCACAGTATGCCTAATGACATGGAAAAGCTAAAGCTGGCCATTGAGTTGCTCACACAGGACATCACCGAAGATGACAACTTCTCATACATCAATGAAATACTTCTTAACAAGATTATCATTGCGGAATCTTCCAAAGCCTACCACACCAAAGACATAGATGCGGAAAACGAAAAGGGTTTTTACAAAACCTATAAGCGTGTGGTTCAACGCGTAAGTGATATGGTACTTAGCATTAATCCAGACTTTGAATTTCCTCATATGTTGATCTCTACGGTTATAGAAGGCGCGCATCATCAGCGTTTCTTCTCAAAACACCTTCCCTCTTTAACCGATTATGAAGAAGGGAAGAATAACATTACCCGTTTTTTCTCAGACTTGGTATTTAAATCAATCAACTAATCGACTTTTTACCCTATGAACAAAGAAATCATGTCTCCTTGGGAGCGATTCTTGGGCCTACTTAAATTAGATCGAAGGGACATCCGACAGATCATTTTCTATGCTGTGTTTGCAGGATTGGTAGCCCTATCCTTACCACTTGGAATACAGGCAATCATTAACCTTATTCAAGGAGCACAAATAAGTACTTCATGGATTGTACTGGTTGTACTGGTAACCTTGGGAGTAGGCTTTCAAGGGGGCTTACAGCTTATGCAGATTCGAATTCTCGAAAACATTCAGCAGAAGATATTCATGCGGAGTTCTTTTGAGTTTGCCTATCGTTTTCCGAAAATCAAAATGAACGAATTACGCAACTATTATCCGCCGGAGTTAGCCAATCGCTTTTTTGATACACTCACCGTACAG
>JANQKN010000064.1 GCA_028281065.1 Flavobacteriaceae bacterium | reverse complement strand
GAATCCGAAGACTTCAATACAGCCGCGACCACCATTAGCGATGCCGTACGTGGACGATTGCCTGGTGTTAGGGGATCCCAACTGGAAACCTCCATCATTCGTGGGCAAACCAGTTTGGTGGGAAATAACTTCCCATTAATTGTTTTGGACGACGCCCCACTGCCTATAGGACAATCTACAGATTTTATTTCCCCTGGAACTATAGCATCGGTGACTGTATTAAAAGGATTTGCAGCCACTACCCTTTATGGCTCCGAGGCCTCCGGTGGGGTTATTCTCATTAAAACAAAGGCCAAGGCAGAAATGGAACGGATCGAACAAAGGGACCAAGAAGCCAAAAGAGTGGTGAAACGTTATGAAGGAGCAGCAACATCAGCCCCCAAGTACAACAAAGGCTATCTTACTGCCCTGGAACGGGAACCCGATGTGGTTTCGGCTTACACCTTGTATTTAAAGCAACGAAGTGCGTTTAAGGACGATCCCTCCTATTTTATAGACCTTTTCGATTTCTTTTCCAACAAGAACACACGCATTGCTAAATCCATAGGATATACCATCTTAGAAGAACATAGTAACGATTTTGGCGCCCTTCGAACCCTGTTGTTTAAAGCTAGGCAGAAACAACTTAATGATATGGAGTTGCACATAGCTAAAGCCATTGTTGAAACCTATCCCAACAAAATACAGTCGTACATGGACTTGGCCATGGCGCAAAAAAACAACGGAAACTTACAGGCTGCCTTGGATATCCTTATTGGAATTACCAACGGTACACTACGTCCCAGCCTAGACTTTAATCCGTTACGCAAAACTGCCGATCAGGAAATAAGGAACCTCTTGGCACATCATAAGAGTAAGTTGGAAACGAGCAAAACCCAGGTATACCATCTTAAAAAAGAACCTTTGGAAGCCCGTATTGTTTTCGATTGGAGCCAATGGGATTCCGATTTCGAGCTCATATTCATAAGTCCTACAGAGAATTACACACGATGGAAACACACCTTGGACGAACCGGAAAGGCTTAAAGAAGAGCTGAAACAAGGCTATTCGCAGGAAGAATTTGAAATTGCAGGGGGTGAAAAAGGTACTTGGAAAGTAATCGTAAAATACCTAGGAACCCGAAGCAAAAAGAAATCGCCGGAATACATCCGCTGCTTTGTACAATACAATTTTGGGAAGGAAAACGAACGGAGCGAGGAATACCTTATCCACTTGTTCGAAGAAGGAAGCGAGCAATTGGCTTTCAGCTTACAAACCCAATAAAGGTGGATTACGGTCTTCGTTTTTAAACCTTCGGAATTGGAACCGGTTTTACACGAAGCATATTCCCAGTCTTTAGTACTTTTAGAGAAACCTTCAACATGCTAAAGAAACTAACCCTCTTCCCCGTCCTTGTATTTCTTCTACTTGGTATGGAAATGTATGCGCAGACCATTCAAGGATATGTGTACGACACCACCAAGGGCAACCCATTGCCTGGAGCCAGTGTATACCTAAACGGAACCACAATCGGCACCCTAAGTGATGACGAGGGAAAGTTTGTGATAGAAACCGACGGAAAGATCAATGCGCCATTGGCGGTTAGTTACCTAGGATATACTTCAGAAACCATATACAACCCCTATCGATCCGAACCCATAGAAGTCATTTTGACTGTAAAGGCGGATGATCTCAATGAAATTGTAATCCGTTCCGATTCTTGGTCGCAGGAGAAGAAGCTAAAGGAATTCAAAAAACAATTCCTCGGGGCGAACCGGGCAGGCGAAATGTGCATCATCCTCAATGAAGACGATATCGACTTATGGTTTCATGAAAAAAGCAAGACCCTGAAGGGGTCTGCAGAAGTACCACTACGCATACGCAATAATTTCTTAGGGTATGAAATTGAGTACAACCTGCGCAATTTTGAAGCCAAATATGAAAACCCTTCCCGCAGTACGCCATTCTGCACCAGTGTATATTATGAAGGTTCTAGTTTTTACAAAGACCTCACCTCCAATCCTACTGCCTTGGCACGTTTCAGAAAGAATCGAAAAGAGGAATACAAAGGTTCGCTAGGTCATTTCTTTAGGGCGCTGCTGCATAACAACTTAAAAAAAGAAG
>JANQKN010000106.1 GCA_028281065.1 Flavobacteriaceae bacterium | reverse complement strand
TAGTTCCAGTTCCCAACCTGGACCATAAATACGTCCATCCAGGGTTTGCATAGGTGCTTCATTTATCTGAATGTTACCCCGTCCAAACTCCAAAGAATTGAAATCGGCATTGAGGTCTGGATTGCTCAAAAAACTTCTATAAGTCCATGTACCTGTTAATATGGGAGGTACTCCGCTTAGTAAATTTTCCATGATATTTAATTGTTATCTTCTTCTGTAGATTCTCCTATAGATTGTCCCAACACTCGATTTCCTGGGGTAACTGGGTCACCCAAGGCATCGTTGTTTCTTTCTTGTTGGTAAAAGGCCGTATTTATACCTTCTCCTGTAGCCAACAAAAATCCAAGGTCTTTCCATGCCTGTACCATTTGTAGATCCCCTGCATTGTTGGGCGGTATCCCCGATGCCCAATACACCTGTGGCGAATTGGGACCTTCGCTCACCACGATGGGTCTGTGTGCGGGCCACCACGGAACATTATAAGCTATGTCTTGTTCAGCAGGATCACCATCGGAATCCAAATAGATATTGTTCCATCCCCTATAGGTTACATCCACATCCTGAGTGGTACACTCGTGGAAATCTGCTTGCCATGGAATCCCAATAAACTTGGTCATATCGCCCGGTTCCATCCCTTCGGCTAGATTGGGCGCATTGGACCCATCTTTATCGGCTATGGGTTTGGGTATGCTCAATGCCCCTGCGAGATACGTTGCATGCTTTATGCGATACGGTTCTGAATAAATCGCGGGATTATCCACGATCCAAGAAATTTCCCCGCCAGGGCAAAACGCACCCCCTAAAACATTGCTCAAAACCCCTCTATCGATCCCAATCCCTGTCGTGGGTGGATTGGCCCATGGATTGGTACAATTGGCATCGCCATCGTTCCATTCTTCGCATTCGTTCACAAACTTCCCTTTCATCCACTGTTTTAGGAAAAACAGCTGGGTTTGTGTCATGGCCAAGAACTTCTCGGGCGAAGTATTGCTCAACGGGTTGTTTCCACAAAGCATGGGCATTAATCGAGGCTTCGCATTGGTAGGCCATTGATCACTCGTAACGACATATTCGTTCATCTCGTCATGCTGTCGCATGATCATATACACAAACTGTCTCATGCGGAAATAAGGGTCTTCCCCGTTCTTGGGAACTTGAGAAAGGGCTTCTTCACTTAAATTCCCCCCAGTCCCCCTATTGTGCGGATCGGAACCTGCGAAAAAGTCGAAATCATAACTGTATTTGTACGAATCGGGACGATGCAACATGGTCCAGATTTCTTTGTAAAACTTCGGATAATAGTCTGGATTGTATTCGGCATCGTTTCGCCAAGTTTCCCATTCTGCTGCGGTTTGTGGACTGTTGCTTGCTTCATCGAAAGGAGCTACTCCAAATACCTGCGGATCGTAAGCATGCTCGCGTACAAACAAATCGTACATCTTCTCGTCCATGGTAATCATATCCTGCATTTGCGGCGCATAGCGAGGATATCCCACAATCACCCAGGCAGGTACTTGTACATCCATGGTGGAATTCACGGTTTTGGTCTTTTCCTTATCCCCATCGTAATATTTCTGTTTGAATGAAAAGTGTATGGTCGCTGTTACGGGCCCGTCGGAAATATCATCGAACCAACCATTGTTATTCACAAAACTGGTGATAACAGGTGTCTTGGTTGAACCTGAATTACCATTCCCGCCCAAAACAATAAGACGGCAGTGTTTGTCCTGTTCATTTACGATCAAGCTTCCCAGACTTTCAATCTTGTGTGGTTTAATGTCCGAAGGTGGAAAGGTTTGCGGATAGGATACTTTCTTGTATTTACTGTTATCCTTCTTTTTGGGTTCGGAACCAAACTTGGCAAACTCCCCACGGTTGTTCTTCAAGTTTACGGTTAATGGCCCAGGGTCTATAATAAGTTGACGTCTTTGATCGGGTTTATCCACTTTGGGGTTCCTCAAGGGATGCTTGGGGCCATACCCGTGCATTCCATCAGTTTCCTTAAACTCGTACCACGATGCTTTTTTATTGGCGACATGGACGGTCCAATCGATATCGGTCACCTTTCCCCTTACTAGAGTAGGTGCCATTACTGGGGTTTCGTAAATAAAATCGTAGGTACCCCCAATTGTTATCTCTTCGCCTTCTTCGCCCTCCTTGCCCGAATAGGCAAAAATCTTAAAGCGGGCGGCTTGTTTTTTTATCTTGGAAAGGTCGTTGGCATCCTTAAACTGGGAAACGCGTACCAAATCCCCATTGGCGTCTACTTTTTCCCTACCCAGTTCGTCACAGGCAATGGGGAGAGCACCCAATTGTTCGGGACATAGATAAAAATCATCTTCGGTATTACCCAATCGGGCAATGCCTATCCCAGGATGTATTTTGAAAGTTGTATATGCTTTGCTCATTGTATTGAGTTGAAAAGGTTAGTCTATAAAGTTTAGTGAAACACCGTCTATGTAGAGTGCATTGTCTATGGGCTTACCGTCTATACCTACCACGACCAGTTGTACGGTCATATCCTTAGCGCCATTATTCAATAGCTTTTGTGCGGTAGCCGTAGCATTGATCACATAATTTCGGGGTTCGTGATGATGAAGGTTCCTAAGGTCGAAATTTCGGGTCTTGTCCAAAGGAAGATTGCAATGCCCTGGACCTCCGTAACAGCTTCCGTGGAAGAGCGAAATCTCTTCTACAAAGTGGTCATTACCTTCGGTAGGGGTATCTATATTGGCATCGGGAGCATTCAAAAACACCCGAATGCTTGCATTGGGCAAGTTGCCCCGTCGTACCCGATGTAATTTAATCTCCAGTTTTTCATGATTCTGAAGGGTACTATCGGATACTTTTATCTTTTCACTATTAAATTTCACCAAGCCATAATCACTGGACACATCGTGGTGTACATAATGCCTCACGTATTTGTACCCCAGCTTTTTGATGCTCATGGAATCTTGTACGGTCATGCTCCATGGAGCCAATACACCATTCATTTCCTCGGGCTGTCCGTTGTGCAGTTCCTGCCACTTGGCCCAAATTCGATCTACATTGGAGTGGTGTGACCAAAACAAAGGATCGAAAGCAGTAACCCGGTTGTCGGTCATCCAGCCAAATGGTGGATTCTCCTTGCTTTGCGGATCGGCAGTTAAACCTAGCTTTTCATAAATACCTACCCACTTGTTGTTATTGGCTGGATAATTGGCATTGGTTCCCCCAGAGAAGTTATGCATACCGTTATGCACTTTTTCCAACGAACCAAAGTGATGATCGTAGGAAGGTCCTCCTCCAAAATCGCTCCAGGTTTCTAATGACAAAAGATTCTGAATATCTTTTTTAGTAGGATAGCTTGTAGGACCTCCCATGGCACCTGGCCAGCGGTTTGGGAACCAAAGAGCGTTTTCTTCGCGCAACACATTGTATACGGTGCGTACTCTATCGGACCAAGCCGCATCTCCATTAGTATTGATGATTTCATATGGAATCCCCGCTGCTTTCAGGAAACGCAATCCCGAATTGTAGATGGTTCCTTTTTTCTGAATGCTTTCCAGATTGGAAATCTGCTTGGCTGTAAACAGGCTTTTTCCGTCAGGACCTTTGGCATTTTGTAGTTGCCCCAATCCTTTGGGGGTTAGAAAACACCCTACGGCTTCTGGTAATACCCCTAAATCTGGTTTTGTATTCTTGAATGATGTTTTGTTCTGGTCGGCATATTCAGACCAAGACCAATACGGAAGGGTAATGTTGGCATCATAATCCTGTAGTTTCTGCTCGAAAAAGTACAGATACATCCTGTGCCAAGGGGCGAACTGTTCCCATCCATGCTGACAGGAGTTGGTATGGATACGCGCCCAAAAATCGTAACTACGCTCGTCTTGCCAAAAATCGTTGTAGCGATACATACAACTCAAGGCTTCACGATAGGTATCCAATTCGGCTGGAGTTAGGGAACTGATCTCCTTGCGGATATTGATCCCCTTGCTCTTTCGGGTATCTTGATTGGTTTTTTTGTCTGAAGCTTTATGCAGGGAATCTCCATGCGCCAAAGCGAGTTTTTGGTTCCTCACTTTTACCAAACTCACAGCTTTTGCCGATCCGTTGTCCTCTTCTTCGATAGTAAGAGGACAACCTGCGTCGATCCAACCGGCTATGAGCTCTATTTGCTGTGTGGTGGCTTTATTATCGGTATCCCAAAGAAGCGGTGGAAATATACTTCCATCGAAAGGGTATTGTCCTTTTAATCCTATAATGATCCCCGAAGCTGCGCTTCGTTTATCGCCTGGGGTTCCCCCTCCACCGCCCGAGCCTCCGGAAGGCCAACAATCGCCTATAAAAATTTCGGTTGGGGGTTGCTCTACGGCTGCTACGGCAGGGTCGGTTACTGGGTTGCTATCGGTAGCAGCATCTTCGCTTGCTTGCGAGCTTCCGCCGCAACAACTGGAACCACTGGTTTTAGTATTGTGCGGACCATTATGGCCCGCTTTTTTTTCGTCCGGGGCAATTAAACGTTGCCCGTACAGGGAGGCATTGAGAAACACTTCGGGATCCAACCAAAAAGCATGCAGCCCTTGGTAACTGGGCACCGTACTTCCTTGAATCTCGTTAAGGGTTTCTTTTACCTGATCGTAGAGGGAAATTCTCTTTTTTCTGGCAGACATAATCGGTTAGTTTGATAATTCCCTATCAAAGCTAGCGTCGAGTCTGCATGAGACCAATACGTAAAAACACGTAAAACCACCTGCGGAAAGACCGTAATTACCTAGGAATAAACCCGTTAATTATCCATTAAAGGCCTTTGCAAAGTCGCAAGAAACTGTTGTTTTGGGGTCTCGATACAATTTTGGCTTTTAAAAAAGTCCAAAATCACTCGACCACCTTATGATTTAGGCAGGAACACCTCAGCCATCATGCAACGGGCACTTCCTCCACCACAGGTTTCTATGGTTTCCAAATCGCTACTTAGGATGGTACAGTGTTTTTCTATAAGTGCAATCTGTTCTGGGTCAAGGCTCTTGTGGGCAGCCAAACTCATAACCATGTATTTTTGGCCATCGGTACTACGTACTTGCAACATATTACCTGCAAATTGGTGCATCTGGGCTTCGGTAATGTTCAAGACTTCTTTTTTGCTTTCCTTTAAGTGCCTAAGGACGTTTTTCTTTTCGTGTTTGTCATCAATGGTATCCAAACAGATCACAGCAAAGTTTTCGGCCAGAGCCATCATTACGTTGGTGTGGTAAATAGGTAGTCGTTGTCCATTTACGGTTTGGTTAGCAGTAAAAACCACCGGATCGCACTCAAAGTCTTCGCAGAACTCGATAAACAGTTCTTCATGGGCTCTGGGGGAAAGGGCACAATAGGCTTTCTTATTTACACGGTCCATGAGGATACTCCCAGTACCTTCCAGAATTACCCCTTCGTCTTCGGCTTCGGTATAATCTACAATGCTTTCTATTTTGAACCCTTCAGTTTCTAAACGATTAATGGTGCTTTCACGTCGTTCCCTACGGCGGTTTTCGGCAAACATGGGATACAGGGCCACGGTCCCGCTTTTATGAAAGCTTACCCAATTGTTGGGGAAGATGGAATCGGGGGTATCGTCTTCCAATACATCGTCTTCTACGATTACATTTACCCCTACGGCACGTAACTTCTCCACAAAGGCATCGAACTCGGCTTGAGCCTTACGGTTTATCTCCGCGTTCTGAAGGTCTAGCTCTTCTTGAAAGTAGTTGTTTACGGCAGTTTCCTCGTTCATACGGAAGACCACCGGACGGATCATAAGGATGGTATCTGTAATCTGTTGCATGGGTTTCTTTTATAGCGGTACAAAAATACAAGGTTGGGGTTAAAAAATCATGAAAGGAGGTAATATTCTGTCTTCTTTTTTGTTTTAAAAGAACAACTATGCCTCAGCAGTCTTCGGTCACTTGTATATCGCCCTTCTTCCTGGTTTTCTTGATAACCACTGCGCTAACAATGTCTGGCTGTAAAAAGGAAATCGAAAAATCCCCTTCACTCCTCTATACGGAGGAAACGGCCAAACTGCTCAACGATATTCTTATGGACGAATTCCGCCATTGCGATTGTATCGTAATGCCAGCGGACCTATCGCTTATAGAAAATGCGGAAAGGGATATGCCGGAAATGGACATGAGGGGACGCATTGCCTACCGAATGGAACTAACAGACGTCTCTCAAGTGAACAGCTTGATAGGACATACGGAAATCTTATTGCTTTCGGATGAAATGATTACCCACGACCTTCGGTTAATACCCTTTACGGAAATAACATGGGATCGCCTTTTTGATCGGAAAGAGGCAGAAAAGGTTTGGTACGAACGGTGCCCAGAGAGCATGTGTTACATCTCCAAACCCTTATTTAACAAAGACTACACAACGGCGGTCATGGATTTCAGTTTCTTTAGCACTTGCCTTTACATGGGTCCCAGTACGTTCGTAAAACGGGATGGCACCTGGCGCTATAAGTAAGCCAAGGCATGACAATTATTTTACCAAGGGGCGTTTTTTGAAGATAATTTTGTCGTTTAACTAATTATAAAGTTGATAATATTGTTAAGAATTTAAAACCATATTTGTATTTAAAACAATTTATTCTTTGGATATTTACATTGATTGTATGGCAAAGAAATATTCAGAAATAAGGACAAAACTTCAAATCGTTGTAGACAAGAAAACTACAGACGATATGGCCCATTTAACCCATTATTTTCAAAATCATAAAAATGGAGTCTCTCAATATTTCCATTCTACTGCAAAAGAGTATCTGTCGGAATTACATGAAGATTTAAATATAACTGAAGAACCTAACCTCCAATATTATTTGCCTATTAAATGGGATATTCCCTTCCCACCACCAAATAAGCCTAAATTTAAATTCATCGATTTATTCGCAGGAATAGGAGGTATTCGATTGGCTTTCCAGAAAAATGGTGGAAAATGTGTATTTACAAGTGAATGGGATTACTTTGCAAAGAAAACCTATGAGGCAAATTTTGGTGAAGTTCCCTTTGGTGATATTACTCAAATATCTGAGAAAAACATACCAGAACATGATATTTTATTAGGTGGATTTCCTTGTCAACCCTTTTCCATAGCTGGGGTATCAAAAAAGAAATCGTTAGGTCGAGAACATGGTTTTTTGGATAAAACGCAAGGAACATTGTTTTTTGACATTGCTCGAATCATAGAACACAAAAAACCTAAGGTTTTTATGCTGGAAAATGTAAAAAACCTTGTGTCGCATGATAAAAAAAGAACTTTTAAGGTTATAACAGAAACCCTTTCTAAGTTAGGATACTCACTACATTACAAAGTTTTAGATGCGAAACATTATGTGCCGCAGCATAGGGAACGTATTATAATAGTTGGTTTTAAGAAATCTATCTTCAAAGAAAAAGAGAATTTTACATTTCCCGATCCACCAAAAACTGAATTGGCGATTAAAGATATTCTTGAACCAAAAGTAGACGATAAGTATACACTATCTGATAAACTTTGGAGCTATCTACAAGAATACAAAAAGAAACACCAAGCAAAAGGTAATGGGTTTGGGTATGGATTAACCGATCTAAATGGAATCTCAAGGACACTAAGTGCAAGATATTATAAAGATGGTGCTGAGATTTTAATTCCACAAAAAGGGAAAAACCCTAGAAGATTGACTCCAAGAGAGTGTGCAAGACTTCAAGGTTTTCCAGACAAATTTATTATCCCGGTTTCGAATAATCAAGCATATAAACAATTTGGAAACTCAGTTGCTACTCCCCTAATTCAAGCGATTGGAAAGAATATTGTAAAAGAATTACAAAAATTAGATGAGTACACTATTAGAGAAGGCCATCCAATTGGTTCAAAATACTGATATTGCCTTTAGTAAATTTATTACTGCTAATGACGTAGGAGCAACTGGAGCACATCAATATGGCTATCATATTCACAAAAAAGCATGGCCTCTTTTATTCGACTCTCCTGGTGAAAAGGGTTCTAACAAGGATAAATATTTAACTGTTAAATGGCAAGATGACTTTGAAACATCGAGTAGATTTATTTATTATGGAAGAGGATCAAGGGACGAATATAGACTTACTAGATTTGGAAAGGGGTTTCCTTATCTTGCCAATGATAATATTGGAGACTTATTAATCCTTGGCAAGCACTCTGAGGATTTTTATGAAGCATATGTACTTTCTAGTGATAGTGAAATTGAGGACTTCTTTGCGGCTTTAAACATTTCTTCATTCGAAACAAATGGTATCATTCCTAAAGAATTTGAGCCTACTTCTGAAGAAAAACTATTTGAATGCTTTCTCAATTATATTGAATCCCTAACAATCGACTTTCCTCCGACAATTGACCTAGCCAACAATTCTAGATCGTGTTATCATAAGTCTTATAGTATTACTAATAGTCAAATAAAGTCCAATCCAGACAAAGAAATTCTTAAATGGTTGGAAATTGAATACGACCTATTTAAAACTATTGAAAATGATCGCTATGCTGAATTAATTAAAACTCCTTTTAAGACTGTAGAAAATCTAGTTAAAATAGCAAACACAATACTGAATAGAAGGAAAAGCAGAGCTGGAAAATCCTTAGAGCATCATTTAGAAGAAATGTTTAATATTTTCAATCTTCAATTTCAAACTCAAGTAATTACTGAGAACAACAAAAAACCTGATTTTCTTTTCCCAAGTATTGATGCTTATAATGATTTAGCGTTTGATAAAGAAAAATTGACCTTATTAGCTTCCAAAACTACCTGCAAAGATAGATGGAGACAAGTACTCAATGAAGCAGACCGGATCGAAGTCAAACACCTTTTTACTTTACAGCAAGGTATTTCCAGTAATCAATTAAATGAAATGAACAAATATGGAGTCCAACTGGTTGTACCAAAGCCTTATCTTTCAAGTTTTCCAACTGAGAATAGATCACAAATACTAACACTTGACCAATTCATTGAGCTGGTAAGCGCAAAAAATATTTGATGACATCCCCCCATTCTATCGATGTATAGGAAACTATAACCGATAGATTATGAAATCAACCGTAATTACTGCATTCGTATTATTTATTTCCACTTCGTTATTTGCTCAAGATGGTTTCCGAATTGGCCTCAATGCTGGCTTTCCCATTGGCAACAAAGCCGAATTTTCTTCCTTTATCGCAAACCTGGAAGTAGACCACGATTGGGCTGTCACCGACAACATCAACGTGGGCGCCAGTGCCGGGGTCACCGTGTTTTCGGGTAAGGACGAATTCGACGACTTTAAGTACGCCCCTATCCTAGCTTCTGGTGACATTACCGTAATAGATGCCCTATCGCTAGGAACCGACCTAGGGTATGGAATCTCCTTGGAAGAAGGCTTCGACGGAGCCTTTGTATACCGTTTTGGTGCCCGTTACGGCATAAGTGACCATATTGATGCCACGGCGCGATACAGTGGATTTTCTGGGGAGTTTGGTGACCTTAACGGGCTCACCTTTGGCGTTGGCTACCGGTTTTAGCCAATTTTAGTTTGATTAGGACCTAAGGGTATTGTCTTCAAGAATTCGCCTTCAGAAAAAATACCAAGGATTTCGACAATTATGATTGCGTACTTCTTGAAGTGTGCCCTTGAGTCCATTTAAATACTAGTATCTTTGGGTAACCAAACCCAACGGCTTGATCACACTCACTTCAGATATTTCCTTACATTCCATACGGGAAGAAGACCAACCTCGATTAATGGAGCTCATGCAAGCGATCTATCCTCCTGCCTATGAGCATCTTTGGGAAGATGAAGGACAATGGTACCTTAACAGTTTGTATCAAAAAGAAAACCTGGAAAAAGAGCTACAAGAAGAAGGCAACCATTATTATTTTATACAGTACCAAAAGGAAGCTGTAGGCATCCTCCGTTATATAGAAAACACCCCATTGCCTTGGGATAGTGCCAAAAATGCGGTAAAACTGCATCGTATCTACCTGCATCCCAAAACCCACGGAAAAGGATTGGGAAAGACGCTACTTGTCTGGCTGGAGGAAAAAGCCCAATCGCTTTCGGCAGCCTACATCTGGCTGGACGTGATGGACACACAGCACCAAGCCATTCGTTTCTACGAAAAAACGGGGTATGCCCAATGCGGAACCCGCAAACTGGTGCTACCTGGTCTGCATGAGTATCTACAAGGCATGTTTTATATGAAAAAAGACCTTAGTCCCGGATCAACGGCATCGTAGAGCAACGCAACAAGCCTTCCTGCTTAGCAATTTCGGCATAGGGTACTTCCTCTACGGTAAAGCCCTGTTCACGAAGCCAAGTGTTTAAACGGGTGAAGTTTTGTTCGGAAATCACTACTTCTTCAGAAATGGAGAACACATTGCTGTTCATATCGAACATTTCCTCTTTGGAAATGTGGAAACAGTTTTCCTCACCGAAGTAGTCGATGAGCCACTGGTATTCGGCTTCTTCTAAAAACCCTTCTCTATGGATGATGCATTTTCCTTTTCCTAAAGGTTGAAAACAACAATCCAAATGCAATGCATTGTCCTTGGCAATCGTGCTGGATTTTCGCAGGTTAAAGGATTTCACGGTTTTATCGGGAAAGGCTTCTTGCAAGCATTCCACGGCTTTCATATTGGTGCGTGCTGTTATATAGCCTGGATAATCGTCCCCTCGATACGTACCCACAAAGATATAATCGCCCCAGGGCATAACATCGCCGCCTTCTACATGGGCTTCTTCAGGAAACTGAATCACCTTTTCGGGGTTCATCTGGTCTATAATGTACTGTATGGCGTCTATCTCTTCTTCCCTATCGGGTAGGATATTGGCTTTTACAAAGGTATCACCAATTACAAAGCCGATATCGCGGGCAAATATCTGGTTACAATCTTCTATGACTTCGGGACGAAAAAGCTGAACGTCGTATTTCTTGAATACGGCCGCTACGGCTTCCATTTCAAAAATCATGTCTTGTTCTTTGGGGTATGTGCCTGCTTTTATGTGCATTGCACTTTTGGGATCGTAGGCGTCTTCTAACTTGGGGGTAGGACCGTTACTTACGGCTGTTCCTAATACGACCGCCCTAAGGCGGGATACTTCGTTGTTTACATTGAGTTGTAGCATGCACAAATATAAAAAAGAGACGGATAAAATCCGTCTCTCGAAGATAAGCCTGTTTTCAAAAAGAGCTAAAACAGTGGGGATGTTTTAACAGGCTTTTACACACGATGTATACCTAACTAGTATTTCGGTTCAGGAAATTGTAAGCATTTCGCATGTAATAAGGTACCAAATGCTTTTTATGACCCCACTGAAATTGGTTTTACCTAGAGCGTCCAGAGGGCAAACAACATTAAAAAACCGCTATTAAAAAGGAGTTTTTGAATGTTCTGAATAAGACCTTGAAATAACGCAAGGGTCCCATATCAGATCGTCACCATAGCCGCATTAAAACATCAGGAAAACAGTGAACTTACAAAAGCTATAATGGTTCATAAGCCTTGTAAATTTGGGGCAGGCCAAATGTACATACCCCAAACAGCAAACAAGTGCTAAGAGTTACAATTTGTAAGAATCAGGACTCATTCTTTTTCTCATATTGTATTCTATAGGCACCAGGGGTTTGTCCTGTATGTTTTTTGAAAGCCGCATAGAAAACCGACTTGGAATTAAACCCAGCTTCCAACGCAATGGAAAGCATATCGTAGTCCTTAAAAGTTTCGGTTTCCAACATATGCCTTGCATGCATGACCCGATAACTGTTTACGTAATCGCTGAATCGCATGTGCGAATGCGAATTGATGATTTTGGATAGGTAATTGGGGCTAATGGAAATCTCCTTGGCCAACAACTGAAGGTCTAAATTCGGGTCCAGGTACTTTTTCCCTACGAGCATCATCTGTTCTATTTTCTGGAAGTACTTCCGAATGGTTGAATCCCCCTTTTCCGGTTCGCTCAATTCTGTTTTTAGAATAATCTCTTCAGCCTCTTCAGATAAATCCGGAGGGTTATGCAAAATACTGTTTGGCTGAAATCCTGAATAGCTTACGTAAATAATGAGAAAAAGGAACCCAAACCATGCAGGCAAATAGGCATAATTACCCCAGTGGTAAATACTTACCAAATCGAAAAACAAAGAAAGTAGCCAAATCACACAAAGACCTACTCCCATTGCCAGTATTTTTTTAATCCAGCGGGTTTGGGAAACCACCAAATCGTATTTTTTATCCCTGTTTTGGCGCTCGAACCTAAATACAATACGAAAACACCAAAAGACAAGAATAAAACCATATACCAAGGTGGCAATTTCTTCTATTTTAAAAACAGGGAAATATTTTTTTCGAGCTACCGCATAAGTGAGTTCGTTTACGATTACGTCCCAACGCATTCCCATATAAACAACCATAAAAATCCAAAAAGGGGCAAAGAGCCAAAATTTCCACTTTAAAAATTTATGGTCCAGTTTTAAAAACCGGATCGCAAACAACAAAAAAAATGGAGCTGGCAAAAGTTGATAAGGCATAAAGAAAATAACGATATCTGGATAGAAATTTGGAGGCTCTATAAATATTAACCAAAATTGAATGCTGGTCAATGCAACAAAGAACAAACACCACACTAAACACCTAATGGACGAATGCATTTTTTTGGATAGCATCCATGCCCGTACTCCCAATACCAAGGAAACGACAATAAAAAACAGTAACACCCAGTAAATCAGCGTATAAGACACGAGCAAATATACTAGAAAAAGAATAGAAACTAACAAAAAAACACCCAGCTTAGTGGGTGTTTTTTTATATATCTGTTCCAGTTATTGTCTGGAACCAATGTCTTTGAAATCACGGTGGTTTTCACCAATATAAATTTGTCTTGGGCGACCAATGGGCTCTTTTCGCAAACGCATCTCCCTCCACTGGGCAATCCAACCGGGTAGACGCCCTAAAGCAAACATAGGGGTAAACATTTCTACGGGAATACCCATGGCTCGGTAAATAATACCCGAATAGAAATCCACATTGGGGTACAGCTTTCTATCTACGAAGTATTGATCTTCCAAGGCTTCTCTTTCCAATCCCTTTGCAATATCCAATACAGGATCTTCTACCCCTAGGTCTTTCAAAACCTCATCGGCAGCCACTTTAATGATCTTAGCCCTTGGGTCGAAATTCTTGTATACTCGGTGACCAAAGCCCATCAATCGGAAAGGATCGCTCTTATCCTTGGCTTTTGCCATGTACTTTTTGGTATCGCCGCCATCTTCTTTAATGGCCTCCAGCATTTCTATCACCGCTTGGTTGGCTCCTCCGTGCAATGGTCCCCAAAGGGCATTGATCCCTGCAGAAAGGGAAGCAAACAAACCTGCATGCGAAGATCCAACGATGCGAACGGTAGATGTGGAACAATTCTGCTCATGATCGGCATGCAGAATCAGTAATTTATCCAAAGCATCTACTACTACTTTGTTTGAAGTATACTCTCCGTCTGGTTTTTTGAACATCATCTTTAGGAAGTTATCCACATATCCCAAAGTGTTGTCTCCATAATCCAAAGGCAATCCAGCTCTTTTTCGATAGGCCCAAGCTGTTAGTACAGGGAATTTACCCATGATGCGTACAATGGCATTGTACATATCATCTTCGCTGTCTACATTCACCGAAGAAGGGTTAAAAGCAATCAAAGCACTGGTAAGGGACGATAATACTCCCATAGGATGAGCTGCTTTTGGAAAACCATCCAATATTTTTTTAACATCCTCGTCTACGTGGGATTGTTCCCGAATGTCTGAGTGAAACTTACTCAATTGCTCTTCGGTAGGTAACTCTCCAAAAATCAAAAGGTAGGCAACTTCCAAAAAGTCGGCCTTTGCTGCCAAATCTTCTATAGCGTACCCTCGGTACCGAAGTATTCCTTCTTCTCCATTAAGGAATGTAATGGCACTTTCACAAGATCCCGTATTCTTATATCCTGGGTCTATGGTCGTGACACCTCCCGTAGCACCCCTAAGGGATTTAATATCGATGGCAACTTCGTTTTCAGTGCCTTCGATTACAGGAAATTCATACTTCTCACCGTTGATTTCAAGGGTCGCGTTCTTCGACATAGTTTAATTTGATTTTTCGTTGATTCTATAAAGGATTACACAATTTCGCCTAGGCTTTTTGTGCTAACTGCGAAATTACGAAAAATTGGACGATTTTTTTAACAATTCATTACGCATCTTGGGTTAAAAAAACCTTAATTAATCAATAATGCAACGATATGAATTAGCTCCATAAAAAAACGTCTGCCGTACGTTCCGTATGACAGACGTTAATACCAGTATTTCGCCCGTTTATACCTTAAACGCGCTTTTACCTGGATAATATGCAGTTTCGTGTAATTCTTCTTCTATACGAAGCAATTGGTTGTATTTGGCCATACGATCGCTTCGGGAAGCAGAACCGGTTTTAATCTGTCCTGTATTAAGAGCAACTGCTAAATCCGCAATCGTATTGTCCTCTGTTTCCCCACTTCTATGCGACATCACGGAAGTGAACCCAGCATTATGAGCCATATTTACCGCCGCAATGGTTTCGGAAAGGGTCCCGATTTGATTTACTTTAATAAGGATGGAATTAGCAATACCTTCTTTAATTCCACGGGAAAGTCTTTCTACATTGGTCACGAACAAATCGTCCCCTACCAACTGTACTTTATCACCTACCTTATCGGTTAGGTATTTCCATCCTTCCCAGTCGTTCTCGTCCATACCGTCTTCTATGGAAATAATGGGGTACTTCTCGCACAATTCGGCCAAATAATCGGCCTGTTCCTGTGAGGTACGTACTTTTCCAGAATCACCTTCGAACTTGGTATAGTCATACTTTCCATCTATATAGAATTCTGCCGCAGCACAATCCAACGCAATCATAATATCATCGCCCAGTTTATAACCCGCTTTTTCGGTAGCTAAAGCAATGGTATCCAAAGCATCTTCGGTACCATCCAACGTCGGGGCAAATCCTCCTTCGTCACCCACAGCTGTACTCAACCCGCGGTCGTGCAATACTTTTTTAAGGTGATGGAAAATTTCGGATCCCATTTGCATGGCTTGGGTAAAGCTTTCAGCTTTTACAGGCATTACCATAAATTCCTGAAAAGCAATAGGGGCATCACTGTGCGAACCTCCATTTATAATGTTCATCATAGGAACAGGAAGGGTTTTGGCACTTACACCCCCTACATAACGGAATAGTGACAATCCCAATTCGCTGGCGGCTGCTTTGGCCGTCGCCAAAGAAACACCCAAAATGGCATTGGCTCCCAATTTGGATTTATTAGGGGTACCATCCAAATCGATCATGATCTTATCGATGGCTTCTTGCTCAAATACTGAAACCCCCAATAGGGTTCCTGCAATTTTACCGTTTACATTTTCTACGGCCTGCAATACTCCTTTCCCCATATAATTATCCCCGCCATCGCGAAGTTCAACGGCTTCATGCTCTCCTGTAGAAGCTCCGGAAGGAACAGCTGCCCTTCCTAGCACACCATTTTCGGTAATAACATCTACCTCTACGGTAGGATTCCCACGGGAATCGAATATTTGCCTAGCATGAATGTCGATAATAATGCTCATAGTTTTTGTTTTTTACTTGTGTGAAAGATACAAATTGTAGGTTTTATAAAAGGCCGAAAACAGCACAAAGAAACTGTGTTTCGGTTAAATCGTTTTTATTGAATTCATTCGTTTTTTCATCCCTTGTTATCGTGCAACACATCAACTTTCTTGAAGAATTTCCACTATGTCCCCTTTGGTATTGAGCCGAACAACAACCAAGCCATCCACAATGTCTTTTCCAATGGTATAATCGAAGACTGCAAAAGAATCGTTAGAATCTACGTAGAAACCAATACGGTACAGATACAATGCAGACAACAGGGTCTCTTCATTTACTGGATTGGTCGTTTTAAGATGTTCTTTCAAAACCTGGGAATCCAATTCAGAAAGGTGAAATGTTATATATTCCTTTACCGTTCCTCCTTCGTTGAAATTTTTAATAAGCTCATTCTTAGTTTCAACTTCCTTCTCATCCAAACGCAGCAGTAGGGCTTTTAGGGCTTGAAGCCGCTCCTTTTCTACGCTATCTCCTTCAAAATTGAGATCCATCTTAACTTCCTGACCGTTTACATCTTTAACGACATCAATCTCCCTAGGATGGGACAAGGGTACTTCTCCAAAAAAGGGTAAGGTAAAAAGGTCTTGATTTGTTTCCTCTTGCATAAGCTCTTCAGCAGAAAGTCCCTCCATTTGCCATGCTTCGTAGGAATGTTTGGCTGCTAAGGGAACCCCGATTAGATTAACTAACGTATTGGCCAAAAAATAATACCCAAAAAAAAGGATAGCTACTACAATGAGGGTTATTTTGAGTATTTTTTTTCGTTTCATCCTAAAAACAAAAAGCCCAATTTAATGGGCCTTTTCCAATTTAGCATTTTTTATGTTTTCCAAGAACTGATCGAAAAGATAGGATGCATCGTGTGGCCCTGGACTGGCTTCTGGATGGTACTGTACAGAAAATACAGGTTTTCCTTTCAATCGGATTCCGGCTACGGTGTTATCGTTTAGGTGTACGTGAGTTATTTCCACATCGGGATGGGCTTCGGTCTCTTCCCTGTTAATGGCAAAGCCATGGTTTTGGGAAGTGATCTCTCCTTTTCCTGTTAATAGGTTTTTTATAGGGTGGTTTATCCCTCTATGCCCATTGTGCATTTTGTAAGTGGAAATACCGTTGGCCAAAGCCAATACTTGATGCCCCAAACAAATTCCAAACACAGGGGCTTCGGTTTTCAATATGTCTTTTGCTGTAGCAATGGATTGCTCAAGGGGTTCCGGATCTCCAGGACCGTTGCTCAAGAAGTAACCATCGGGATTAAAGGCCGCCATTTCTTCGAAAGTGGCGTCGTAAGGGAATACTTTTATGTAGGCATCCCTTTCTGCCAGATTGCGAAGGATGTTTCTTTTTATCCCAATATCCAATGCTGCAATTTTATAGGTGGCATTTTCGTGCCCAAAATAATAGGGTTGTTGGGTAGATACTTTACTGGCCAACTCGAGTCCGTTCATATCGGGTACTTCGGCCAATTGTTTCTTTAAACCTTCAATATTGTCCACATCGGTAGAAATCACGGCATTCATGGCACCGTTATCGCGGATATAGCTTACCAAGGCGCGGGTATCCACATCGCTTATGGCCAAGAGATTATTTTGATCCAAGAAAGACTCTAAAGAATCGTCTGCGGAATGGCGCGAATGGTGGTAACTGAAATTTCTACAGATAAGTCCAGCGATCTTTACACTGTTGGATTCTACTTCGTCTTCGTTGGTTCCGTAGTTTCCAATGTGTGCATTGGTGGTAACCATAAGTTGACCAAAATAGGAAGGATCTGTAAAGATTTCCTGGTATCCGGTCATTCCCGTGTTAAAACAAACCTCCCCAAAAGCGGAGCCTTCTTTTCCCCCAACTGCTTTTCCATAGAAGATGGTTCCATCTGCTAAAAGTATGAGGGCTTTTTTACGTGTTTGGTATTTCATGTTCAGAACAAAAGTTTTGCAAAAATAGTTCAAAAAAAGGGATAAACTTTAAAAGCTTATCCCTTTGTTATTCACATTCGAAAAATTCAATTTATTCTTCTTCTTTGTTGGCAGCTGTAGTTGCTACGGGAGCTGCTGCTTTTGCACCACCACCACGACGGCTACGACGTGTTGATTTCTTTTTAGCAGGCTTGCCGGCATTGTACAACTCATTGTAATCTACCAACTCGATCATCGCCATTTCTGCATTATCCCCCAAACGGTTACCCAACTTAATGATACGGGTATATCCTCCTGGACGATCTCCTACTTTTACAGCAACTTCCCTGAAAAGCTCGGTTACTGCTTGTTTTTGGCGTAATCTACTGAAGACGATACGACGGTTGTGCGTAGTATCTTCTTTCGACTTAGTTACCAATGGCTCTACAAATTTCTTTAAAGCTTTTGCTTTGGCTACGGTTGTATTGATTCGCTTGTGCTCGATCAATGAACAAGCCATATTAGCCAACATCGCTTTTCTGTGAGCTGTCTTTCTTCCTAAGTGATTTACTTTTTTTCCGTGTCTCATGACATTTGTTTTTAACCATCATCTTGCTACGACCCATTCTGGGGAGCAAATTATGATGAATTACTTAATCTTTATCTAATTTGTATTTGGAAAGATCCATACCGAAGTTCAATCCCTTTACGTTCACTAGTTCTTCTAGTTCGGTCAAGGACTTTTTACCAAAGTTTCTGAACTTCATAAGATCGTTCTTGTTGTAAGATACCAAGTCTCCCAAAGTATCTACTTCGGCTGCTTTAAGACAGTTCAAGGCACGAACGGAAAGGTCCATGTCTACCAACTTGGTCTTTAGTAGCTGACGCATGTGCAATGATTCCTCATCGTATGTTTCGGTTTGAGCGATTTCATCGGCCTCAAGGGTGATACGCTCGTCGCTAAACAACATGAAGTGGTGAATCAAGGTTTTAGCAGCCTCGGTTAAAGCATCTTTTGGGTGAATGGAACCATCGGTAATGATTTCGAAAACCAATTTTTCGTAATCGGTCTTTTGCTCTACACGATAGTTCTCTATGCTATACTTCACATTTTTGATGGGGGTATAGATAGAGTCGGTAAAGATTGTTCCAAGAGGGGCGTTTGCCTTTTTGTTCTCCTCTGCAGGAACGTATCCACGACCTTTTTCGATGGTAATCTCGAAATTAAGATTCACCTTAGAGTCCATGTTACAGATTACCAAATCTGGGTTCAACACCTGGAAACCGGAAATGAACTTCTGGAAATCTCCAGCAGTCAACACCTCTTGTCCAGATACGGAAATGGTTACTGTTTCATTATCTATTTCATCAATTTGACGCTTAAAACGTACTTGTTTAAGGTTCAAGATGATTTCAGTTACATCTTCCACTACTCCTGCAATTGTAGAAAACTCGTGGTCTACACCTTCGATACGTACCGAAGTAATTGCAAAACCTTCCAAAGAGGAAAGTAAAACACGTCTTAAGGCGTTACCTACGGTCAATCCATATCCAGGTTCCAAAGGGCGAAATTCAAATTTCCCTTCGAAATCTGTCGAATTGATCATGATAACTTTATCAGGCTTCTGAAAACTAAATACTGCCATATTGTTGTTCTTCGTTTTAATTGTTATTTGGTTGCGCGGTTTAAAAGTTTGAAGAGGACTAAAAAACCCTTTGGCCAAATACCAATGTGATTAAATTTATTATTTAGAATATAATTCTACGATTAATTGCTCAGTAATGTTTTCTGGGATCTGTAGACGCTGAGGCACAGAAACAAAAGTTCCTTCTTTGGTCTCAGAGTTCCAAGTAATCCACTCATATACATGACTTGCATTTGCCAACGAATTTTGGATGGCTTCTAGAGATTTGGATTTTTCTCTAACTCCAACCACATCTCCAGCCTTTAGTTGGTAAGATGGAATGTTAACTTTTTCTCCGTTAACGGTAATATGACGGTGAGACACCAATTGTCTTGCAGCGCTACGCGTAGGGGCGATTCCCATACGGTATACTACGTTGTCCAAACGGGACTCACACAGTTGAAGCAATACCTCACCTGTAATTCCAGATGCTGCGGTTGCTTTTTTAAACATGTTTCGGAACTGACGCTCCAAGATTCCGTAAGTATACTTTGCTTTTTGCTTTTCAGCCAACTGAATAGCGTACTCGGATTTTTTACCTCTCCTACGGTTGTTACCGTGTTGTCCTGGAGGGTAGTTTCTTTTTTCGAAAGATTTGTCTTCTCCAAAAATAGCCTCTCCAAACTTACGGGCGATTTTTGTTTTTGGACCAGTATATCTTGCCATTTTAAAAATTGAATTTTGAAGGGAAAACTAAATTAAGGTCATCCTCTAGCTTTCGGGCTCCTTCAGGTTTATACTAAATTAAATTATACTCTACGTCTTTTTGGTGGACGACATCCGTTGTGCGGCATTGGGGTTACGTCGATGATTTCGGTAACTTCAATTCCGGAATTGTGGATGGTACGGATGGCAGATTCTCTACCATTTCCAGGTCCTTTTACGTAAACTTTTACTTTACGAAGACCAGCTTCCTGCGCTACTTTAGCACAATCTTCTGCAGCTAATTGAGCAGCATAAGGAGTGTTCTTCTTAGATCCTCTAAAGCCCATTTTACCGGCAGAGGACCAAGAGATAACATCTCCGTTTTTATTGGTCAACGAAATGATAATATTGTTAAAGGAAGCAGTGATATGAGCTTCACCTACAGCTTCGATATTAACTTTACGCTTTTTTGTACTAGACTTTGCCATATCTCTAGGTATTATTTAGTTGCTTTTTTCTTGTTAGCAACTGTTTTACGTTTTCCTTTTCTCGTTCTTGAGTTATTCTTAGTACGCTGCCCTCTTAATGGAAGACCCGTTCTGTGACGAATACCTCTGTAACAACCGATATCCATTAAGCGCTTAATGCTTAATTGAACTTCACTACGTAGCTCACCTTCGATTTTGTAAGACCCTACAGCTTCACGAATTTTACCGATTTCGTCATCGTTCCATTCGTTTACTTTTTTGTCTTCGCTAACTCCGGCTTTTTCCAATACATCTTGCGCACGGCTTTTACCGATTCCAAAGATGTACGTTAACGCGATTACACCCCTTTTTTGCTTCGGGATATCTACACCTGCGATTCTTGCCATAACTTATCCTTGTCTTTGTTTGAACCTTGGGTTCTTTTTATTAATTACATATAATCTGCCCTTTCTGCGTACGATCTTGCAGTCGGCACTTCTTTTTTTAACGGATGCTCTTACTTTCATCTCTTTAGTATCTGTATGTTATACGAGCCTTTGTTAAATCGTAAGGGCTCATCTCTAATTTTACCTTATCTCCGGGCAACAACTTAATGTAGTGCATACGCATCTTACCCGAAATGTGTGCTGTAACAATATGACCATTTTCCAATTCTACACGGAACATCGCATTGGATAATGCTTCTACAATGGTTCCGTCCTGTTCTATTGCGGGTTGCTTTGCCATATTATGCTACTGCTTTTCTGTTTTTACCACTTTTCATTAATCCGTCGTAATGACGGTTCAACAAGTAGGAGTTTATTTGTTGCATCGTATCGATAGCAACCCCTACCATAATTAAGAGTGAAGTACCCCCGAAGAACAATGCCCATCCTTGCTGCACACCCATAAGCTTTACGATAAAAGCAGGGAAAACTGCGATTAGCGCCAAGAAAATAGATCCAGGCAATGTAATCTGAGACATGATTCTATCTAAGTACTCTGCAGTGTCC
The DNA here is from genome assembly GCA_028281065.1 of Flavobacteriaceae bacterium. GTDB lineage: Bacteria > Bacteroidota > Bacteroidia > Flavobacteriales > Flavobacteriaceae > Aureisphaera. Next base: position 3,618 of record JANQKN010000106.1, on the reverse strand, counting down.
GTCCCTGGCTTAATTCCTGGGATAAATCCACCACTACGTTTTAGGTCATCTGCCATTTTGTTGGTAGGTACAGTGATCGCCGTATAGAAATACGTGAATATGATAATTAATAGTGCAAACACTACGTTGTACCACAATCCAAAAATATCACTGAAGGTAGCCAACATGGACTGACCAAACTCTGTGTCTTTAATTCTTGGTAAGTTGGCCAAAGCTGTAGGAACGAACATTAAAGCCTGAGCAAAGATGATAGGCATTACCCCGGAAGCATTCAGCTTTAATGGGATAAACTGTCTTGCTCCAAAAATGTTCTTTTCGTATCCTCCACTTGCTGTTCTTCGTGCATATTGCACAGGTATTTTACGAACAGCCAATACCAACAATACCGAAAGCAGTATAATTACAAACCAGATTACCAACTCGATCAATACCATCATGAACGGGCTTGAAGCCAATTCCTGAGCAAAAGACTGTGGTAAGATGGCAATAATACCCACCATAATAAGGATGGAGATACCATTACCGATTCCCTTGTCGGTGATCTTCTCACCCAACCACATGGCGAAAATACATCCAGTCACCAAAATGATTACAGAAGAAACATAGAACATGGTAGAGTGCCCTTGCTGAATCAAGATAAATGCATCATCCGGAACCCCTAAGAATCCAAGACCTGCCAAGTAACTTGGGGCCTGTACCAAACAGATACCTATGGTTAACCAGCGGGTAATCTGAGTGATCTTTTTTCTACCACTTTCTCCTTCTTTCTGTAATTTTTGAAGGTAAGGGATGGCAATCTGCATTAATTGTACCACAATAGAAGCTGAGATATAGGGCATAATCCCCAATGCAAAAACAGAAGCATTGGAGAAGGCTCCTCCGGTGAATGCGTCTAGCAATCCTCCGATTCCTCCAGCTTGAAATTTACCAGAGAACTCGGCAAGTTTAGAAGCGTCAATTCCTGGCAATACAACTTGCGCACCAAAACGGTACACCAATAGAAGACCCAACGTTACCAAGATTCGGTTACGAAGCTCTTCTATTTTGAAAACATTTTTTATGGTATCAATAAATTTCATCCTTTTGTAAATAATTAAAGTTCTACGGCTTCACCTCCAGCAGCTTCTATGGCAGCTTTTGCAGAAGCAGTGAACTTATGAGCAGATACTTTCAATTTTGCTTTTAGCTCGCCTCTTCCCAAAATCTTCACCATTTCATTCTTGCCAGCAAGTCTTAGACTTACCATAGTATCGAAATCTACAGTATCCTTAATTTTCTTATTGTCTACTAATTCCTGAAGGGTATCCAAGTTTACTCCTTGGTACTCTTTGCGGTTAATGTTCTTGAAACCGAACTTAGGAACACGACGCTGTAATGGCATCTGTCCTCCTTCGAATCCTAGTTTCTTAGAGTATCCAGAACGGGACTTAGCTCCCTTGTGCCCACGTGTAGCAGTTCCCCCTTTACCGGATCCCTGTCCACGTCCAACACGCTTTCCTTGTTTTTTAACCGAACCTTCAGCTGGTTTTAAATTACTTAAATCCATTGTTCAATATCTTATTTAGTTTCAACAGAAACTAGGTGATTAACTTTTTTTATCATACCAAGGATATTTGGCGTATCCTCGTGCTCAACAGTTTGACCGATTCTTTTCAGACCAAGAGCCAAAAGGGTTCTTTTCTGATTTTGTGGACGGTTAATCTCACTGCGCACCTTTGTTACTTTTATCTTTGCCATATCTCTATAGTATTTTATCCTTTATACAATTTCTCAAGTGAAATTCCTCTTTGTCTCGCAACGGTCTGAGCACTTCTCATCTGCAACAATGCATCGAAAGTAGCTTTTACTACATTGTGAGGGTTAGAGGATCCTTGGGATTTTGACAATACATCGTGTACTCCTACGGCTTCCAATACAGCACGTACGGCTCCACCGGCGATTACCCCGGTACCAGGAGCAGCAGGTAACAAAGTTACTCTTGCTCCACCGTATTTACCTTTTTGTTCGTGAGGAAGTGTTCCTTTGTTAATAGGAATACGTACCAAGTTCTTCTTAGCATCTTCGATAGCCTTTGCAATAGCGCTAGCTACGTCTTTAGACTTTCCAAGTCCTTGACCAACTACACCGTTTTCATCACCAACTACAACAATAGCTGAAAATCCGAAAGCTCTACCTCCTTTGGTTACTTTGGTAACACGTTGTACACCAACCAAACGATCTTTTAATTCTAGACCTCCGGGCTTAACTGTTTCTACGTTTTTATAATCTTGATACATATTCTTAGAATTTTAGTCCGCCCTCGCGAGCTCCTTCGGCCAATGATTTAACTCTTCCGTGATATAGGTAACCGCCTCTGTCGAAAGTAACACTTTCCACGCCAGCCTTAGTTGCCTTTTCGGCAATTGCCTTACCAACCATTTTCGCTACTTCCGATTTGTTACCATTGGAAGCATCGATATCTTTATCTCTTGAAGATGCAGCGGTAATGGTTTTTCCATTTACATCGTCGATAAGTTGCGCATAGATTTCTTTGTTGCTTCTGAAAACAGCCAAACGTGGACGTTGCTCGGTACCAGAAACACTCTTTCTAATTCTGAAACGAATGCGATCTCTTCTTTCGCTTTTAGATAATGCCATAACTTAATTTCTTATGCAGATTTACCTGCTTTTCTTCTAATGATCTCTCCAACAAACTTGATCCCTTTTCCTTTGTAAGGTTCTGGCTTACGGAAGCCACGGATCTTAGCCGCAACTTGTCCTACCAATTGCTTGTCGTGAGACGTTAATTTTACAATAGGGTTTTTTCCTTTCTCACTTACGGTCTCCACTTTTACTTCGGGAGCGATGTCCATAACTATATTGTGAGAAAAACCAATGGCCAAATCCAATTTGTTGCCTTGGTTGCTGGCACGGTAACCTACCCCTACCAATTCTAGTTCTTTGGTCCATCCTTTGGATACACCTTCCACCATATTATTGATAAGTGCACGGTACAAACCGTGTTTTGCTCTGTGATCTTTCGCATCGGAAGGACGCTCTAAAACTACGTTTCCTTCTTCCACTTTTACGCTAACGTCGGATATCTCCTGAGTTAACTCGCCTAACTTCCCTTTTACGGTAACTACATTGTCGTTCACCTCAACGGTTACACCGTCTGGGATTGCTACTGGGCTTTTACCTATTCTTGACATTTCTAGTCTTTATTAAATTAGTATACGTAACAAAGTACTTCTCCACCTACATTCTGGTTGGCAGCTTGCTTTCCTGTCATTACTCCCGCAGAAGTAGACACAATAGCAATACCCAAACCATTCAATACACGAGGCATCTCGGTAGAACCTGAATACTTACGTAAACCTGGTTTACTAACTCTTTGAATCTTCTTGATTACCGGATCCTTGGTAAGCTTATCATATTTCAAGGCAATCTTGATGGTCCCTTGCGGTCCCTTATCCTCGAATTTGTAGCTTAAGATGTATCCTTGATCGAATAAGATCTTGGTAATCTCCTTTTTTAAATTAGAAGCAGGTACTTCTACTACTCTGTGTCCTGCTTTTACTGAATTTCTAACCCTTGTTAGAAAATCTGCGATTGGATCTGTTGTCATTTATCCTAATT
>JANQKN010000008.1 GCA_028281065.1 Flavobacteriaceae bacterium | reverse complement strand
GAAAAGACAATACCATGTATGAGCAAAACTAGCGGGAGTAATACTTTCTTCATAAATAGGTCATTAAGTTGCCAAATATATTGAATACATTGGTTTTCTTTCCTAATTTTGCAAAAATTATCGATACCAATGCCTCAATTTAACATTTCCATCCAGCCCACTAACAACGAAAATATTGTTAAATTTATTGTAAATTCTTTCCTAACTCAGGCAAATAGTTACGAATTTGGCAATATTGAGGAGGCTGCACCCAGCCCCATTGCACAACAATTATTTCATCTTCCTTTTGTAAAAACCGTATATATTTCGCAGAATTTTATTGCTATTGAAAAATACAATATCGTTAGCTGGGAAGATGTGCAGGAAGAGGTTGCAGAAAGCATCGTTTCCTATCTAAACACTGGAAAACCTGTGGTTGTAGCCGATGAAACCCCTAAAAAAGTCCCTGTAACCATCTATGCGGAAAGCACTCCTAACCCAACCGTAATGAAATTTGTGGCCAATAAGCCACTTTCTGAAGGGATTTTCGAATTTAAAAGCATAGACGACACCCAAGAGGCCCCATTAGCGCAGGCTTTATTTGGATTCCCCTTTGTAAAGGAAGTATTTATAAGCGCCAATTATGTTTCGGTAATGAAATACAATATCGTGGAATGGCAGGAAGTTTCCATGGAATTAAGGGAGTTTATTAGATCCTATATTGAAGACGGGAAACCTGTTTTTACCGATGGTATTCTGAAAAACAGTGGAAAAACAACGGAAACTGATTCCGAAACCATCCCAAAATCCAGTGTTAGGGAACCCATAACGGATATTGAAAAGGAAATTGTTTCCATCCTCGATGAATACGTAAAGCCTGCTGTGGCTGGTGATGGAGGGCATATTGCCTTCGATTCTTTTAATGAGGAAACTAAAACCGTACGGGTTATTTTGCAAGGGGCTTGCAGTGGATGTCCTTCTTCCACAGTTACGCTTAAAAATGGTATAGAAACCATGCTTCGTGAAATGCTACAGGGTAGGGTTATGACTGTCGAAGCTGTTAACGGGTAATCCCTTCCTTTGTTTTTGTGTATTTAGGGTAATATTCTGTACCTTACAGTAATTAACATTAACCATAAATACAATTGAACATGGCAGTACTTAAAGTGATTGAAGTATTGGCAAACTCTAACAAAAGTTGGGAAGATGCCACCAAAAATGCGGTAAAACAGGCCGCCAAAAGCATTAAAAATATCCGTTCGGTTTATATTAATGAGCAAAGCGCTATTGTAAATGGTGACGATGTGACCGAATTCCGTGTAAATGTTAAAATTACTTTTGAAGTAAAATAACCTTCACCCATTGCTTTTATTTGATACGTTTTTGAAATTTCAAAAGCGTATTTTTGTTTTCTAAGATTTTTACAATGGTAAGATACATTGCTTTATCCCTTATATTGATTGCTGTTTCCTGTAATACTTCAAAAAAAGACGATTTGAAAGAAGAACATCTTTATACCAACGCCTTGGTCAATGAGACCAGCCCGTATTTACTACAACACGCGCACAATCCCGTAAACTGGATGCCCTGGAACGAAACCACCTTAAAAAAGGCCCAGGAAGAGAATAAGTTAATGATCGTTAGTATTGGATATGCAGCTTGCCATTGGTGCCATGTTATGGAGCGCGAAAGTTTTGAAGATTCCACTGTGGCTGCCGTTATGAACAAAAACTTCATTTCGGTAAAAGTGGACCGCGAAGAACGTCCCGATGTAGACCAGATATATATTAATGCCGTTCAGCTCTTAACGGGAAGCGCGGGATGGCCACTCAATGTAATTACACTACCTGACGGCCGACCTGTCTGGGGAGGCACTTATTTCCCTAAAGAAGATTGGATTCAGGCCATAAACCAGGTTCAAACCCTATATGAAGAGGATCCAGACAAACTAACCGAATATGCCTCCCGATTGGAAGAAGGTATTAAGAGCATTGACCTCATCACACTAAATACGGATGATCTCGATTTTAAAGAATACAACACAACATCCATCATAGATGCCTGGAGCTATAGTTTCGATACAATTCATGGTGGTTTTAGGGGCGCCCCTAAGTTTATGACACCCTCCAATTGGGAATACTTACTTAGACAAGCGGTTGTAAATAATGACGAAAAGCTACTGGATCAGGTAGCTTTGTCCTTGAAAAAAATGGCCTATGGTGGCGTCTATGACCATATAGGGGGAGGCTTTGCCCGTTACAGTGTAGATGAGCGATGGCATGTCCCACATTTTGAAAAAATGCTATATGATAATGCCCAACTGACTAGTTTATACAGTCATGCCTATGCTGCTACTGGGAATCCCCTTTACAAAGAGGTGGTTGAAGAAACCCTTTCGTTTGTTGAAAGGGAAATGACCCAAGAAAATGGGGCTTTTTATTCTTCATTGGATGCAGACAGCGAAACGGAAGCGGGCGAACTGGAAGAAGGAACTTTTTATATCTACACTCAAGAAGAATTGAAAGAACAATTGGGAGCGGATTTCGACCTGTTTGCTTCCTATTATAATGTGAATGATTTTGGCAAATGGGAAGAGGAAGGCAAATATGTCCTTATCCGTAATGAAAGCGACAACTCTTTTGCACAAAGCCATTCTTTATCCTTGGATGTTTTGTCCCAGAAAAAGAAAGATTGGAAATCGAAGTTATTAACTTTCCGAAACAAACGGATTAGACCCCGGTTGGACGATAAGACCCTCACCTCATGGAATGGTCTCATGATAAAAGGTTATATAGATGCATATAAAGCCTTTGGGAATCCTTCTTATCTAGCCAGTGCTGTGAAAAACGGAAACTTTCTATTAGAAAATCAATTGCGGGAAAATGGAGCTCTCTTTCATAGTTACAAGGATGGAAAGAGTACCATTAACGGTTACTTAGAGGATTATTCGGCAGCGGTTAGTGCTTTTATTGCGCTTTATGAAGTTACTTTGGATGAGAAATGGTTAACGACCTCCAAGCAATTGGTCGATTATGCTTTCGAGAAGTTCTTCGATGCTGAAAGTGGAATGTTCTATTTCACTTCTACAGACGATCCTGAAATCGTAACCCGGAATTTTGAATACCGTGACAACGTAATTCCGGCTTCCAATTCCATTATGGCCAAAAACCTTTTTGTCCTTTCCCATCATTTAGATGAAAAGGAATACGCCGAGGTCGCACAGCAAATGCTAAAGAATATTGCCCATGAAATGGAAAAATACCCAAGTGGGTTTTCGAATTGGCTCGATCTTTTGGCCCATTATCAAACTCAATACTATGAAATTGTTGTAGTTGGCCCAGAAGTTGAGGATAAATTAGCCGAGATCGGCAAAACCTATTTACCAAATGTGCTTTTGGCGGGTAGTAAATCTGCTGGCGAACTTCCTTTATTAAAAGGTCGTTTTTTGGAGGGCAAAACCCTTATTTACGTTTGTGTAAATAATACGTGTAAGCTACCTGTAACTGATACAGATAAGGCACTTGAACTGTTAAAATAGTAAGCCCCGCTCGGGAAATACGACATAAAAGTGCCGAGTTCTCATTTTTTACTCATTTTTAACACCTTAAAACTACAGATTTTATATATTCGCACCTGCCTCTTCGAAAGGCACCCTATCGCGGTGATATTATGATGTTTTCCCCCGCGTTTATAAACCATAGGTTTTATAAGTTCAAAATGACACGAAACAAACCTAATTTTATCATCTTAAAAAATTTAAATGCTATGAGAAAAATTTTAGCAGTTGTTGCTTTTTCCCTATTTGTTTGCTCCAATGTTTCTTATGGACAGATGGCCACTGAAGAAAAATCTTCAACCCAATATGTTACCAACACCCCAATTAAGGCTTATCCAGCTATAGAGCGTATTTCTGGATCACCTTATGAAGAAAAAGAATTTAGCAAAGGAAATGTCCTAAAGGATGGTAAGCTCCTAGCTACTGGTGTTGCTATTCGTTACAACGCCCTTAGGGACGAGATTGAAATAAAGCGTAAAGCCGACGACCACAACCGTACTGCTAGGGTTATGGTAAAGTCTCCGGATATCTACGCAAAAATCCTTAACAAAACATTTGTATATGTTCCCAACAAGGAAGGATTAACTACTTCCGGCTATTTCCTTGTGTTGCATGAAGGTGAAAAGTATGACCTTTACAAGAAGATTACCAAGGAGTACTTGGAAGGATCTGAGTCTATGACCAGTCTTACCCGTGACATCCCTGCCATGTACAAAGAGAAAGAATTCTACTATTTGGCAGATAAGGAAACTGGTGCCATAAAGGCTTTCCCTAAATCCAGAAACGGAAAATTTGGAATGTTTGGGGACAAAAAGAAAGCTTTAAAGAAGCATGCCAATGAAAATCACCTTAACATTAACAAGGAATATGCATTGGTAAAGCTAATGCGTTATTACGATTCTCTATAAAACTGAGAGTTTAAATCATAAAAAACTCTTCATTGATAAAACAAGACCGTTATCTTTTCACGAGATAGCGGTTTCTTTTTTAATTTAGGGGGGTCAATTAAAAAACCGAAAAATGAAACGTTATCTTGCCCTTTCCATTCTTCTTATAAGCGCCTCTGGTCTATATGCCCAAGCCGTAAGTACTGCCGAGGTTACTTCCAATTCCAATTACACCCGCATGAGTTCTGTTTACGTCACTGGTGCTGTTGACGAAAACATAGACGACTCCGATGAAGTAAAAGGGTCTGCTTATCTGTACCCGAACTACAGACTGGGAGCCATTCTACAAAATGACAAAGTGGTTGCTCAAAACATCGCCATAAAGTACAATGTGTACAACGATTTGTTCAAGGGGAAAGTAAATATAGGCACCCCCGAGGATGAAGCTCACCAGATAATTAAATCCAAAGAATTCAAAGTTCGCATTGGCGATCAACTTTTTATGTTGGGCAACGACAATACCTATTACCAGGTTATATATGCTGGCGATAAAGCGAGCCTCCTAAAGAAGCACTCCAAAACGTATTACGAGCGTATACAAGCTACTACTTCATTAACACGAACTTCTCCTGCCCGTTATAAGGACAAGTCTGTTTATTATATGGTAGATGCCGATGGAAATTACAAAGAGTTTCCTACTTCAAAAAAGAAGGCCTTAAAGCTCTTTGGAGAGCAACAGGGTGCGATCAAAAAATTCATCAAAGAGAATAAGATAAAGTTATCGGATGATGAGGATCTAAAAAAATTGTTCGAATATTACAATTCCCTTTAGTTTATTTTCCAACTATAAAATCCTTTAGGTAGAAGGGTTCGAAATAGGCGACGTCTTCAAACTCGCCATTTTGGTATTTTTCCTGGGCTATGGCAGCCATTTCCCTAGCGGAAGGTAAAGCACTCGGGTTAAATATTGCATTTGGGTGCTTACAGATGTTCTCGAACTTTTCTACGCCACTACCCAAAAAAGAAACCTTCCCTTGTTCCAAGTATTCTTGAAACGAAGTTTCATCCACTATTTTGGCTTGGGTATCCTGAATCTGTTTTCTATTTTCATCAAAAACAGCACAATACACTTCCATCCTTCGGGCATCCAACATGGGGATATAGAATCGAGCGTCTTCGTTGGATTGATGCATTAGGGATTCCATAGTAGCAATGGAAAGCAAAGGGATATCCAAGGCAAAACAAAGCCCCTTAGCTGCCGAAACCCCAATTCTAAGTCCAGTGTATGAACCGGGGCCCTTACTTACCGCTATGGCATCTAAATCCTGTTTATGCATTCCTGCGTCAGTAAGGACATCTTCTATATACACGTGCAGTTTCTCGGCATGGGAATAGCCTTTGGTATTGTCCTCCTTTAAAGAACGAACGCTTCCGTTTACCGAAAGCGCTACGCTACAATTTGTTGTTGCTGTCTCTATGCAAAGTATGTTCGACATCAGTCTTTTATTTCTTCAATCTAATAAAAGTCTTTTCTTGACTAAAACCTTAAATCGGTGGCTGAGATTCCAAAGTACAATTCTAACACTTTTAATTTAAAAATGTAATCGTATTTGGATCTATTTAGCTCTATTTGCGCATTATCGTAACGCAATTTCGATTGACTGAAATCGAAAGCATTGGTCAACCCCACATCGTAACGATCCTTGGCATACTGATACGCCAACTCTTGAGATTCTGCAGCTTTCTGAGCTGCTTCAAAGGCTTTCAGTGAACCTTTGGCATCTACGTATGCTTGATAAACGGTAGATTCTAAGTCCAATTTGGCTTGTTCTAGTAAAAACTCTTGTCTCTTTACATTTACCTCGCTTCGCTTTACACTGTTACGGGTAGAAAAACCATTGAAAATAGGCACGTTTAGCTGAAAGCCGTAAGAGATACCATCATTTAAATACAACTGCTCGGAAAATGGCAAAGGATCCAATTCCCTAGCTCCAATAACATTGGGTTGCAGACCAAAAACAGCTTCTCCGGTTCCATCGACAACTCCAATTGGAGCATCGGTTTGTATCACAGGGTTGTCACTATCTATAATGGTTTCGATACCGCTGGGTAGATCGGACTCCCTTGTATTGTAATTGAAGAAAGCATTCAAGGTTGGGTAGTACGCAGACCTGGAAATTTGAAGGTCTTTTTGCGCCAAATCGAAATTGGCCTGAGCAATCTTTACTTCACTCCTATTCTCTTGTGCAGAAGCTATGATTTCTGAAATCCCCTTGGCGGAAATCCCTTCGTCAATAATATCATAACCTTCATCTTGGATATCGAAGTTTTCGTAATCTTTCACCAAAAGCAATTGTGCTAAGCTTACCAAGGAAATCTTCACAGAGTTTTCGGCCACCGCAATGTTCTGTTTTTCGGTAGCATCAGTTGCCTGGATTTCTAAAAGATCACCCGTTGGAAGTACTCCTGCATCTACCAATTCCTTAGTACGGTTAATCTGCTCTTGGGTTACTCCATTTTGCGAAATCGCTACTTCCAGATTGGCTTTGTTGGTAAGTACTTGTAAATAGGCATTGGCCACCAATAAGGAAATATCATCCTTCATTTTGGACAACCCATATTCCGACGCCAATTGCGATATTTTAGCCCGCTGCATAGTTCTTAGGTTGCTCAACCCATTAAATATGGTAACTCCGGCAGTAATGCTATAGGAAGAGTTTCGGGAAGTTTGATTTTCCAAAACCCCTGTGGTAATGTTTTGGGTAAGACCCGTATTCCAAGAATTGGAAGCAGAACCATTTAAGGACGGCAAATATCTTCCCAAGGCATCACTTTTTTCGATTTCGGCCAATTCCACATCCAGCTCACTCTGCTTGATGGAGATGTTGTTCTCCAAAGCATGCTGGACACATTCTTTTAGGGTCCATTTTTTGGTTTGCGACTGTGCAGCTACGCTAAAGCACAGAAGTATTACTATCACTACAATGTTCTTCATGATCAGACTGGTTGTTGAATTTGTCTTTTGATTGCTGAAACTGTTATGGTTCCGGAATGTTTTAAGCTCTAGTTACTGGAATCAGCTTCTTCTTCCTCTGCGTCCTCTTCTTCTTTCTTTACAGGCTCGGTCTTGTTCCACACCTTGATGTCATCATCTTCGGTAATACCAGACAGGATTTCTATATTGATCCCATCGGAAATCCCTACTTCTACATCTTTCCTTTCGAACTCTTGGTCCCCTATCATCACTTCTACGTAGGGTTTTTGGTCCTTTTTGTCGAACTGCAACAAAGCTTCTTTAATGGCAAATGCACTGTCTTTTTTCTGAAGTACGATGGAAGCGTTGGCACTGTATCCCGCTCTAATGAAATATTCATCATCCAAGTAAACTTCACCTTCGATCTTGAATTGAACAGCTCCTTGTTCTTCGTTTCCTTTGGGTGCAACAAACTTCAGCTTGGCATCAAACTCCTTATCTTGAATGGCTCCTAAGCTTACCATAAGTGGCATGTCTATTTTAAGTTTTCCTACTTCGGCCTCATCCACTTTCCCTTCAAAAATCATTTTATTGAGGTCTGCAATGGTAGCAATGGAAGTACCTGCGTTAAAGTTGTTACTTTCAATTACCTGATCCCCTTCCTTTACAGGAATCTCCAAGATCGTCCCGGTTACGGTAGCCCTAATGTTAGTGTTGGCAGAAGTAGACCCTCCTGCAGAACCTACGCGGATAATTCGGTAATCGCTCTGGGCATTGTTAAGCTCTTGTTGCGCCTGGTTGTATGACAGCTCGAAGTTTTGGAATTCATTCAAGGAAATAACACCTTTTTCGAAAAGGGCTTTGTTTCGGTTGTACAGAATTTCGGAATTACTCAATGCAATTTGTGCATTCTGAACGCGCCCCCTAGAACTGTTTAGGGTCTGTTCGTTAGGAACTACTTTCACTTTGGCGATAAGGTCCCCTGCTTCTATAGGATCTCCTTCTTCCACAAAAATCTCCTCAATAATTCCGGAAATCTGTGGTTTGATTTCTACCTCATCTTCTGGAACTACTTTCCCTGTAGCCACTGTCTTCTCTTCAATAGAAGTATAGAAAGCTTTTTCGGTAGTATACGTAATAGGAGATCTGCTGTTGGTTTTTCCGAAATAGAAAATGGCATATAGCCCTCCAAGAACTACAAATGCAATTAATAGGTATTTTAAGACTTTTTTCATTCGTAAATGATTTTATATAATCGGTTTGGTTATTGTTTTATTCTTCTCTTAATGCGTCTATGGGGCGTATACTAACTGCTCGTTGTGCAGGAATTAATCCTATAAGCGTCCCTAAAACAACCATAATGACTAGGGCTCCAATAATAAATGGAATAGGAACTGTTGGATTGGTATATGGGAAACCATCCTGGTTTGCCGTTAAATTATTTATTAAGGACAAAACCAGAGCGCCACAAATAATACCTACAATCCCAGCAATGATAGTAAGGAACACGGATTCCAAAATGATTTGGCCCCGAACTTCCCTTGGAGTAGCTCCCAGAGCCCTTCGAACCCCCAATTCCTTGGTCCGTTCTTTTACGGAAATAAGCAGGATATTACCAATGGCAATAACCCCTGCGATAATGGTTGCGATTCCTACAATTAATGACAACAAGTTCATCCCCTTGGAAAATCCCATAATCTTACCAAAGGCTTCGCCCAAATTGAACGATCCAAAAGCACGCTCATCGTCAGGGTGTACTTGGTGTATCCGTTTTAAGGATTGTTTGATGTCTTTTTCCAAACCAACGATATCGGCATCATCATAGGCTGCGATAGCAAACCACGAAACGTTGTCTCCCATATTGTATATTTTCTGATAGGTAGTGAAAGGTATAAAAATAGCACTGTCATCTTCAAAACCTCCCCCAGGTTCGTATTTATGGATTCCTACTACTTGGAAGTAGATATTATCTATTCTAATGTATTGTCCTATGGGGTTCTCGTCCTTTTCAAAAAGTTCTTTCTGAACCCGCTCCCCAATAACACAGACCTTTCTCGCTTCCTCGATATCTTCGTCGTTTATAAAACGGCCACCATCGTAAATCTTCTTTCGGGCTATTTTATCTACCACAGGGAAGTCCCCAAAAGTGGAATAATTCCCCGAATTTAAACCCCGAACCACCTGCGCAGGGGCATCTCCAAAAATCCCCTTAACATTCCTCGGGGCAATAAATTGAATTTCCGGGTTCTGATTTTCTAAAGCTTCCACATCGCCCAATTTTAATTGAATGGGCCTTCCAATCTTAAAACCATCATGCGGTATACTGGTACGTTGTGCCCAAACAAACATGCTATTGGTAGCAATGTCTTTAAATTCTTTTTCGAAACCGTTATCCAATCCTTTGGCAGCCCCAGAAAGCCCTATATAAACAAAGATCCCCCAAAGTACCCCAATAACGGTAATTACGGTCCTTAATTTGTTCTTACTAATAGAACCGTAAATCTCTTGCCAAGTTTCCCTATCGAATATAAATTTCATCTTATTCGTCTCTTAATGCAACAATTGGTTTTATTTTGGCGGCTCTTCTGGCTGGTATATAACCCGCTATCGCTCCAAAGAAAATCAGGAGTATGGTAGCCCCAATAACAGTTCCGGTCCCTACATAGGGATTCTTTATAAAATAGTCTTCTAATCGTACACCTACGAAATTAAGTGTCATCATTCCTATGATCAAACCAACGACCCCAGAAATGGTAGTAATGAATACAGACTCTTGAAGTACCATCCCCACAACACTCTTAGGGGAAGCTCCCATGGCTTTTCGAATTCCCAATTCCTTGGTTCGCTCCTTTACCACAAAAACCATAATGTTACTTATTCCTATAATCCCAGCCAAAAGTGTCACAATGGCTACTCCCGTAACTACCCATTGCAGAATAGTTGCAAACAACAGGGTTTGCTTTACCCCTTCGGCAGCATTTCTAATAAACATTCCGTTTTGGTCATCCATGGCGATAATATGCTTATTGCGCATGTACTTGTTAAGGCTGGATTCGAAGGCTTTGGATCCTGCATATCCAATACTTAACTTAAATCCAACGATAATCTGATCGATCTTGTCGGTATTCTTTTCTATCAATTGCCTTGTGGTATAAGGCATATAGATGTAGCGCTCTTCATTGTCACCTCCGTCATCCTGGAAAACCCCTACGACCTTATAGGCGATACCATCAATATCCACATATTTTCCCAATGCCGTTTCCCCATTCTTAAAAAGATCTTTCTTCACCAATCGACCAATTACAATATTCTTGGTCTTTTCCTTAATGTCGTTTTCATTGATAAAACGACCCTGCATAATGATCGTCTTTTCACTATCCTGATGGGCTGGTCCTACGGCTCGGGTGGTATAGGTGTTGGACTCGCCTTTGTACTTCGCTGTACCCCCACGGGAAATCCTAGGGGTAATGTACTCTACATACATGGCAAAGTCCTTTTTTATATCATCTATATCATCATTCCTAAACTCTATCCTTCTTCCTGTAGCAAATCCTTTATGGGGTTTGGAGGTTCTCCCTGGGAAAAGCCAGATGGTATTGGTAGCATCATCCACAAAAAATTCCTGAAAAGTATTTTTAAGCCCATTCCCAAAACCGTAAAGTACTGTAAATATCAAAATACCTAGGGTAATGGTAAATCCAGATAAAAAGGTACGAAGCCTGTTCTTACCTATAGACTGAAAAATCTCTTGCCAACGGTCTCTACTAAACATACTGTTGTGCTCTTACCTGTTCAATTTTTTTGTCTTCCATAATAACACCATCCTTAAGGTGTACAATGCGTTTGCACATATGGGCAATATCCTCCTCGTGGGTCACCACCAAAATCGTGTTCCCCGCGTCGTTAATCTTTTGAATGAGATCCATTACTTCATACGAAGTTGTGGTATCCAATGCTCCTGTAGGTTCATCGGCTAGGAGTACTTTGGGTTCTGCTGCCATGGCCCTGGCAATGGCAACTCTTTGCTTTTGCCCACCCGATAATTCGCTGGGTAAATGGGTAGCCCATTCTTTAAGGCCTACCTGCTCCAAATATTTTATGGCTTTCTCGAGCCTTTCTTTTCTTTTCATCCCTTGGTAATACAGAGGGAGTGCAACGTTTTCTGCTGCAGTTTTGTAATTGATAAGATTAAAGGATTGGAATACAAACCCCAAGAATTTATTGCGGTACTTAGCCGCCTTGGTTTCATTAAGGTTTTTGATCTCTACATTATCTAGCGTATACTCTCCACTGTCGGATTCGTCCAACATTCCCAAAATATTGAGCAATGTAGATTTTCCAGAACCCGAGGAGCCCATAATGGCTACCAATTCGCCTTCTTCTACACTGAAATTTATTCCTTTTAACACATGGAGGGAATTGCTTCCCATTTGGTAAGATTTGTGCAAGTCTTTAATCTCTATCATAATGAATATGTTCCTATTACAAAGTAAAGCGGTTTGTACCGCTATTTTGTAAAATTCATGTTAAGACTTACCTAGGTGTGGTTAGTGAAAGTCTTTCCCATTAGACTATCAACTTCAAAAATAGTTACATTAAATATGTGAAGGAAATGTTAATTTTCTTCTTGGTGGGCCTTTTTTCGCATTCTATAGATCACATAACCCACAGTCCCGATAAGCAAATAAGGAAACAGCATAAGGTAAGCAATACCATCGTTTATTCCTTTTGCAGCATTTCCTCCTTCTTCGGTCTCCAATACGGCACGACACATAGCACACTGTGCCTCCACAGGTATTGAGACCAAAAAGAAAAGTATTGCTATAAGAAGGGTTGCTTTTTTCATTTTAGTAGTAAGGAGAAATCATTAAGTAAACCACTACACCAGTTACAGCCACATACAACCAAATAGGAAAGGTAATCTTGGCTATTTTTTTGTGCATTTTGAAATTCCCCGTAAGCGCCCTTACATAGGTAATTAAAACGAAAGGAATTACCCCTATGGACAAAAGAATATGGGTAAAGAGTATAAAAAAGTACACATAGCGAATAGCACCTTCACCTCCATAGGGCGTAGACTCGGAAGTCATATGGTAGGCAACATACATGAGCAAGAATAATACGGAAAGCAATATGCAGAATTTTATAAGGCGTTCATGGGCATTTCGGTTCCCTTTTTTAATCTGAACCACAGCCAAAACCAACAAAAATGCGGTTAGCCCATTAATACTTGCATAAATGGGGGGCAAAAACGTAAGGGGTTCTACATTCGGGATTTTAATTCCGAACAGGGCGCCGACGGCCGCTGGAATTGCAATAGATAAAATCCATATCCAAGTATTGTATTTTTTAGTCTGTTGCTGTTCCATATT
>JANQKN010000219.1 GCA_028281065.1 Flavobacteriaceae bacterium | reverse complement strand
GGCTTCTTCCAATTTGTCTTTATAAGCTTGCTCTAAGGAATCGCTCATGTTCTTTTTTCGAATGGTTCCGGCGCCACCGTGAATAACAATACCAAAAGTTTCGACATTTTCGGAAACAGAAGTTTCAGGAATATCAGAATTTTCTGACTTTTCATTATCGATTTCATTGTTTTTGCAGCTGAAAAGCACAAAAAATCCGATTAAAAGTGTTAAAATTTGAATTTTTTTCATTTTTTTCCATTTGTTTACGAAGATACTGCAAAACGCCCTGTTTTCCGAAGCTCATCGAATATTTTATTGTAAGAATTTAAGACAAAAATTAACAAAAACATCGATGAAATGCACATAAACAACGTTTAAATGCATTTTGTATTGTTTTTTTCCTACATTTGGTTCAACATCAAGCCCCAAATTTGATGTCCCCCGTAAAATGAATCTACTAAAAACTAGCCTACTAGCTACGGTACTGTTTTTAACAGTCACCTCATGCTCCAAAGAAGAGGAAGTAGTGGCCAACGAAGCCAACTACAGTATTGATCTTAACTTAGCCCAGGAAACCGATTGGGAGATGGCCAATGAGATTTTAGCATTGGTTAACGAACATAGGGTATCCATAGGTCTTTCAACGATCGCCCGCGACCAACAATATGCTTCGGCATATGCTGTGGAACATACCAAATACATGATTGAGATGTCCCAAATCAACCATGACAATTTTGGCGATCGTTCAAGGGCTTTAAAAGACAGAGGTGCTGTTTCGGTGGGAGAAAATGTAGCTTCGGGCTACGATTCTGCCCAGATGTTGGTTACTGCATGGCTCAATAGTCCATCCCACAGGAGCGTTTTAGAAGGAAATTATACACATTCCGGTTTTGGCATTATGACCAACGCCCGTGGTAAATACTACTTTACCCAACTTTTTTACAGAAAGTAATTCTTGTTGTTTTTTAGTTTTAAAGCATTTGCCGTACTTTTATAGAGCATATATAAAGTACGGCTATGGCTATTTCCAAACCTTTTAACCTAAATCAGTGGATCGAAGACAACCGCGATCTCCTTAAACCTCCCGTTGGGAACAAAAACCTGTATGTAGACTCTGGCGATTATATTGTCATGATCGTAGGGGGACCCAATGCCCGGAAGGATTACCATTACAACGAAACCGAAGAACTCTTCTACCAATTGGAAGGTAATATAGAACTCATTGTACAAGACGATGGTGAGCGAAAAGTAGTGCCCTTGGGTCCTGGCGATATGTATTTGCACCCTGCCAACACACCCCATTCACCCGTTCGTGGAGAGAATTCTGTGGGACTCGTGGTAGAACGTAAAAGAGCTGGGAAAGGCTATACCGATGGTCTATTGTGGTTTTGCGATAACTGCAACAACAAGCTCCATGAAGTATATTTCGAACTTCACGATGTAGAAAAAGACTTCTTACCCCATTTTAAAGATTACTACAACTCCGAAGAACATAGAACCTGCTCTAATTGTGGTACCGTCATGGAAACGGACCCACGCTTTGTAGGGGAATAAGTAAAATGGCAATCCTTTAAAGTTTCCCTTAGTACTGCAGGGTTTTAACCAATTCGATCTGCAATGAATCATTACATTCAAGAAGTTGAGAGAATAAAAGGAATCTGTTTCTCGAACGAGATTCAAATCGATGTAGCGGTTAATACAAAAAGGTACATCGACACGGATTTTGATAAAGAGATAAATCTGGATTTGCTTGCTCATTTGCAGTTAACATCCAAATATCACTTGATACGGGTTTTCAAAAAATACTACGGAGTTACGCCTAGACAATACTTAATCAATAAACGTATTGTGAAAAGGCGAAAAAATTTTTGAAGGCAGGTAAATCGGTATCTGATACCTGTTATGCGGTAGGATTCGATAGCGTTAATTCATTTTCAAATTTATTCAAGTCTAAAACCGGAATGCCTCCATCGAAATATAGAAGAGCAACTTTCGATAAGTCCAAAACTTAAATTTGGTTCATATTGCAGTGTTACTCATTAAAATTTAAATTATGAAAATAAAAGTAGTAAGCGTACCTGTAAGGGACCAGCAGAAAGCATTGGATTTTTACGTAGACATTTTGGGTTTTGTAAAAAAATATGACATCCCATTAAGTGAAGGAAATAGATGGTTAACCGTTGTTTCCAAATACGATCAAGATGGTCCGGAATTATTGCTCGAACCTGCGCCCAACCATTTTGAACCTGCAAAGGTTTTTCAGGACGAATTATTTAAATCGGGAATCCCTTGGACAGGGTTTTATGTGGATAATGTTCAAGAAGAGTATGACCGATTAACAAAATTAGGGGTCGAATTTAGTTTGGAGCCAAAAGATGTGGGCACTGTGGTAATAGCTGTATTTAATGATACCTGTGGGAATAACATTCAATTGGTGGAGGAAAAATAGATATTACCACTAGCAAAGCAGGTTTACAAAAGGGTTTGCGGAACTCCCAAATAGAATCTTCGGTAAGTAACTTTGTTACAGTCTTAAGAAGATGGGGAATTACTTCCAATTATAAGCTGTATTCCGTACATTCGCACCCACAAATTCGAATTAAAAAAAATCTGCATAACTATGTCAAACGTAGCCACTTCCTTTGGTATTGAAGAAGCCCTTCAAGAATTGGGAATTAAAGAAACGAATCATGGAACTTCTACGGGATCCAACTGGATGCCTGGGGAAAATGAAATAGCTTCCTATTCTCCTGTAGATGGGGATTTGATTGGGAAAGTAACCTCAACCACCAAAGAGGAGTACGAACAAGTAATCGCTACAGCAACCGAAGCCTTCAAAACCTGGAGGGTGATGCCTGCTCCGCAACGTGGGGAAATCGTTCGTCAGTTTGGTGAAGAATTGCGTAGACTGAAAGAGCCGTTAGGAAAGTTGGTTTCCTACGAAATGGGGAAATCCTACCAAGAAGGATTGGGAGAAGTACAGGAAATGATCGATATCTGTGATTTTGCTGTAGGACTGTCCCGTCAACTGCACGGATTGACCATGCACAGTGAGCGTCCAGGCCACCGTATGTACGAGCAATACCACCCGTTGGGGATCGTTGGGATCATCTCTGCTTTCAACTTCCCAGTGGCCGTTTGGTCTTGGAATACTGCCCTAGCATGGATCTGTGGGGATGTATGTGTTTGGAAACCGAGTGAAAAAGCACCCCTTTGTGGAATTGCTTGTCAGAAGATTGCAGCCAAAGTTTTTGAAGATAACAACCTGCCCGAAGGAATCTCTTGTTTAATCAACGGGGATTACAAAGTAGGGGAATACATGACCCAAGACGGAAGGGTTCCTTTAATTTCTGCTACAGGTTCTACCCGTATGGGGAAAATCGTTGCCAAGACTGTTGGTGAGCGTCTAGGAAAATCCCTTTTGGAATTGGGAGGAAACAATGCGATTATCGTTACGCCTGATGCTGACATTAAAATGACCGTTATTGGAGCTGTATTTGGTGCCGTAGGTACTGCAGGACAACGTTGTACCTCTACTCGACGATTGATCATTCACGAAAGTATCTACGATCAGGTAAAAAATGCTTTGGTAGATGCCTACGGACAGCTTAGAATAGGAAATCCATTGGATGAAAACAACCACGTAGGTCCATTGATCGATACCGACGCTGTTGCCATGTACAACCAGGCGTTGGAAAAAGTAGTGGCCGAAGGTGGAAACATCATCGTAGAAGGTGGCGTGTTGGAAGGTGAAGGTTATGAGAGCGGTTGTTATGTAAAACCTGCCATTGCCGAAGCCAACAATAGTTTTGAAATCGTACAACACGAGACCTTTGCCCCTGTATTGTACTTGTTGAAGTATTCTGGGGATGTGGTAAATGCTATCGATGTTCAGAATGGAGTAGCACAAGGATTGTCCAGCGCTATTATGACCAATAATCTTCGCGAAGCAGAGCGTTTCTTGAGCCATGCTGGAAGTGACTGTGGAATTGCCAATGTAAACATCGGTACTTCCGGAGCTGAAATTGGTGGTGCCTTTGGAGGTGAAAAAGAAACCGGCGGAGGACGTGAGTCTGGTAGTGATGCTTGGAAGGTATACATGCGTAGACAAACCAACACCATTAACTACACCACAGAGCTTCCATTAGCACAAGGGATTAAATTCGATTTATAGAATTTTTCTGAAATATTTATAATTGGCTCATCCGCTTTTCATTATTTGTGAAGCGGATGCTCTTTTTTGGTATATTTATTTTCAAAAAGAAAGCTATGAAATACCTTCTCATCCTACTTCTTGTGGGTATCGGTTTTGTTGGATGTAACAACGATGATAACGGCGATAACACTGTGGCCTGTACCGAAATTTTTATCTACGGCTTGAGCATCAATGTAACTGATGCAGTAACAGGCGAAGCCATAAGCGAAGGCGTTACCGTTACGGCTACCGATGGTAACTATTCCGAAGACTTAATGTATTTGGGGGATTCTTGGTTAGGCGCTGGTGAACGCCCGCCCAGGCACTTATGATATTACGGTGACTTCCCAACAGTATGAGCCAGCTTCTTTGAATCAATTAGTTGTATCCAAAACTGCCGATGATTGCCACGTTATAACAGTAAGTAGGGAGATAGAAGTTTCCCCGATTTAATTCCTTCCCGTTTCTGCGGGATATAAGGTGTAAACAGGGTCGCTTTGCCAGTATTCCTTGGTGTCAATGTCAAAAATGGTTAAGGGTCCTTTAAACGCGGCTCCCGTATCTATATTCCACAGATTGGCAAAGTTGAGAGGAACGGTACTTCCCATACGGGTTACTGGGGTGTGACCTATGTAAATTTCTTTATAAAGTAAAAGCCGTTGCGGATAACGCAGATCGTCTTTGGGAATGGCAGGATCCAAAGCACGGGCTACTTCCCAAAGGGTTCGATCCCAAAAAACCAGATTTTTGAAGTATTCGTAATTAATACCGTTTACGTTGGTAAAACCAGCGTGGACAAACAATCGGTTTTGGGAATCCAAGTGGTAGTTTACCAAATTCTCATAGAAATGGATATGTTCCTGCTTTTGAGCTTCCGAAAGCAATCCGTAACTTTTTCTGCTAGCTTCGCCTCCATGGGCTAACCATAACGGATTGTTGTCGTTGTGCCGTAAGTAACGGTGCATTAAATAGTCGTGATTTCCCCGAATGAAAACACATTCGTATTTCTTTGAAAATTGAATAAGGAAGGAAACTGTTTCGGCAGCATGGCTCCAGCCATCCACATAATCTCCAAGAAAAATAAAGCGGTCACTGCTAATGGGTTGAACCTTTTCCAATACCTGCTCCAAAGCCCTAAGGCCTCCATGAATATCGCCTACCACATACGTCTTCATGCTACTGATCTTTTAGAACAAATACCAAAATGGAAATTATTGCTATGATAAATAAAACAAAGAAGAAAATCTTCCAGAACGAATAGGGTCTTTTGCCCGCTAAGGCACCCGTTTGTCCATTCACAAAAAAGTTATAGCGCTTTCCTTTAAACACATAGGCGCTTACAAAAACCGGTAATAGGATGTGCTTAAAAGTCTCTTCGGTCAACTTCATATTTACAGAATGCACCCGTTGTGTATCCCCGCCTATATCCCGACGTACCCATCGATCGGCAATACGCTCTGCCTCTTTGTTAGATTCCAAATGCCCTTCTTTTAGGGGAATGGTATATTTTTCGGTAACAAACCCTGCCAAGTAACTGCTATCAAAAGGTTGCAATTCTTTTAGATTCCAGCGTTCCACTTTAGTAGGGATGATTCCAGAACGTTGTTTGGAAGCTTTGATTAAAGTGTCATCTATAAACCCTGAGATGGATCCACTGGCAGGGGTCCAACGGGTTCGGCGTTCCTGTCGGGTTCGGGTGACCGTTTTTCCATTTACCGTAGTAGTATAGGGAACCGTTACGTAGTAATAATCGCCACGTTGCCCAGTATAGGTGGCAAACAATTG
This sequence comes from Flavobacteriaceae bacterium, assembly GCA_028281065.1. GTDB lineage: Bacteria > Bacteroidota > Bacteroidia > Flavobacteriales > Flavobacteriaceae > Aureisphaera. Next base: position 18,847 of record JANQKN010000219.1, on the reverse strand, counting down.
CGCATCGAAAGTCCAATAAGGAACATAAAGGCCTTTGGTGTTTTGAGGGTCCAAGGAAGCTTTTTTTAGCTTATTGGGTGCCCACCAAAGCTTTTTTACCCATTGTTTGAAAATTAAATGGGCCCTCCCCTGATTTATTTGAAATGGTAGCACAGCTCCAGGCAAGATCCACTCTTCTTTATGGATGTCTTCTACAATCAATGGCGAACTGCAATAAACACAATGCAATGATTTGTAGTTTTCCTCTACATGTTGGTTGGCTCCACAATTTTTACACGTAAGCATGGAAATGGCTTCGCTGTGTGATTGTGATCCCAGCGCCTCCAAATAAGGCTTCAGTTCCAGTTCTTCAAATCCGCTTTCGGAAGCCGGGATTTCCTGACTGTGCCCACAGTAGTCGCACTCCAATTGGGTAGTTCCAGGAGCATACACCAACTCCGCCCCACAATTGACGCAGGATTTTTTAAGCTCAGATTTTTGAACGGGTTTGTCTTGCATTTTTTATTCAGAATACAGAATAAAGAGCTAAGAGAATAGCGAGATTAGACCTCAGTCTTTCCTCTCTTTTCTATCCTCCTACACTACATCTATTTATTTAAGCTCCCGGCAATGGCGGTGGAGTACTTCCTCCTAAAAATGCTTTTAGTTCTTCCACATCCTTTAAGGCAGCCCAGTTGGGCATCCCTGCTTTCCAAACCAAGGTATCCTTGTTTACGGTTCGGTTTGCGAATAGCGCACGAAGCTGTTCAAAACTTACAGGTCCTGCCTGTTGTCCATTAGTGGCATAATAATACTGTACTGCAGCAGGTATAGGTGGTGGCACTTGTTGAGGTGCTGTGGCAGGTTGTGTGCCTCCCATCTGAGGGCTCATCATTCCTCCCATTTGTTGTGCCAGAACAAAGCCCATTCCCATTCCCATTCCAGCACCTGCTGTTCCGCCTTCGTTGGCAGCAGCAGCTTCAATGGCTTTGGCAGTCTTAAATTTGGTCAATTTGTCCAGATCCAACTTGTCAATACGGCTGTACTCGAAAATCTCCTTTTTAAGGTCTTCGGGCATGGACACGTTTTCTATGTAGAATTTCTCCAAGGAAATCCCAACACTCTGAAATTCGGGCTGCATCACCTCTTGGCAGGTTTCACTAAGCTCCGATGTGTTGGCCGCGTAGAGTTCGATAGGAAGATTGGCCTCCCCAACGGTGTCGGTAAAGCGTGTGGCAATTAAGCTTTTTAGGTGTTCGTTGATTTCGAAATTGGTGAAATGGTTGTCCGTCCCCACAATATCGATAATGAACTTTCCAGCATCGCTTATTTTAAAGGCATAGGTTCCAAAAGCTCGGATCTCTACCAACCCAAAACGTTCGTCGTTTAGGGTGATTGGATTTTTGGTGCCCCATTTTTCGTCGGTAAACAAATGGGTGTTCACAAAATAGACCTCTGCTTTAAAAGGACTATTAAATCCATACTTCCATCCTTTTAAGGTGGCTAGTATGGGAAGGTTTTTCGTGTCTAGGGTATAGGTTCCTGGGGTAAATACATCGGCCAGTTGCCCTTCATTTACAAATACGGCAGTTTGTCCCTCCCTTACAATGAGCTTCGCCCCGTTTTTTATTTCGTTTTGATATCGTTCAAATCGATGGCAAATGGTGTCGTCGGTGTAGTCCAGCCACTCAACAATATCTATGAATTCATTACTGAGTTTCTCTTTTATCTTGTCAAAAAGTCCCATAAAGATTAGTGTTTAGAATAGTTGTTTTAAAATTAGGAAATAAATGGAAATTTAGTATTGAATTTGCCTTGACTTTTCGGTTAAAAACAGAAAATCAAGATGAGTTCATTAACTATACTTTACTTTCCTGAGAATTCTTACAGATTCCTTAAACGATTGGTATAGATTTCCCCCAATTTGTTTCAAAAAAGGTTTGGCTTCCAGTAATTTTCCCTTGGCATCCTGAAAATCGTTCAAATAGCAAATGAGGTAGGTAGCGGGGAGGTGCTTTAAATCCTTTTCATCCTGTGGCCGTAAACTTATCCCTTTTTTTAGCTTTTCGATCAAGGCATTGTTGGTATTGTAGATATGATAAAGGGTTCGCTTATTGAATTGAGGGGGTTCGAAAATAAGCTGGGAATCGATATTGTAAAACCCGTTTTCATGAAAGGTAATCAACACCTCTTCCAAAGGATAGTATTTGTAGTTTTCATTTAGACCCAAGTGGACATATTCAGTAATGGTAAAAGTGTCTTCATCAAAGGAGATGCTTACCTCGTCCAATGCAGAATAGAACAAACGAACCTGCTCATTAATAAGTTCGATGTCAACACGGGAATAATAAGTTTCCCCTTTAACTTGTTTTGTATTGCCTGCCCAACAGACCACAAATTGTTCTTTGAAAACTTCATAATTAGAATCCAATTCGCTGTGACGTACGTTTATGAAATCGATCACTCCATCCAAAGTATGTTCAATGTTGTTTTTGGCCCTGTTTTCTATGGATTTCACAATTTGTGAATTGACATCCTTTATTTCGATATCGAAATCTTTGGGCATAGAAATACTACCGTCCCTTAGGAAAATGGACCCACCCCAGTATTTCCAGATGTTTTTTTTCAGGGAGGTGATCTCACCCGTAGGGCGAATCGTGACCAATCCCACCACTTTATCGTCGGGTAATTGAGGAAACATCACATTTTCGTACGAAATAAGGGGGGCATTGTTTAAATAAGCATTGATGAGGTTTTGGATTTTACTATCGTCGAAAAAATCTACCCCACGGATTTCGTTCCCTTCGTCTTCTACTCCAATAACAATGTAACTGTTGTTGGCGGGGTTGCTATTGCTTAAAGCACAAATGTGTTTTAGGAATTTGGCTTTTCCTTCTTTGCTGCCTAGATCGATTTTTCGTTTCTTATCATAAAAACTACTCTCATCGTTGTGAGCCAATAGTTGTTTAATAAGCAAACGTTTGTTAATCATTTCGTGTCTGGTCGAGCGCAGTCGAGACCTATTAAAATTAATTTTTATTCACGATAGTACTACTCGCCTGATCCAAACACATAACAGTAAGATCTGCTATGTTTACATGGGCAGGCCGTGTTACAGCAAACCAAATGATATCGGCGATATCTTCGGGCAACAAGGGCTGGTAATTTTGATACACTTTTTCTGCTCTGTCCACATCACCTTTAAAGCGTACTTCACTGAATTCTGTCTCCACCAATCCTGGATTAATGCCGCATACTTTTATGCCTTTCCCATTAAGGTCCAATCGCATCCCTTGGGTAATAGCATCTACGGCATGCTTGCTGGCACAGTATACGTTTCCTTTTGGGTATACTTCTTTTCCAGCCGTGGATCCTATGTTGATAATATGTCCTTTTTTTCGGGCAATCATTCCAGGGAGGATGGCTTTGGAAACATATAGGAGCCCTTTCACATTAATGTCCATCATGGCATCCCAATCGTCGGGGCTTCCGTCTTGTATGGGATCCAACCCATGAGCATTTCCTGCATTGTTGATAAGGATATCTATTTCCGAAAATTCCGAAGGAAGGTTACCTAAAATTTCAAATACGTTTTCGCGTTCACGCACGTCGAAGTTCAAGGCATGGACCTCTGTTTTTGCAGAAAGTTCTTCTTTCAAGGAGGCTAACCGTTCTTCCCTTCGGCCACACAACACAAGCCGAACCCCGTGATTGGCAAGTAATATTGCAGTAGACTTTCCTATGCCCGATGTTGCACCGGTAATAAGGGCAGTTCGTTTCGATGTTTTCATAGTTTCGTTTTTATGGGACTTTATGTCCTTGACTGGCTACCAACATTTTGAACCAATCCACTTCGGTTAGGTTAATTTTGGCTGCCTTGGAAGCCAAAGAAATTCGCTCTTTCCCCGTGGTTCCAATCACAGGGTGGATACCTGAAGGGTGTTTTAAAATCCAAGCTAATAACAATTGATCCTTAGTAGCTTCGTATTTCTCTGTTAATTCATCCAAAAGGGAATGGATTCGCTTTGTTTGTTCGTCCTCTTCCTTAAAAAGTTTCCCTAAAGGGCTCCAGCACATGGGGGTAATGGCATTGAGCTGCATGAAGTCCAGCGTACCGTCGAACATGGCTTCATGGGCGGTAAGGCTAAACGCTATTTGATTGGCATAAATAAATTCACGGCTGTCTATAAGCTGCATTTGGGAAACCGTAAAGTTGGAAACCCCAAAACTTCTAATAAGCTCTTTTTCCATAAGATGCGCTACCCCTTTTTTTATCTCATCCCGATCCATAATCGGGCTGGGACGATGCAATAACAACAAGTCCAGGTAATCGCATTGCAGGTCATTAATGGACTTTTCGGCACTCCAAATAATATAATCTGCGTCGTATTGATAGTGTTTTATTTCGTTGTCCCTTGTATTGCCGATGTACTGAATACCGCACTTGGAAATGAGTTGTATGCTTTCCCGGGCAATGCCGCTTTCGGACAAAGCAGTACCAAACTCTTTTTCAGTGGTATAATCACCATAGATATCGGCATGGTCAAAAGTTGTGATGCCTTCGGCAACGCAGTGATTTAGGAGCGAAACCATCTCTTTTTTAGGGAGTTGCTTTCCCCAAGCCCCCCAAGACATGCACCCTTGAATTATCTTTGAAAATCTTGGCTCCATTTTATATTTTTAGCACGTTTTAAAGTTAAAGATTTGAAATTAGTAAAAAGTGCGTAAGCCCTTTTATTTACTAGAATTTTTAACCAATTGTTAACAGCAACTCTCGCTATAAAATGTGAATTTGCATCCCATTCAAAATTGGAATGCTTTTTATTGAATTGAAATACGTATGGAACAAACAGCTACTGCCCTAGATATAGGCGCACTGAATGAGAAAATAGAAAAGGAAAGTGCTTTTGTGGACATTCTCACTTTGGAAATGAACAAAGTGATTGTGGGACAAAGACACATGGTAGAACGATTACTCATCGGTTTATTGGGTCAAGGACATATCCTTTTGGAAGGTGTCCCTGGATTGGCAAAGACCTTGGCAATCAACACCCTTTCCAAAGCCGTTCATGGAAGTTTTAGCCGTATCCAGTTTACCCCGGATTTATTACCTGCAGATGTAGTGGGAACCCTTATCTACAATATGAAGGCTAACGATTTTAGCATCAAGAAAGGACCTATTTTTGCCAACTTCGTATTGGCGGACGAAATTAACAGGGCCCCGGCCAAGGTACAATCGGCACTTTTGGAAGCCATGCAGGAAAAGCAGGTTACCATTGGAGATGATACCTTTGTGTTGGAGAAACCCTTTTTGGTAATGGCAACCCAAAACCCGATAGAACAAGAAGGAACCTATCCGTTACCCGAAGCCCAAGTAGACCGTTTTATGCTTAAAACCGTGATCGACTACCCAAAGCTGGAAGAGGAACAACTCATTATTCGTCAAAACCTAAAGGGAGGCTTTGAGCAAGTAAACCCAGTGGTTACTTTAGACCAGATAAAAAGGGCACAAGAAGCAGTTCGTGAAGTGTATATGGACGAAAAGATCGAGAAATACATCCTAGATATCATTTTTGCTACCCGTACCCCCGAGAATTATGGGCTCAACGATATAAAAGCACTCATTGGGTTTGGAGCTTCTCCAAGGGGGAGTATTAACCTAGCTGCAGCAGCCAAATGTTATGCCTTCATCAAACGAAGAGGGTATGTAATCCCCGAGGATGTTAGGGCCGTAGTTCATGACGTACTGCGTCACCGTATTGGGGTTACTTATGAGGCTGAGGCCGAAAATATTACTTCAGAAGACATCATTAACAAGATCGTAAACGTAATCGAAGTACCCTAAAACTTTGGATTTTGGGGGTTTATAGAGCGGTTTATTAGTAAGCCGTCCGTAAACCACAACTCATAACTTGAGATATGGACACCAAAGAACTTCTTAAAAAAGTACGTAAGATCGAAATCAAAACACGTCGCCTAAGCGATCATGTCTTTGGTGGAGAGTACCATAGTACCTTTAAGGGACGTGGGATGACTTTTTCAGAAGTGAGACAGTACCAGTTTGGTGATGACGTACGAAATATAGACTGGAATGTAACTGCACGCTACAACGAACCCTTTGTAAAGGTTTTTGAAGAAGAACGTGAGCTCACCATGATGCTCATGGCGGATATTAGTGGCTCCGAGTTTTTTGGGACCGATACCCAATTCAAGAATGAGATCATTACAGAAATCGCAGCTACTCTGGCTTTTTCTGCCATGCAGAACAACGATAAGATTGGACTCATCCTATTTTCGGATGAAATAGAACTATTCATTCCACCCAAAAAGGGGAAATCGCACGTACTGCGTATTATTAGGGAACTTATCGAGTTTCACCCCAAAAGCAAGAAGACCGATATATCGCAAGCTTTAAAGTATATGACCAATGTAATGAAGAAAAAAGCCATTGTTTTTGTGCTTTCCGACTTCATTACCGAAGGTTACAAGGATACCCTTAAAATCGTTGCCAAAAAGCATGATGTAACCGGGATACGTATCTACGACCGAAGGGAAGAGAAAATACCGAATTTGGGAATGGTACAGATGCAAGATGAAGAAACCGGGGAACTCATGTTGGTGAACACAGGTTCCAAAAGCGTACGAAGAAACTACAGCAAGTATTACAAGGAACGAGTGGACGAATTTAACGATGCCTTCCTTAAAAGTGGAGCTGGGGTGTTGAGCTGTAGGGTAGATGAAAGTTACGTAAAGAAATTATTGGGATACTTTAAAAGAAGAGGGTAATAGGATGATGGGAACATGTGAAAAGAAAAACAGGTCATTAATGCAGAGGAATTACTGTTCTCTTGCACTTCTCTTTTTTCTTTCTTCTTTTTTCTTTTCGCAGCAAACAAAAGCCCAAGTAACCTCTTCGGTAGACACCACATTAATCCGCATTGGAGAAGAAATTAAATATACCATTCAGGTAGAAGCCGATACCACTTCGTTGGTACTTTTTCCAGAAGGACAAAGTTTTGCACCGTTAGAGACGATAGAATCATACAAAGTAGACACCACTAAGTTAGACGCCAAATACCTACTCATAAAGAAATATGGTATTACTCAATTCGATTCGGGTACATACAAACTCCCAGCACAACGGGTTATGATAGACGATCGGTTGTTTACTACCGATTCTGCTTTGGTCGAGGTTAGGGACGTTCCTGTGGATACCACCAAACAGAAAATGTTCGACATTAAACCTGCTATCGAGGTAAATCGCCCTCCGTTCGATTTTCTGTTATTGCTGTACTGGATAGGCCCTATTCTTTTACTTGGCCTTATCGCCTATTTGTTGTTTAGAAGGAAGAAACGAAGAGAAGAACGTGAAAGACAATTGCCTCCTTACGAAGAGGCCATGGCAGCACTTGAAGAGCTGGACACTTTGGAATTACTGAAGGAAAATAGATCCAAAGCCTATTATTCATCCCTCACCGAAATTGTAAAGCGTTACCTAGATCGTGAAGTAGACAGCAGGGCCTTGGAGAGTACGAGTGATGAACTCATCGAGCGCTTGTTGCTTTTAAAGGATTCTGGTCATTTCGATTTCGATAGTGAAACCATTAGAAAATTGGATGCCATCTTCAAAAGGGCCGATTTGGTAAAGTTTGCCAAGATGAAGGAAGAGTCCGGGCAAGCACGTGCCGACCGTTCTTCCATAGAAGAGATCATTAATGAAACCCAAGAAGCCATTCCAGAACCCACCGAAGAAGAGCTGCTTCAAAATGAAGCCTATCTGGAAGAAATGAGGAAGAAGCAGAAGCGTAAAAAAATTATACGAATTGCAGCGATTGCTCTTTTAGTGGCAGGGACTACCTTAGGGGTCAACATTGCCACCCAAGGTTGGGATGCTGTGCGGGATAGCCTTTTTGGCAACGAAATGAAAAAATTGGCCGAAAGCAAGTGGTACCGAAGTGAATACGGAATCCCGGCTGTAATTGTCGAAACTCCCGAAGTGTTGGAGCGAAAAGAATTTGTTATTCCTGAAGAAGCAAAAGGGCTGTTGCTTTCTGTGGATCAGTTTGAATACAACAACATACAAGACAATCTGTTTTCTATCTCTGTAATTACCTACAGGTATGATCGAGAGAAAGCCCCCGAACAGGAAAACCAACTGGAAACAGCATTGGAAAGTGTACTCTCTAGTTTGGAGAATGACGGAGCCATCAATATGGTAGTGAAAAGGGAGGAGTTTGCTACCGAGAATGGAATCAATGGGCTTAAAGCCTATGGCGATTTTAATATGAAGAATGAAAAAGGCAAGGTCTTTAAGGAAAAAGTGGCTTACGAAATGCTATTTTTCGAACAGGACCATGGCTTGCAGTATGTGGGGATTACGTATAACAAAGAGGATTTCCATGCACTTTCTATAAAAGATAGGATCATTAATTCGGTAGAATTGGAGGTGAATCCATTTCAGCAAAAGAAAAAGGAAGAAGAGTAATGAATTTTGAGTACGTACATCCACAGTTCTTTTGGCTACTCTTACTGTTGCCAGTATTGGTGGTATGGTACATTTGGAAACGAAAACAACAAACCGCTTCCTTAAAAATATCCAGCATCAAAGGATTTAAGACAGGGAAGAACTGGTTGGCTAAATTACGCCATTTGCTGTTCGCATTGCGTTTGTTGGCATTGGCAGCGATTATTGTTGCCCTCGCCCGTCCACGTCATGTAGACGAAAGCACAAAGATCAAGACCACCAGCGGGATCGACATTGTAATGGCGATCGATGTATCGGCCAGTATGTTGGCAAGGGACTTGAAACCCAACCGCTTGGAAGCCCTAAAAAAGGTAGCAGCTCGATTTATCAATGCCCGTCCTAACGACCGGATTGGTTTGGTGGAGTATGCTGGAGAAAGTTTCACCAAAACCCCACTTACCAGCGACAAGAACATAGCTCTTTCTTCGCTAAAGAGCATTAAGTACAATAATATTATTGAAGGGGGAACTGCCATAGGAATGGGACTGGCTACGGCTGTAAACCGACTCAAGGAGAGCCGTGCCAAAAGTAAGGTAATCATCCTTTTAACCGATGGGGTAAACAATACTGGCTTTATAGACCCAAAGATTGCCAGTGAATTGGCTGTGGAATTTGGGATAAAAGTATATACCATTGGTTTGGGAACCAACGGAATGGCCGTTTCACCTATTGGATTGCTTCGCAATGGGGAGTTTCAATACGGAAACGTCCCTGTGGAAATCGACGAGGAATTGTTGAAGGAAATCGCAGAAACCACCGATGGAAAGTATTTCCGCGCCACGAGCAACACCCGACTGAGTGAAATTTATGAAGAAATTAATAAACTGGAAAAGACGGAAATAGAAGAATTTAAGTTTAAAAGTTATAACGAACAATTTCGTCCACTGGTGCTGTTAGCCTTAGGGTTGCTGGCATTGGAGTGGTTGTTGCGGTATACCGTTTTTAGAAGCTTTATTTAATATGTATCAATTAGAAGAACCCATATTTTTTTATATCCTGCTGGGAATTCCGGCACTGGTCTTCCTATTCCTATTGGTACAGTTATGGAGAAAGCGGACACAGGATCGTTTTGCATCCAATGGATTGTTGAAAAAGCTAAGCCCCAACAGATCATTATTTAAATCCATTTTAAAGCTATTGGTGCTTTCATTAGCAGTAGCATGTTTAAGTATTGCTTTGGTAAACCCTAAGATTGGTACCAAATTGGAAACCGTTAAGCGTGAAGGGGTAGATGTGGTTTTTGCGTTGGACGTATCCAAAAGTATGTTGGCAGAAGATATTGCCCCCAGCAGAATGGAAAAGGCCAAACAGTTGGTTACCCAGATTATCAATAGCTTGGCGGGCGATCGTGTAGGGATTATTGGGTATGCCGGGAGTGCTTTTCCACAAGTTCCTATTACTACTGATTTTGCTTCGGCCAAATTGTTCCTGTCCAGTATGAATACCGATATGGTTTCTTCGCAGGGAACTGCCATAACCGAAGCCATTTCGTTGGCACAGACGTATTATAACGACGAAGAACAAACCAACAGGGTATTGTTTATTGTAAGCGATGGCGAAGACCACGAAGGGAATATGTCTGCCATCGTAGAAGAAGCAGCCCAATTGGGCATCAAGATATTCACCATTGGGGTAGGAACCGAAAAGGGAGCACAAATCCCAATTAAGAGAAACGGGGTTTTGCAGTACTACAAAAGAGACCAGAACAATGAAATGGTCATTACCCGTTTAAACACTCCTACACTGGAAGAAATTGCGGAAGGTGCCAATGGAGAATACATAGACGGAACAAGCACCAAAGAGGTGATAGAAACGGTTACAGCTATCCTTAATGGAATGGATAAGAAGGAATTCGAAGCCAAACAGTTTACCGATTTCAAGGATCAGTTTCAATGGTTTTTGGCGGGGGCATTATTTTTGCTGATATTCGATGTCTTCCTATTGGAACGTAAAACAGCATGGTTGCGAAAGTTGAATTTATTTAATGAAGGGGAATAGTATGAAAAAGAATATAAGCACCTTATTGGTTTTTTTATTTGCGGTTACTTCCGTTGTCGCACAAAAAGAGAATAAAGAACAAAAACAACAACGCAAGGAAACCCAAGAATACCTTAGCGATGCCAATACAGAAATATTTGAAGATAATTTTGTAGATGCCGAGGTGAATTACCGTAAAGCCATTGCCACGAGCCCATCATTGGAAACTGGAAAATACAATCTTGGAAATGCTTACTACAACGAGGCCAAGAATGATGAAGCCATGCGCCGCTTTGCCCAAGCAGCCGAAGTAGCCACGAACAAACCAGAAAAACACAAGGCTTTTCACAATTTGGGGAATACCTTTATGAATGCTGAAAAGTATCAAGAGGCCGTAGAGGCATACAAAAATGCCCTTCGCAACAACCCTACGGATGAGGAAACACGCTACAATTTAGCCTTGGCTAAGGAAATGCTGGAAAAAAACCCACCGCAAGGAGGCGATGGGGAAGACGACAATAAAGACCAGCAGGACAACAAAGATCAGCAGGACCAGAACCAAGACAATAAGGACGACGAAGGCAAGGAGAAAGAAGGGGACGAAGGAGACCAAAAAGAAGATGAGAGCGACGAGGGTGACGAAAAGGATCAAAATGAAGGGGATAAAGAAGGTGAGAATGAAAAGCAGGACCAGAAAGAGGATCCCAAGGAGCAGAAAGATGGACAAGGAGATCAGCCCAAGGAACAAAAGCAACAACCTGTTCCTGGCCAGTTGTCTCCACAACAGATTAAAAATTTGTTGAAAGCCATGAACGATCAGGAGAAGAAAGTTCAGGATAAAATCAATGCAAAAAAACTAAAAGGAACCAACGTAAAAAGCACTAAAGATTGGTAGTAATGAGGCTAAAAAAGTTTCTATACATACTTCTGTTTTTTATTGGCTGTGGATTCCTACAGGCACAGGTTACCTTTCAATCCAAGGTGAGCAAAAAGAAACTGGGCGTTAACGAACGTCTAAGGGTCGATTTTGTAATGAACCAGGATGGGGACGATTTTAACCCACCCGATTTTGCAGGCTTTAGGATTGTGGGGGGGCCCCACCAAGCCATCAGCAATTCATGGATCAACGGTAAGCGGAGTTATTCCAAGACCTATACCTATACCCTTTCCCCAAAGGCTAAAGGAAAATTTACCATTGGCCAGGCGACCATCAATATAGAAGGGGAAGTCTACAAGACCACCCCCATTAGCGTAGAAGTAACGTCTGCTGTAAATATCCCTAAAGATGGAAACAATGCAGATTATCTGGCGAGTGAAAATGTGCATTTGGTCGCTGAGGTTTCTAAAGCCAATCCTTACCTCAATGAAGCGATAACGGTTACCTATAAACTGTATGTTTCGCATGAAGTGAGCATTACGAGTAATTGGCGGGAAGTAGATACTCCTAAGTATGCCGATTTTTGGAGTCAGAATATAGACAGTCGTGGTAATTACAAGATTTATGATGGAAAGTACAAAGGAGAGGACTATCGCTATGTTGTTTTGAGAAGGACGGTTCTGTATCCTCAAAAGACAGGCAAGTTGGAGATAGAGCCCCTTAGCTTGGACATTCCTATTGATGTAAAAAGCAATCGCCGTGATATTTTTGGACGTAGGTTAATGACCCGTGTAAACAAGACCATCTCTGCAGGTAAGCGAACCATTAATGTGAAACCTTTGCCTGAAGAAGGGCAACCCATTAACTTCACGGGAGCCGTTGGGGATTTCGATTTCAAGATAACTTCCAATAAAACCAAGTTGGATGCCAACGAAGCTTTGGAACTGTCGGTAAAAGTGACTGGGAACGGAAACCTAAAGCTGTTCGATTTACCTAAATTGAAACTACCAAGCTCCTTAGAAGTATATGAACCTTCACGTGCAGATAATATACGTACCCAAGCAGATGGGATGCAAGGTGCTATGGTCGAAAACTATACCGTGGTTCCCCAATTTAAGGGAAACTACCCCATCCGGCCCATTACCTTTTCCTATTTCAATCCAAAAACGGAGACCTATGAAACCCTGTCTTCAGAAGAGATTTTGATAGAGGTAGAAAATGGCCCATTGACCGAAGAGAGCGATTCCAATACCGCTACTACCAAACAAGTGGTTACCCTAGATAAAGATCAGTTTAAGTACATTAAACTAGACGCAGATCTGGAGCCCCAAGAACAGGCCTATTTCTTTAAGTCGAAAGCCTATTGGGTTCTATTGGGAGCTCCTTTCCTATTGCTTCCACTCGCCATTTTTGCAGGCAGAAAGCGCAAACAACGATTGGCCGATGTAGAAGGCATTAGATTGCGCAGGGCTAACCAATTAGCCAAGAAATACCTTAGCGAAGCCAAAAAGAACATAAACAATCAAGCTGCTTTTTATGAGTCTTTGGAACGGGCACTTCACAATTACTTAAAAGCAAAACTAAATATTGAAACCAGCGAAATGTCCAAAGCCCATATTTCTAACCTATTGTTGGAAAGAAAAGTGGATATGGAGATTGTAGGTAATTTCACCGACCTTTTAAAAAGCTGTGAATTTGCTAGATACACCCCAACGTCCAATGTTACCATACAGAAGGATTATGATTCGGCTGTAGCCACTATTTCGAGTATAGACAAACAATTTCAATAGAGAATCAGGAAATGAAAAAAGTCATTTACATAGTGTTATTTCTTGTTTCTTATCTAGGAACGGCTCAAAACGATGCCCTTTTCGAACAAGGGAAGCAACAGTACAAAGCCGATAAGTTCCAGGAAGCCATTGCGAGTTGGAATAAAATCTTGCAATCTGGTGAACATTCCGCTGCACTGTATTACAATATTGGGAATGCCCATTATAAACTCAATCAAATAGGCCCGAGTATTTACTACTACGAGAAAGCCTTGCAATTGGCTCCTAGGGATGAGGAAATCCTGAATAACTTGGCCTATGCCCAAAATGCAACGGTAGATGCCATAGAGCCTTTGCCGCAAACGGTTTTTGCAAAATGGGACCAACAAGTTTCCAGTTTGCTTACTTTCGAAGGGTGGGCCTTTCTTTCGGTAGGAAGCGCTATTCTGTTTGCGTTGCTTTTTATAGGGTATTACTTTTCGGTGTATAGCCAACGGAAAAGACTGCTATTTGTGGGTTCTTTAATATGTATTTTGTTCCTCATCTTGGGGGTTTCCATGAGTTTCCGCAATTATGGAAAACAACTTAAGGACAAGCCAGCCATTGTTTTTGCCGAAAGTACCGAAGTGAAAACCGATCCCAAAATGAACAGTGAGACCTCGTTCTTATTGCACGAAGGAACCAAAGTACAGGTTTTGGCAGAAGATGGGGAGTGGAGCCGTATTCAAATTGCAGACGGAAAAGACGGCTGGATTCTCAATTCCGACTTCAAAAAGCTTTAGTTTTTAGTACTAGCTTAACAACTTATCCGAGACAAAATGCTATTTTTGAAGTTGCTTAAAGCAATTTATGAAAACCAACGCCTTATTATTTCTTTTGCTTTTTTCAGTTTTTATCATTGCGCCAGCTGTTATCAGCTTATGCGATGTTGAAGCAGATATTATAGAGTTTTCCATGGGCGAAGAAGAGAAAGCAGACTCTTCATTATCAGATTCAGAAAAGCAGATTTTCGAGGCGGTACAACTTCCAGAAAGCTTACAAGCTGGAATTCAGAAAAATCCGCCCTCCCTATCTTTTGAACCCCTTTGGGATACTTGGTATCCTGATACTACTTCTCCCCCTCCAGAAAGTATTGTGCTTTAAAACAGCAACTAACAAAAGTTCTTTAAGCAGAACCCTTTCGGGTTTTGTGGTTTCAATATTTTAAAACACAATTTATGTTCAAAAACATATTTACAAATTTTAGAGGAAACATTTTTGGTGGGGTTACAGCTGGAATCGTGGCTTTACCATTAGCATTGGCTTTCGGGGTACAATCGGGATTAGGTCCAAGTGCCGGATTGTATGGAGCCATATTTATTGGGTTCTTTGCCTCTCTTTTTGGTGGAACCAATACACAGATTTCGGGACCTACAGCGCCAATGACTGCTGTATCCATGGTAATTATCGCAGGGATTATCGCAGCTAACGATGGGAACGTAGATAAGGCACTGCCGTATATTCTTTTAGTATTCCTATTGTCTGGGTTGTTACAGATCGTCATGGGAATTGCGGGAATAGGAAAATATATAAAGTACATTCCGTATCCAGTGGTTTCTGGATTTATGACAGCCATTGGGGTTATTATACTTATCACACAAATATCTTCTTTATTGGGATACAGTGTGGAACGTGACGAAGCTTATATTCAAGAATTCAAACCTGAAGCCGAGCAGGTATTGTTGAATAAGATCTTAAAAGACGAGGCCGGGGAGGATATACTGGTGCTGGAAGATTTTAGGGAAACCATTACTCGTGCGGAAAAAATCACGGAGGCAGACATACAACTGGAAGCCACTACCTTAGCAAAGAGTAATGGATCTGGTGTTATAGGCACTCTTAGAACGTTGCCTAGAGCCCTTAAAAACATTAACTGGCTGGAGTTTATTTTAGCAGCCATAACGATTTTTATCATTTTTGGTTTTAAGAGGATCACCAAGAAAGTGCCAAGTACATTGGTAGCACTTTTTGTGGTTTCCTGTGGAGCCTATTTCTTAAAATTGGATTATTTGCCCATTAAAGAGATACCCGGCGGATTCCCAACCCTAAACATGGGAATTTTTTCCAACTTCAGCTTAGGTCAAATTACTCCCTATTTAGTGATGGCACTAACCTTGGCTTTCTTAGGGGCTATTGACTCACTTCTTACTTCGGTAGTAGCTGATAATATGACCAAAACGAAACACAAACCCAACCAAGAATTGGTAGGACAAGGGATAGGTAATAGTATAGCAGCCCTTTTTGGAGGTATTCCAGGGGCAGGAGCGACCATACGTACGGTTGTAAACATTAGCTCTGGAGGTACTACAAAACTTTCGGGGATGATCGCTGCCGCATTGTTATTGGTGATTCTTCTGGCTTTAGGGGATGTAGCATCACAAATTCCTGCTGCCGTACTTGCAGGTATTTTAATTACCGTAGGTATTGGGGTAATGGACTACAAAGGATTAAAGGCCATTCCAAAAATGCCAAGAACCGAGATAGTGATCATGCTTTTGGTATTGTTCCTATCCGTATTCTGGGATCTTATCTTTGCTGTAGGTATCGGACTGTTATTGGCTTCCGTTATTTTCATGAAAAAGATCGGGGATCTAACAGCAGCAAAATCCAAAGTAGTATTGTTGGATGTGGCTGATGAGTTAGAGGAGCCTTGGAAGGACGAAGTAGATTTCCCTGAGTACTTGCGCAAGAAAGTATTCGTAAAACGCTTAAAAGGTCCTCTCTTCTTTGGTTCTACCAGTGAAATACAGGAACTTGCCAAGGAAATTCCAGATTCGGCAACCCATGTTATCATTAGGATGGGTGAAGTTCCGTATATGGATCAATCAGGAACCTATACCATGGAAGAAATCCTTTTGGAATTGAACCAAAAAGATGTTCATCCTATGTTCGAAGGTTTACAGGAACAACCCAATGCGATTATGGCCAGTATCGACATTATTCCGGATTTGGTTCCTAATGAATGCCTGTTCGACGACTTTAAGGATGCCATGATCTACATACGTGAGCACGTAAGTAGGGATAAATAATAAAGGATTATATAGTGGGTTCGGAGGATTCTTCTTCGGACTCAGTTTTAAAATGTGCTAGCACTTTTGGGATGACCAAGGGTGCTAGCGCTGCTATTGGGGTATACAAAACCGAGTTTTCCTTCTTCTCCTCGGACATGACATACCCAGTAATATTGGAGTTGTTGAAAAACATAAACAGAACACTTATTATAAACGCATACTGAAGCAGGGCAAATACCCCTCCCAATAATTTATTGAGCAGCCCCAAAGCAGCAAAATCGGCTATTTTAGTTAAGAACTTACCCGCCATGTTTATTAGGATAACAATAACGAGAAAGGTGACTACAAAAGAAGCCAGTTTGGTGGTTTGGTCACTCCAGTTGAACCACTGGGAAATGTATCCCCCAGCAAAATCCGAAAAGTAAATAGCCCCAAAAACCCCGGCAATAAGCCCTACTAAGGAAGCTAACGCTACAAATAATCCTTTCCTGAATCCAGAAATAAAGGCGAGCAGTAAAATGACGCCTAAAATGATGTCTAAGATGTTCATGATTGTTTATTGGTATAACGTAAAGATAAGATTTCTGTTATATTCCCTTTTTAAGGACTAATACTGCTACCTTTGTACTGTACACTAAAAGAATGTCCAGAGATCCAAAATTAAAAGAACGATGGGAAGAAGTAGTTGCTTTTTTAAGCAATCGCTTTGCCGATGGGGAACCCCTGGAGTTGGACGCCATTATTTATTTGGTTGGCCTCCAGGAATTGGGGCAATTGCACCGCAAGTTCAAAAAGGACGAGAAGATCAATTTAATGCACATTGCCATTTGCCGTTTGTTGGAACCTTACGGGTATTATGAATTCGATTATTTTGATGATGATGGCTGGCCCCACTACAAGGTTTTGGAACAGCTTCCGCCCTTGAAAGCAGGAGAGCAAAGCGTCTTGATGAAAGAAGCTATAGTCCAGTACTTTTTAGAGAAGAAAGTGATTACTTAATTCCCCATAATTTCAGTATTTTTGCCGACTACACTTGTGAGCAATTATGATAGATAAGATAAAAGAGCATTTACAAGAAGTTGAAGTTTTCAGTGCGAAAACCAAAGAGGATATCGAAACTTTCCGAATTAAGTATTTGGGGAAGAAAGGTCTTCTTAATGAGTTCTTTGCCGAATTCAAAAATGTTGCCAATGAGCAAAAGAAAGAATTTGGCCAGACCGTAAATGCCCTTAAAAAAGCCGCCGAAGAAAAGGTTAATACCTTAAAGGAAGAGTTAGAGGGTAAGGAAGAAACTGCTGGGATCTACGGAGATCTTTCCCGTCCAGGGGAGCCTATTACCTTGGGGTCTAGACACCCTATTTCCATTGTAAAGAATAAAATTACGGAGATCTTTTCCCGTATTGGGTTCAATGTTTCCGAAGGTCCCGAAATCGAGGACGATTGGCACAATTTCACGGCGCTTAATTTACCGGAATACCATCCTGCACGCGATATGCAGGATACATTCTTTATACAGACCGACCCCGATATTTTATTGCGTACCCACACCTCTTCGGTTCAGGTGCGTTATATGGAAAACAACAAACCGCCCATACGTACCATTTCCCCAGGGAGGGTATATAGAAACGAAGCCATTTCGGCCCGATCACATTGTTTCTTCCATCAGGTAGAAGGTCTGTATGTGGACAAAGGAGTGAGTTTTGCCGATTTAAAACAGACCCTTCAGTATTTTACCACCGAAATGTTCGGGAAGTCCAAGATTAGGCTTAGACCTTCCTACTTTCCTTTTACCGAACCCAGTGCCGAAGTGGATGTATACTGGGGATTGGAAACGGAAACCGATTATAAGATGACCAAGGGAACCGGATGGTTAGAGATTATGGGCTGCGGTATGGTAGATCCCAATGTGTTGGAAAATTGTGGAATCGACTCCACCGAATATTCAGGGTTCGCCTTCGGAATGGGGATCGACCGTATAGCACTCTTGTTGCATCAAATTCCAGACATTCGCATGTTCAGTGAAAATGATATCCGTTTCTTGGAACAATTCAAAAATTCCCTCTAATTTTTAAGATTACGATTGTAGATTTATGAGAAAGGATATCGAAATCCCAGAGGTTAAGGACGTCTATGTAGCTGCCGTAAAGGAATTTAACGAAGACTTCAATACGTACGACTGGAATGCCTATATCATTAATGATGGTACGGAACCTTTAGAGACGGTTTTAATAGTATCCCAAGGGTATAATAATGAGCAAATGACAGCTCCTATGCGCCGTTCGTTAAAATTGCTTCCTGTAAAGAGTTATGCCAAGATCGAGTTTCTGGAAGAAAGTATTTTTAAGTTGGATAACTTCTTTACCATTACTTTTTTTATCGGGGACAAACTTTATGACAAACGTTACGAATTACCCGCCCATTCCATTTTAGAAGACAATGCGGTAGATTTACCGGTAATGGAAAAAAAGGGAGTAATAGCTAGATAGCATTTAAACCATTCTTAGATAAAAAAGCCCCGACCAACTGGTCGGGGCTTTTTGGTTTTATATAAACCTGTTTTTATTTCTTCACGAGTCTCTTCACCGCTGAGGCGTTTTCGCTTGTGATCATTACCATGTACACCCCTGTTGCCAGTTCGGACACGTCGATGTCCATCTCCTGTGCCATCTGG
>JANQKN010000216.1 GCA_028281065.1 Flavobacteriaceae bacterium | reverse complement strand
CCAGATGGCACAGGAGATGGACATCGACGTGTCCGAACTGGCAACAGGGGTGTACATGGTAATGATCACAAGCGAAAACGCCTCAGCGGTGAAGAGACTTGTGAAAGAATAATAATCAGTAGATAGTTAATAAAAACCCCCTTCGGAAACGAAGGGGGTTCTTTATTTTAAGGAGGGAAGAATTATTTCTTTTTGGCTGGTGTGGCAGCAGCTTTTCTTTTTTTCTTAGGACGACGTCTGCCAGAAGTCCCCATAATAATTTTACCCCGTTTGGTTTTTTTGTCTCCTTTTCCCATATAAAATTGCTTTTAGTGATTTCATCTAAGTTACTAAAATAAAAGCAAATAGGTTGGGAGCTAGTCTTTTAGCGAATGGAGTTTACAAAGTTTGAGATATTGGAAGTACCATGGTTTTCCAAGTGTTTTATGAATGCACTTCCTATGATGGCACCTTTGGCTTGTTGAGTGGCTGCTTGGTAGGTTTGATTATTGCTGATACCAAAACCAACTATTTGAGGGTTTTTAAGTTGCATGGAAGCAATACGATCGAAATAGTTTTTTTGTTCGTCCCCGAATCCTTGTTTGGCACCCGTTGTACTTGCACTACTTACCATGTAGATAAATCCATTAGAAGCTTGATCTATCTCCTCTATTCGTTGTGGGGAGGTCTGCGGGGTAATTAGGAAAGTATTGATGAGTCCATATTTTTCGAATGTAGACTGATAGTGTTCTTGGTATTCGGCCAAGGGAAGGTCTGGAAGTATAAGACCATCGATCCCTATCTCTTTACACTTTGCACAAAATTTTTCGACACCGTATTGAAGTACGGGATTAAAATACCCCATAATGATAAGCGGAATGGAAACATGATCCCTAATGTTAGCCAGTTGATCGAATAACAACTGGGTAGTCATACCATTTTGTAAGGCTTTGGTAGAACTTTTTTGGATGGTAGGGCCATCTGCCAAAGGATCGCTAAAAGGCAAACCAATTTCTATAAGGTCTACTCCAGATCTTTCCAATTCCTTGATAATAGTAACTGTGTCGTTCAGTTCAGGAAACCCTGCCGTAAAATATATGGAGACTATTTTTTTGTTTTCGTTTAGCTTCTCTACGATTCTGTTCATCTTTTCTCGTTTTGAGGTGTTAGAGATTAAAATAGCTGATATAAGTATTTAGGTCCTTGTCGCCCCTACCACTAAGGTTAACGACAACGATATCGTCTTTTTTGAATTTCCTTTGGTTGAAAATAGCCAAAGCATGGCTGCTTTCTATCGCGGGAATGATGCCTTCCAATTCGCACAGTTCTAAACCTGCTTTCATGGCATCGGCGTCTGTTATGGAAATAAATTCCCCACGTCCACTGGTAAATAGATTGGCATGCATGGGGCCAACCCCAGGATAATCCAATCCTGCCGAAATGGAATAGGGTTCGGTAATTTGTCCATCGGGGGTTTGCATTAACAGGGTTTTGCTCCCGTGAATAATCCCCATTTTACCCAAGGCAGAGGTAGCGGCACTTTCTCCTGTGTCGATCCCTTTTCCAGCAGCTTCTACGGCTATGATCCCTACTTCTGGTTGATTGAGATAATGGTAATAAATTCCTGCAGCATTGCTACCACCCCCCACACAGGCTACAACGTAATCTGGGTTTTCACGCCCTTCTTTTTCGAGGAGCTGCTTTTGGGTTTCCTCACTAATAATACTTTGAAAACGGGCTACCATATCTGGATAGGGGTGGGGTCCTACCACACTTCCTATAATATAATGTGTATCTACAGGATTGTTGATCCAGTCGCGTATGGCTTCGTTGGTAGCATCTTTTAGGGTTTTACTACCACTGGTAGCTGGGACGACGGTAGCACCGAGCATTTTCATACGGGCTACGTTGGGCGCTTGTCGTTGTATATCGATTTCGCCCATATAAACAATACATTCCAATCCCATAAGGGCGCATACGGTTGCTGTAGCTACACCGTGTTGCCCAGCACCGGTTTCGGCTATGATTCGGTTTTTACCCAATCGCTTGGCCAAAAGAATCTGCCCTATGGTATTGTTTACCTTATGGGCTCCGGTATGACAGAGGTCTTCCCGTTTTAAATACACATTTGTGTTGTATTTTTCTGAAAAACGTTTGGCAAAATAGAGTGGGGTAGGCCTTCCTACATAATCGCGTAACAATTGCTGGAACTCCTTCTGAAAGCTTTCTTCGGAAGTGATGGTAAGGTATTGCTGCCGTAACTCCTCTACGTTGGGATACAGCATCTCGGGAATGTAGGCGCCGCCAAATTCTCCGTAGTATCCTTTTTCGTTAACGTTGTAGTTCATGGTTCAGTTTTTTTAATGCTGTAATATCTTTTAGCCCGGGTTCTGTTTCAAACCGGCTGTTTACATCTATAGCGTATACAGGTAAGTTGGTTTTTAGAAGTGATTTTACATCGTCTATTTCTTCCAAACCTATACCTCCGCTTAACACGAAGGGTTTCTTGCTGGGATAGTCTTTTAAAACAGTCCAGTTAAAGGTATATCCATTACCGCCCTTGTTTTTTCCCTTAGTATCGAACAAGAATTTGTCTACTATGGCTTCGTAGGGTTTTAGAAGATTAAAATCGAAAGTGTCCTTTATGGAAAACACCTTCCATAGTTCGATTGTCTTTTGAGATAAAAGACCTTTGAGTTCTTCGCAGTAGGAAGGATTTTCATTTCCGTGCAACTGAATTATATTTAGATCGTGTTTTTCGATCATTTGTAAAACGAAGTTCAAAGTTGCATCTACAAAAACCCCCACTTTTTTTATATCAGGGGATACTTTTTGAGTTGGCCCTTCAAAATTCCTAGGGGTTTTGTCATAGAATATAAATCCTAGATAATCGGGTTGCAACTCTACCACAGCAGTTGTGTTGTGTTTCATTCCGCATATTTTCAACTTTAGATCCATCATAATTGCGCAATAAATTCTTTGGCCGATTGACCTGGGTTGGCAGTTTTCATAAAATGCTCGCCCATAAGGAAGCCTTGGTACCCATAACTTCGTAATTCTGAAATCGCAGAAATACTGCTAATACCACTTTCGGAAACTTTCACAAAGTCTTCGGGAATCTTTTCTGAAAGGGTTTTGCTGGTTTCCAAGGACACTTCGAAGGTCTTTAGGTTTCGGTTGTTCACTCCCAACAGGTCTACAGACGGGTGCAGGGATTTTTGTAATTCTTCTTCGTTATGGACCTCCAATAATACATCCATGCCCAGTTCCTTTGCTAAAAGGGAAAAGGTTTTCAGTTCTTCTTCAGTAAGGCAAGCGGCTATCAATAAAATGGCGTCTGCGCCATAGGCTTTAGCTTCGTGTATTTGATAGGGATCCACAATAAATTCCTTTCTCAGCAAAGGAACATTCACTGTGTGTCTGGCCAACAATAAATCATCTAAGGAACCTCCAAAGAATTTGGTGTCAGTTAGTATAGAAATAGCACTTACTCCAGCATCTTGGTAGCCCAGGACCACATCGGGAAGGAGTATGTTTTCATTAATAACCGATTTGCTGGGGGATCTCCTTTTGTGTTCTGCAATGATCCCGGTTTGCGAGTTCCGTATAGAAGCTGCCATTGAAAAACAGTCCCTTTCGTACAAACTGGATTTTTGAAGCACCGAAACAGGAAAAGCTTCTTTTTTGGCAGCAACTTCCTTGTGTTTGTAGGCCGTTATTTTTTCGAGTATGGTCATTTAACTAGCGCTTAGTTCTTGTAATTTTTTTAATACAGTCAATGCGTTGTGGGATAGCAGGCTCTCTTTGGCTTTTTCGAATCCTTCTGGGATGGAACACTTTTCTAAAGTTGCAATCGCTAAACCTGCATTAGCACATACAACGTTGTTTTGGGCTTCGGTTCCTTTTCCGTTCAGGATATCGACAAATATCTGTGCGGAACTTTCTACCGTTTCCCCTCCATAGATGTCACTCTGCTTAATTTTATCGACCCCGAAAGAATTGGGGGAAAGCACTTGTTCCGATGCATTGGAAATCATTTTTACAGGTCCAGTAAGGGAAACTTCGTCATAACCATCCATGGCATGCAAAACCGTAAAGTTTTTGGTGCCTTTTTGGTAGAGGTACCCGTACATCCTTGCCAGTTCGAGGTTAAATACCCCAACCAACTGATTCTTGGGAAAGGCTGGGTTTACCATAGGCCCCAGCATATTAAAAAAGGTTTTTACGCCCAATTCGCGGCGTATGGGAGCAACATTCTTCATAGCAGGGTGGAACAGGGGAGCGTGTAGAATACAGATCCCGGCTTCGTCCAAGCACTTTTTTAGGTAGTCGTTATTGTTACTGAATTTAATGCCCAATTGCTCCATGACATTGCTACTTCCACTTATGGAGGACACCCCGTAGTTTCCGTGCTTGGTGACTTTAACGCCTGCTCCTGCTGTAACGAAAGAAGCCAAAGTGGAAATATTGAAGGTGTTTTTCCCATCACCACCCGTACCACAAAGATCGATGGTGTTGTATTGGGATACGTCTACGGGTACACACAATTCGAGTAAAGCATCCCGGAACCCTTCCAATTCTTCCAAGGTAATACTCCGCATCATATATACGGTCATAAAAGCTGCTATCTGGCTGGGATTGTAAGCACCTTCGCTAATAGCCACCAATACATTACGGGCTTCTTCCTTGGAAAGCTGTTCGTGGTTTATGAGTCTATTTAAAAGTTGTTTCATAATTGATGTCTTGCTGGGTTAGGATTCGATCCAGTTTTTAATCATCTGTTTTCCATCGGGGGTCAATACGCTTTCGGGGTGAAACTGCACACCTTTTATATCGAATTCTCTGTGACGGAGTGACATGATTTGACCATTTTCGTCTACCGAGGTGATTTCAAGCTCATCGGGAAAACCTTCTTTGGACACGACCCAAGAGTGATAACGACCTACTTCTATCTCCTTGTCCAATCCTTCAAAAAGGGATTCGTCGTCTACCAGAATGGTGGTTTGGGTAGCTACTCCATGAAATACTTCGTTCAAGTTGATCAAGGAACCTCCAAACACTTCTCCTATGGCCTGTTGACCCAAACAAACACCTAGTATAGGCATTTTCCCGCCATAGGTTTCGATCACCTTTTTTAGCAATCCTGCTTCGTCTGGAATCCCTGGTCCAGGGGATAATAAAATCCTATCGTATTGGGTGACTTCCTCTAATTGAAACTGATCATTCCTCTTTACGGTTACATCAACATTCAGTTCTTCTAAATAATGAACCAAATTGTATACAAAACTGTCGTAATTGTCTATTACCAGTACTTTCATAGTTATAGGGTTTCTGCTAATTCCAAGGCCCGCAGTAGGGCGCCTAATTTGTTATATACTTCTTGTAGTTCTTTTTCTTCGTTACTCTCGCTTACAATGCCGGCTCCCGCCTGAAAATGGAGCTGGTGATTCTTACTCACAAAGGACCGGATAATGATGGCATGGTTAAAATTACCTTTGAAATCCATAAAACCTATGGCCCCTCCGTAAAAATCACGGTTTACGTTTTCGTATTTCTCCAACAATTGCATGGCCCTGTGTTTGGGGGCACCACTTAGTGTACCTGCAGGAAAGGTGTCCGCTACTATTTGCAAGGTAGGGGTGTCTGGGTTTTTAATGGCTGTTACTTTGCTTACCAAGTGGATAACATGTGAAAAGAACTGAACTTCCCTATAGGTTTCCACTTTTACATTACTTCCATGGCGGCTAAGATCGTTCCTAGCCAGATCGACCAACATAACGTGTTCGCTGTTTTCTTTTTCGTCTGCCGAAAGCTCCTTTGCCAATGCAGCATCTTCTTCATCGTTCCCGGTTCTTTTAAAGGTTCCAGCAATGGGATGTATTTCGGCTCGGTTACCACTTACCACCAATTGGGCCTCGGGGGAGCTGCCAAATATCTTAAAGCTGCCATAATCGAAATAGAAAAGGTATGGGGAAGGGTTAACGCTTCTCAAGGCACGGTATACATTAAATTCGTCCCCTTTAAAACCTTGCGAAAAACGTTTGCTGGGGACTATTTGAAAAACATCACCCCGAGCACAATGGCTTTTACAGGTACGTACCAGTTCCTTAAAGCCTTCATCGTCGATATTGGTACTGGGCTCTCCTGTTTTGGTAAAAGGGTATTCTGCAAAGTTTTTGGATCGCAACAGTTGTTCTATTTGGTGAATGTTGCTTTCGCTTTCATAGCAGTGCGAAAAAATATAAGCTTCATTGTTAAAATGATTAATGGCTATGATGTTTTGGTAAATGGCGTAGTACAGATCGGGAATCTCCAGATCGCCCTCTTTTTTGGAAATCTCTACATGTTCAAAATAACGAACGGCATCGTACGCCATATAACCGAATAAGCCATTGTGGATGAACTTGAATTTTTCGGACGCCTCATTTTCAAAAGAAGCCGAAAAAGCATCCATCACTGTTGTTACATCCGTGTTGCCATTTATAGGAATTGTGATTTCTTTTTCATCGGGAAAACGTTGTACGATCTGCTCGTTTGCTACTTTAATGGAGGCAATGGGGTTAAAACAGATGTAGCTAAAGGTGTTGTCATTGGCACGATAGTCGCTACTTTCCAGCAAAAGGCTGTTCGGGAATTTATCCCGTAGGCGCAAGTAAACAGAAACTGGGGTTAGGGTGTCGGCCAATAATCGTTTAGAATGTGTTTTTAATTTGTACTTCATTTTTTTGAAATAAAAAAGGCTTATCGTGATGATAAGCCTTTTGTGTATATTTTTCATACCAGTGGTTTATGCTCACGACATCTTACGTAAGTTAATCCACCACCAGGTATGTGTATTGTTCATTTGCATTGTGGTTTCAAATATAGAAATGAAATTTTAATTGGCAAATGAATTTCGAAATTAAAATTTGAAGGTCGCGTCAATATCAAATTTGTCCTTAATGGCCTTGTCTCCCAAGTTGTCGAAAAAGCTACCTGACCCATATTTAATCCCGAATTTGGTTCTGTCTATACTCACCTTGGTAGAAACGGTGTTTCCGTTTTTGTTTAGGGTAAAGCTAATAGGTTGGGTAACCCCTTTAATGGTGATGCTTCCTTCTACTTTGTAAGAATTCCCGGTTTTTGAACTTCCGGCAATAACCAAAGTAGCAGTTGGGTGATCGGACACACCAAAGAAGTCATCACTGCTTAGGTGACCTTCCAATTTTTCTTTTCCTTTTCCAGCTTGTAGGTCGGTTACTTGTAGGCTAGTCATATCGATTACGAATTCACCACCCGCAATACGATCACCGTCCATTTCCAGATACCCTTCCTTCAATTGAACGGTCCCACTGTGTTTACCAGTTACTTTTCTTCCTACCCAAGTAATGGTGCTTTCCTTAACGGTCATCTTCTTCAATACAGGAGGTGTAAAAGCTGTAAAGGAGAGAGCAATAACGGCTAGGATAGCGATTTTCATAGTATTTTTCATTGTGTTTGTTTTTGAGTTATTCATCTGTTCTTAGTTTATCCAATAGTTTGTTTAATGTTTGTAATTCGTTTTCGTTTAAGTATTTCAATATTTCTTTGTTTGCCTCTTCGGTAATGGGATCCATTTCCTCCAGAAGTTTGAGTCCTTTTTCGGTTATAAAGATTTCAACCTTCCTTCTGTTTTCGGCACACCGGTTTCTCTCTACAAGTTCCTTGCCAATTAATTTATCCACCAAACGGGTGGTGTTGCTGTTTTTGTCTATCATACGCTCTTGGAGGGTACAAAGATTGGCTGGACTACCGTTTTGTCCACGAAGGATTCGGAGTACATTGTATTGTTGCATCGTCAGGCCATAACTCTTAAAGCGTTCACCCTGCTTTTCGATATAACGGGATGTATAGAGGATGTTGATCACTGTCTTGGTGGTGATCGGCATCTTTTTAACGGCTTTTATGGCTTCTTCAATAGTCATTAATGTAGCTACAACAATTGTAGATACAAATGTAGTGTGTAAAATTGGTTTTTCACAGACTTTAACAGGATTTTAATTCTTGGGATGTTAATTCTTTGAATGTCATTAATAAGGATATGTTAAATAAGGGATGCGAAACTTTCACTTTCCTTATTTTTAGGAGATGAAATCATTATCCCTCATTTCAATCCTGTTTTTGTTTTTAATAGGTTGTAAAGAAAACCAGAACCCAGAACAGGATACTGCAACGGTCACTGAAGTGGAAGTTGCTCCTGTGGAAGTGGCCCCTGTAGAAGAATTTGTTTCTCCCATACCTGTCCTTGATTTTTCTGAATTAGAGCAAGCTTACTTGCAAGTAGATACCGATACTACCTATGTGGTTAATTTCTGGGCTACTTGGTGCAAACCTTGCGTAAAGGAGCTTCCTGCGTTCGAACAACTGCGCGAAGCACATCAAAATGATAACCTTAAGGTTGTGTTGGTGAGTTTGGATTTCCCCGAAAAATTGAAGTCGGGCGTGATTCCATTTGTTGAAAAAAGAGGGATAGAATCTGAAGTTGTGCTATTGGACGATCCCGATGCCAATAGTTGGATCCCCAAAGTAAGTGAAAAATGGAGCGGAGCTATACCCGCTACCGTAATTGTAACCAAGGAAGGATCGAAATTTTACGAACGGTCTTTCACCTACGAAGAACTAGAACAAGAAATAACATCACTATAAATACGCTCGTTATGAAAATTAGAACATTACTCCGACCCGAAATAGCCGTTTTGCTTTTCTGTTTGATAGGTTTTTCGGCGTTTATCAATTCTTCCCAAAATGAATCAACAGCAACCCCCATTGTAGCCGATGGTTACAGTATAGGGGATGAAGCTTCCGAGATCAACTTGTTGAATGTAGACAACACCATGGTGTCTTACGATAGTTTCCCAGATGCATTGGGCTTTATTGTTATTTTCACCTGTAATACCTGTCCTTATGCGGTTGCCAGTGAAGACCGTATCATTGCGTTGGATGCGGAGTTTAAAGACAAAGGATATCCCGTTATAGCCATTAACCCCAACGATCCTGCGGTACAACCTGCAGATACATTCGAGAAGATGCAACAAAAAGCATCGGATAAAGGATTTACATTTCCATACTTATACGATGAATCCAAAAGTGTTTATGCAGAGTATGGTGCCAAGAAAACCCCACATGTTTATTTGCTTCAAAAAGAGAACAATAAGAAGATTGTAAAGTACATTGGAGCTATCGATGATAATGTAAGAAATGCCTCTGGGGTTAAGGATCGTTTCCTGGCAAATGCTATCTATGAATTGCTGGATGGAAAGGAAGTTACCGTAAAGGAAACCAAGGCAATTGGATGCTCCATCAAGGTATAAAAAACAGAAAATATTTTCTTTAACATTTTTCCCGACTTGTTTTTGTAACATTTCGGGTTTTTTTACGTCTATTGAAAAGAGATTTCTTAATTTTAAGGAAAAATTAACACAATGCAAGACCTAACCCAAAGCCAATGGGCAGAACAAATAACGCAAGATGAAAATGCTGTAATATTGGATGTAAGAACCGATCACGAAGTGGCCGAAGGCATGATCCCCAATGCCCGACAAATCGATATTCAAAATGCACCCGGTTTTATGCAGCAGACCCAGGAACTGGACAAGTCGAAAAACTATTATGTCTACTGTAGATCGGGTGGCCGAAGTGTCCAAGCTTGTATGATTCTGGAATCATTGGGTTTTTCCAATACCTATAATCTCCTTGGCGGGATTACAGATTGGGAAGGTGAGGTTGTAACCTGATAATCTAACCGTTATGAAAAAGATATTGTTCATGGCCCTTATGGCCAGCTTTGTACTTCTCGGTTCCTGTAAGCAGGCAAACGACAAGGAAATAGAAATGGTATCTGCAGTAAAAGTGTATGAGGCGGTCTATGGGGAGGAGAACTTACAGTTGATCGACGTGCGAACCGAGGAAGAGTTCGCCGTGAACCATTTAAAGAATGCGCAGAATATCTGTGTAACCAGTCCCGATTTTAAACAAAAAGTAGCTTCGTTGGACAAAGAAAAACCCGTCTATGTATATTGCAAAAAAGGGGGAAGAAGTGCCAAAGCTGCTTCTATCCTTAAAGACATGGGCTTTACGAAAGTTTACGATTTGCAAGGAGGAATTACTTCTTGGCAGGAAGAAGGATTGGAAACAATCAATTAAGGATTATTGATAATCATAAAAAAGGCGATCTGGAAGGATCGCCTTTTTTATTTCTAAAGAGCTATTCGTTTTGAAGCCGATTTGCTACCGCTTGCACTTCATCCAGCACCCGCAAAAGATTACCACTCCAAAGTTTTTCGATTTCTTCTTCGGTGTATCCCCTTCGAACCAATTCCAGGGTTACATTAAAGGTTTCGGAAGCATCGCCCCAGCCTTCAATTCCACCGCCGCCATCAAAATCACTGCTTATGCCTACATGATCCAGTCCAATTTTTTCTACCATATAGTCGATATGGTCTACAAAATCGGAAACACCTACCCCCGGGGGAAGATCATTCATGGTAGCAGTTTTGTCATTCACTATCCGCGACATTTCTTCATAAGCAGCATAGTAGGAGTCACGGTATTCGGGTTCCAATTTTCGAACTTCACTCCAACTCAATAGCATCATCCCCAAAGAGTCCATGACCTCTTCTTTTAAGGCCTTAATTTTTTCATTCCGAGCTTCAAACTTTTCAGTATTTAAGTACGATCTAAAGGCAACGGTTTGTACCACACCTCCATTTTCTTTCATCCACTGCAATTGCTCATCGTCCAAGTTTCTACTGTGATCACACAGTGCCCTTGCCGAAGAATGGGAAGCAATGATAGGGGCTTGGGTAAGTTCGATCATCTGTCGCATTGCTTCTTTGGAAGGATGGGAAACGTCTATCATCATACCCCATTTGTTCATTTCGGCAACCACTTCTTTCCCTAGTTCACTAAGGCCATTGTGCAACCAAACACCATCTTCCTCGCCTGTATTGCTATCGCACAGTTGACTGTGTCCGTTATGGGACAACGACATATAGCGTCCCCCTAAGTCGTAAAATTTCTTAACATTGCCAATATCCGTTCCTACAGGGTATCCGTTTTCGATCCCTATCATGGCTACTTTTTTTCCTTTACCGTGTATTCTTCTTACGTCTTCGGAGGTCGTAGCCAATTCAATGTCATTGGGGGCAAATTCAGAAACCAGTTTATGGATGGCGTCAAATTTGGATATGGCATTTTCGTAGGCATGGGCGTATCCTTGGTCGGTTAAGGAGTCCTGCCCTGTATAGACAATAAACCAAGCAACATCCAAACCACCCGCTTTCATTTTGGGAAGTGTGACCTGGGTGGCCAACTCTTGCGTGTAGTTTATAGAATCTGTAAAGTTTTTTATGTTGATGTCGCAATGGGTATCCAGGGTAATGACCCGTTCGTGTATGCCTTTGGCTTTTTCCATAAGTTGGGTTTCGGTAAGGGGTTCTTCTTTTTTTGAATTACATGAGATGAAAAACAGTAAGGGGATAAGGTATATGGCTGATTTCATGGTATAAGATGTTTTTTTAAAGGTAAGGAATCTGAAACTTTAAAGGAAACAAGGCTTTTTTATAGTGGTTCGTTAACATTCCCGATTTGTTTTTTATTTACAAAAACTGTAATATTACTATGGTTTTAGACCATCATATCTTATATCGTAACCTCCCCAGTTAGATGATTTTTTATTTGTCTTGGTACCATCTATTCAAATACTAAAGACATCTTCAGCTATTTATTTTGCATAAATTAATTTAGTAGCCATTTAAAAAAATGCGTCATGGCAAAGAAAAAAATTCTACTATATGGAAATAGTGTTTCAACGGAATCGTATTTCCCTTCCGAAGAACAACGGTTTATAGATACCGAAGTTCTTGAGGAATTCGATATTCTTTCGGTCAGGTCAGAAAGCAACGAAAAAACCATTGAGGTAGATGACGAAGATCTTCTGGAACTCGAGTTTGAGGATGGACTTATCCGTATCGTTGCCCTGGATCAATTAGAAGACGAATTTCCCAAAGATAAAAATAGGGGTGACCATGTTCCAGATGACGTTATAAGCTTGCCTACCTATATTGAAGGAGACGAAGGCACCTCTAGGGGAATTATTAGGAATATCCTTAAGAAGCTTAAGGTTATACGGGTGGATAAGAAAATAGTGGATCTTTCTGCCATTGCCTTGGCCAAAAAAATAGAGAGTCAGTTAGAGCCTTCGCCAGGTCTTTATCATTGCCAAAATCCAAATAAATTAGGGAAAGAAGCCAAAAAAATTGATGCCAGTTCTCCTATTCTAATTTTGTTGCATGGTACTGCTTCCAGTACTTCGGGTAGTTTTGGAGGGTTTTATATGGATCATGTCCCTTCTTCGGCATGGACAGAATTGCAAGAACGCTATGGGGATAACATCTACGCCTTCGAACATGCAACCTTAACGAAGAGCCCTTTGCAAAACGCCATAGATTTATTGGAATATATGCCAAAGAATGCAGTGGTGCATCTTATCTCACATTCCCGGGGAGGGCTTGTAGGTGAAGTTTTATGTAGAAACCTAAGTGATAAAGCCGATGCTTTTTCTGAAAATGATATTGCTGTTTTTGAAGAACTGAAACGGAAAGATGATGTTGCCAATTTAAAAAAGATCAATTCGCTTTTAAAGGCTCGAAACATAAAGGTAGAAAAGTTTGTTCGGGTGGCTTGTCCTGCGTCTGGAACCATTTTGGCTAGCCAGCGTTTGGATCTGTACCTAACAGTTCTGTTGAACCTTATAGGGATGATTCCTTTCCTAAAAGGGAATCCTATTTATGGGTATGTAAAGTCCTTTTTAAGGGCTTTCGTAAAAAAGAAAGAAGACATAAATACTTTTCCTGGATTGGAAGCCATGATCCCGGGATCCCCTTTGGTTCGGGTACTTAATAATCCCAATCGTAAGATAAATTCCGAGCTTTTTGTCGTGGCCGGCGATGTAAAGGCACATGGAATCCTTAGATCACTTGCCGTTTTGGTAACCGATGCCTTTTACCGTACCCAGCATGATTTTGTGGTAAATACCCTGTCCATGTTTGGTGGGGCCCAAAGGGATAAAACCTATTATGCTTTTTATAGTAACAAAGACGTTAGTCATTTTAAGTATTTTATCAACGAACCTTCCCAAGCCAATGTAGCGGCTGCCCTTGCCCAATACGAACAAAAACCCATAGGGTTTAAACCCCTAAGCGAATTACTGAACGATGAAGGAGAAATCATCAAAGTACGTGGAAGATTGAATTATGTAGCGCCAGGTGAAAAGGAGGAAAAAGAAGCACCTTATGTGTATGTGTTGCCAGGTATTATGGGCTCCAAGCTGAAACAGGATGACGATGCCATATGGGTCAATCTGTTCCGTTTGGCTTCTGGAGGCATGGAACGTTTGGACATAGATGCTTCCGATGTAGAACCCTATGCCCTTATGGGTTCGGCCTATCGTGCCTTACTAAGGGAATTGGACAAAAAATACAATGTGGTACCTTTTCCTTACGATTGGCGCCAATCCATTACCGAGTCTGCCAAACGATTGGCAGATGATCTGGAAAAAAGGATGGCAACCAATACCGCCCAACCGTTTAGGATTGTAGCACACTCTATGGGTGGGCTGGTAGTGCATACGTTATTCAGCAATCATCCCGAAACATGGAAAAAGTTTAGCGAAAGGGAAGGCTCTAGGGCAATTTTTCTAGGATCGCCACTTAGAGGTTCCCACGTAATCCCTTCGTTGTTTGTTAGAAAGCACAAGTTGTTCAAAGTGCTGCATTCCATAGATGTAACGAATAACAGTTCTGATTTACTGAAGATCATTAGGGAATATCCAGGTCTTTTGGAATTGTTGCCTATGGATGCCGAAAGGGATTATAATGACAAAACGGTTTGGACCCAGATTGGAAAGCACGAAGCTAACTTTGTAGAGCCGCTAAAAAAGGATCTGGAGAATGCTAAAAAATTGGGGGAGCTCTTCAAATCCCGTCCCATAGAAGGTGACAATATTATTTACATCGCTGGTAAGGATAAGTACACACCCTATAAGTTGGAGATTGTAGATAATAAAACAATGCTATATGGAACCTCCCAAGGGGATAGTGCAGTGACCTGGGAGACGGGTATTACCGAAGCCTTCGAAAATAAAACCTGGTACATGCGGGCCACCCACGGAGCGCTTTGCGCTACCAAAAAATATTTCCCGGCTATTATCGATCTGTTGGATACAGGAAACACCCGTCTATTGCCTAAGGATCCTATTGTTACCCGTGGCGATGTAGAAGATGTGATAATGCCCGAAGAATATCCTATAGTTATGCCATCACGACTGGCTGTAGAAGACGTTATTATGGGGGTAACCCCAACATTGGAAGAAGATGCCCCGGAATTTCAGATTTCGGTAGAGGTTTGCCATGGAGATTTGGGAAATGCAGAATATCCAGTTGCCGTAGGCCATCATTACAACGATCCCATAGTAAGTGCAGAAAGTGTAGTCGATTTTTATATGAAAGGGCGATTGTCCCAAAATCACGATGTAGGCTTGTATCCTGGAAAGATAGAAACCTCTTTGGTGTTGCTTAGCGATGAGGCCAAATTTGAGGGAGCTGTTGTTTTGGGATTGGGTGTGTATGGTGAATTGAACGAAGGAAAATTGGTCCGTAGCTTTAGGCATGCTTTTATCGATTATGCGATGTCTACCGTTAAAGTGAATACCGACTGTGGTAAAGAAGAGGAAGAAACGAACAAGGTTTTGGGCATCACCTCCTTGCTTATTGCCAGTGATTACAGTGGGTTAACGATTCGTAATTCTATACGGGCTTTGCTCAGGGGGATTATAGAGGCCAATAAGAGCTTAAGAAATATGAGTAATGGTGAAGCCCCTCAGATTCTTAACATAGAGATTATTGAGATCTATAAGGATCGGGCTATTAATGCCATGCATGAACTGAAAAAGATCATTAACGAACCCGATTTTGTAGATCAGATTAACTTAAAGTCTTCTTTCATAAGGGAAGTTTCAGGAAAACGAAGAAGGATTTCAGCAAGTAATTCAGTCAATTGGTGGCATCGATTAAAGGTAGAGGCTGTGAAGAAGAATGATGAAGAATCTATTTCATCAAGGTTGCTTTCCATAATAAATAATCCTGATACCGATGAAGAAATAGCAGAGTGCTCCAAAAAACTGTTGCTGGATTACTTTGCTAATGTACCCGATTCGGGCCAGAACCCTTTAAAGTTTGTGTCCCTAACCGATCGTGCCCGGGCAGAGGAAGAAATTAAGTCTACCCAAAGGGTGTTGATTGATCAATTGATCGAAGCATCGGTAAATACCTACCGTTGGGATGAAGAAACAGCTAGGACCCTCTTCCACTTGTTGATCCCCAACAACTTTAAGGATTACGCTACCGATAATAAAAACATATTGTTGATTGTAGATGGACAATCGGCCAGTTATCCTTGGGAAATTTTGCATTTCCCCAGTGAAAAGAACTATGCGCCAATTTCTACCCAAATAGGGCTTATTCGTCAATTAGTGACCAGTGAGTATGCAAGGCAGATCAACCAAACGATTACCGATTCGGTATTGATTATAGGGAACCCAAAAACGGGATCCAAGTATGCCAATTTGCCTCATGCCAAAGAGGAAGCTTTGGCTGTTCTCAATATTTTTAACGATCAATCCTATCAAGTGGTACATGCCATTGAGGAGACAGGTATAAGCACGATCAATAAGCTATTTAGCCATAATTACAAGGTAGTCCACATGGCAGGACATGGTATTGTTCATCCTACCGATCCTTCCAAAACAGGGATGGTTCTGGATAATAAAACGTTTATCACAGCTACAGAAATAGAGAGTTTACCACAAACTCCGGAGTTTGTATTCATTAACTGTTGTTATTTGGGAAAAACGGGAAGCTCTGAGGTTAGTTACCATAAACTCGCTGCCAATGTGGGAACCCAATTCATTCAAAAAGGGGTAAAAGCAGTGGTGGCTGCCGGTTGGGCGATAGACGATGCGGCTGCCTTATATTTTGCTGAGAATCTTTATAAGTATATGTTTGAAGGCATGCCCTTTGGAGAAGCTGTGAAAATGGCACGTTTAGCTACCTATCTACAATACGGAAATACCAATGCTTGGGGAGCCTATCAATGCTATGGGGATCCCTATTATCGTATCGTAAAATCCAATAAAGGAGGTTGGGCAGATAGGCCTGATTATGTAGATGAAGATGAGGTGATCGTAGATTTGGAGAACTTGATCAATAGATCGGAGCCTGCTTCCAGTAGGGATCGAAATAACATACAGCAAAAGATCGAAGGGTTGATTGAAAGAATCCCCTCCCGCTGGATGAATAATTCGGAGATTGTTGAGAAGATAGGCATTGTGTTTTATGAACTGGATATGTATCCCGAAGCCGAAAAGTATTTGGAAAAGTTGAGGACGTTGCCCTATGCCGAAAACAGCTTGGGGAGCTTAGGGAAATTGGCTAATATTCAAACAAAGCTAGCCGTAAGGCAGTATTATGAATCGGATGAAAAGCTGTCTGAAGAGTCTAAATTGAGGATAGCCAATGCCGAAGAAATTATAGAGAGTATCCTAACCCTGGGTAAAACCCATGAAAAATTGTCCCTAAAAGGCGGACATAATAAAAGAAAGTCCCTTACGGAATCCAGAAAAACCAGTATTGTTAGGGATTTAAAGGTTGCTGCGGCATCGTATGAAGAAGCGCATAAGTTGCTAAACGAAATAGAACCCAATTACTACACCATTATTAATTGGCTCACGTTGGAGCGTATTTTGGAACTATACGACAGTCCACAGAAGGAAAAACTGAAATTAGCTAGCCAAGAACTGAAAAGCTTAAGGGGTGAACTGAAGAAAAAAGCACAGAGCAGTACTTCGTTCTGGACCCTTACGTACGATGGGGCCATCGGTATTTATGAGGTGATGGAAAAAGGGATGACAGCTAGAAAGCGGAAAGCCAAAATAAAAGAAGTATGTGCTAATTATGCGACCCATTGGTGTAATGGCGGATCCATTAGAAAGTCCGAGAATATTCTGGGGCAGGTTAATTTTACGATGCGGATCTTAACTAAGCTGCAAAAACCGAAAAGCCGAGCCCCTAAAGGAGCTAAAGGAACAGAAGTAGAAGAAATAATAGAAGCTTACGATGCCTTGTTAAAGGAACTGGAAAATGTTTTCGATTTAAACAAAGAAAAAAACTAACCCCTTTTTAGTTATGCCATTTTTAAAAGACAAGGACGGACCCATTTGGACGTATGAAGTGGATGATTTTTTCAAGCTCAGGCAGTGTATAGAAGAGGAAATACCATACATTGAAGATTATGTATTTCGCGGGCAATCCAATTCGGAGTGGTCTCTTACATCTACCCTAAATCGATTAATAAGGAGAGCTAGAAATACAGGAGCAAAACAAGGACCCATAGATCCTTTTGTAGATCGTCATTTAGATCGGTTTAAATTGGAGATCAGGGGGCGTAGAGGAGATAATCCTTCTGTACTTAAAGATGATGAACTATGGGCTTTGGGGCAGCACTTTGGGTTGGCAACCCCGCTCTTGGATTGGTCTCAATCCCCTTACATTTCCATTTTCTTTTCGTTGGATACATTAGAAACCGAAGGTTCTCATCGGATACTTTGGTGCTTGAATCGAAAAAAAGTGGAGCAGAGGAACAAAATGCTATCCGAAGAGCAGAAATTAAAATTAATTTTCCCCGATACCGATGACAATAAACGGTTATTGGGCCAAAGCGGGCTTTTTTCCAAAGGCCCCGTTATGCTTTCTGTGGATCAATGGGTAAGGGATGAGTTTTATAATTCCAATGAAGGGATACTACTCAAGATACTCTTTCCAAGTCATCCCGATTTCAGGAAACAGGCTTTAAAGAAACTACATTTAATGAATATCAATTATTCTACCCTTTTCCCAGATTTAATGGGAGCAAGCCGTTATTGCAATATCGTGGCGGAAGATTATGAGGTGTAGAACTTAATATTCAACAAAACGCTTATTGCGGAATGCCCTTCCAGAACCTGATTTTAAATAACGTTCAAAATCATAAGCTAATTTTTTATCCTTGAATAGTGATAGATGAATGAGTTCAACAGGAAGTTTATCCTTGGTAAAAGAAACTTCACCTTTTCTATGCGCCTTTAATCGATTTGTGATATTTGTTGTGTATCCTGTATAGAAAGTTCCGTTTGCACATTTTAAAAGGTATACAGCGTATGGTAGATCCATAATTAAATCTATTAATTATAGGAGATGGGTCTAAGATAAAGATATGTGGATAATAAGGGGTATTGGGGTGGACGGCGTCCGCCGAAGCTCGAATAGACCAAGGGTTTATTTGTAAGCTAAAATTAAAAAGCTCGCCTTCGCTTCTCGTTTTCTCGAAGCTTCGGCGAGCGAAGGTGGAGCCGGAGGGAGTCGAACCCTCGTCCAAACGTGCAACTGTACCGCTTTCTACATGTTTAGTTTTTGTTTAAATTTTCGACCCATTGCCGGTCAAAAACCACCAACGCAGGGCTTATCTTCAATTAGGTTTCGTTATGGTATCGAAGCGCTACCGTAACTAGGTTTACTTTTACGAAGTCACTGGATCAATTGCCGCAAACCAAGGCTATTGAGTGACTTCCTGCTTGTCTACCTTGTAGACCGAGGCATGATCCTACTATAATTCAGATTATGCAGCTAGGGCGTAATTATTATCGCCGTTTAAAAAGTGTGAAATATGATATTTACGAGCTGTATCTCAGCGCTCGACATGCTTACTGTACCGTTAGACCCGCTGTCAAAACCAGTCGGCCCCTTGGTGTTTCAATGAACGATGGAGGGCTGCAAAGATACATCAAAAACGCTATCTTTGCAGCCCGCCTCCCCAAAAAGGAGGCTTCATTTCATAAAATCAAAAAGTATTCCAAATGGCTATCACCTTTGCTGTTATTAAAGAACGTAAGAATCCACCCGACAGACGTGTCGTTTTTTCACCCGAAAAGTGCCAAGAAGTCATCCAAGCATTTCCAGAAGCTAATATAGTTGTGGAAAGCTCGGACATACGCATTTTTTCAGACGATTCGTACCGAGAGAAAGGATTGACTGTTTCCGAGGAGGTTTCCACAGCAGATGTTATGTTAGGGGTAAAGGAAGTGCCTATAGATGCCCTCATCCCCAACAAAAAGTACTTTTTCTTTAGCCATACCATAAAAAAGCAGCCCTACAACCGTAAATTGCTGCGTGCTATTTTGGATAAAAAGATCGAACTCTACGATCACGAAACAATAGTAAAAGCTAACGGCGGACGCTTAATTGGCTTTGGGCGTTATGCGGGATTAGTGGGCGCTTACAACGGAATCCGCTTGTTGGGATTACGTGATGGGCTGTTTGAACTTCCCAAAGTGGAGCATTTGGCAGACTTGGCTGAGGTGAAACAGGAATTGGACAAGATCTCCCTGCCCAATATCAAGATTCTCCTTACGGGAACCGGTAAGGTAGCTATGGGATCCAAAGAGATTTTGGATCATCTACAGATTCGGGAAGTAAGTGACGAAGCCTATCTTACCCAAGATTTTGATGAACCTGTATATTGCCGTGCCGATGTTACGGAATACAACCGTAGATTGGATGGCAAACCCATGGATAAATATGCTTTTTATGCAGATCCCAGTGGGCACGAAAGCGATTTCATGAAATATGCGAAAGTGACCGATTTCTTTGTGGCAGGGCATTTCTATGGCGATGGCGCCCCGTATCTATTTACAAGGGAAGATGCCAAGCACCCTGATTTTAAGATCAATTTGGTGGCCGATGTTTCCTGCGATATCGATGGTCCTGTTGCCAGTACCATTAAACCTTCTACCATTGCAGATCCTTTCTACGCTTACGATCCTGCTTCGGAAAGTGAAGTTACTGTGGGAACCAAAGGTTCCATTGCCGTTATGGCTGTAGATAATTTGCCTTGCGAATTGCCTAAGGATGCCAGCGAAGGGTTTGGAGATATGTTCATGGAATATGTTATCCCAGCATTTTTCAACGGCGATGCTGATGGTATTTTGGAGCGTGCACAAATGACTACTTCCGAAGGAACACTAACCGAACGGTATAGTTACCTTCAGGATTATGTAGATGGTAAGGATTAACCCTTGCTTATTACAATAGGTTCTTTGGTGATTAATTGAACCACTTTTGAAAAGAAATCCTTCAACGAAGGATAGTATTCGGGCGGAAACTCATGCTTGTTGAGTTTAAAATTAAGCCTTACGCTAATGGTACTGTTGTCATTGGCATAAAGAATGGTGCAGGTTCCCATATCCTCAGGAAGTTTTACGGTTTTATTGGTAGGTATTGTTTTAATGGATAAACTTTCGTCTAATGAAATCCTAGCGAGGTAGGTGAAATTCATGGGGAATCCCATTTCTACCATATAATCCCTGCTTTCCAGTTTAAATGGGTTTTCATGAAGGTGTTCCAACAAAAAGAAAGTGGGGAAATAATAGTCGCCACCAATCATTTCGGTTTCCATTTCAATCTCGTAGCGTTCTTTCAAACTTTCTTCCAAATCGTTTTCGTGTTCGACCACCAGATTGGATATTTCCAAATATTCATTACTGGATTGTTTGTCATTCACATAACTCTCTTTCGATTGACTTCCCAATTCATAGCGCTTTGCACGCCCAAAATAACCCATATGTTGCTCGCCAATCTGTCCAGTAACAATACCATCACTGTCCATGGTGAGAACAGAGTTTATATAAACAACATTTTTTTTGTGCGGAACGATGGGGTGCCAGTAACTGCCTTTTTTAAAGTCCATGATGCGCCCTGTAGAATTGAGTGCCCTAAAAGGGATGATTCCAAAAGGGGTGTATTTATCTGTAGCGTCCAAATAAAATTCCTCGTCCCCAATTTTTAGCCAAGCCATTACGTAGTTAAACTCGGTAAGTACAGGAAATAATTGATTGGGGATACCTGCTTGCCTTGTTGCTCCCAAGACCAATTGGGTTTCTTCGAATCCAGCGGCACGCAGGGCATTGATGAGCGACAAATTGATCTCCGCCACATTCCCCGATTTGGCTTCAAAAGCATCACGTACATTAATGTCATTAAAGATTCGATACTTTCCGTTCCAACTGTAATGCTTCTGAATAAAATAATACACCGCCTTTGCCTTTTCCAGTGGATCGGCAATACTTAGCATGGAACTTGGGAGATGCTTTTCGAAAAAGGAACGGTTTTTTAATTGCCTTCCCATTTCCTTGTCGGTGCGGAATTCTTTGTCGACATCCCGCCACTCTTTGGTATGCTTGGTACGTTCTCCATTAAAAGAGAAACTTTCCTTTAATTCGTATTCCACCTTGGATATGTAATTGCTCCGGGCAAGCATATAGTCTTCTTCCTTAAATGCAGGCACGTTGTTCATAATGTAATATTCGTAGGTGCAATCTGCAGCATCGCCATATCCATCCACAGAAAAACAGTTGTTCTTTATAGCAGTTTCATGGGTATCCAATTTTTTGCCTCCAAAGAGCGCAATACGGTAGGTGTAATTGCCTGGGATTTCGGAAACAAATTCACTGTAAAGGGTCGGGTAATCGTCTTGAAATTCCCATTGGTAGCTATTAAAGTAGGGGGATTCTATAGTATAGGAATACTCTAAAATACTTCCGTTTTTCACATTTGGAAAAGCAAAGGACTTATAGTGCCAGCGTTCTGTAGGATCTTGGGCATAGATATCTTTATTATTAACATATACCTGAGTACCGTTATAATGGGAAACTGCTTTAATATCCTTTACTTCTTCCCCTGTTTTTTCCCCTTTGTAGTAAGGGATGTGAATAGTGGCTCCTTCAAATTTGTTGACATCGAGCACTTTTATTTTTCTATGTACAGTCTTCTTTAACCGAAGGTATCTGTGCTCTGTTAAAACCACGGAAATTTTCCCTTTGGAATAGAGTACGACAGCAGATGCTTCTGGATCTTCGGGATAAGCTGTTATTTGTAATTCCTCATTGGTGAGTTCTCCAAATGCTACATCTTTCGATTGTTGGGCGTGTAAGTAACTGAAAGTTAAAGAGATAATTATTAGGTAGGAATTCCTAAAAGACATGTTGTGTATTCGTTATGTTTAATGCTTCAAATTACATCATTTTTTTAGTTGTAAAGCTCTCTTTTTTTGAAGAATTGGTAGAGAAACCATAAAAGGATACCAAACGCCAATGTTGTGCCCCAAGCCAAACCATGTTGCCCTGGAAATATAATGATCTTGGCAATGTCTTTCAGTAAAACCATGGGTTGTTGCACAATATCCCAAGAGTTCCAACGTAAGAACCGACCTAAGTAGATCCCAAAACCTGTAGCAAAGGGCAGCATAAAAAGAAAAATACGAATGACCTTTTTGGAAGAATGTACATTCCATAAACGCTCCATTTTATGTACAGAGATTAAATAACAAACCAATCCAGCAATGGAGAAGACCGTTAGCATAAAACCATCAAAAATGGGTAGGGATTTATAATGGTTTAGGTGTATAAAGTCGGTAAGGATGTATGGTGCGTTGGGAAGAAATAACAGCCATACCAAAGAACCCAACAATAACTTCGGTTTTCCAATCTTTTTTCGGGAAAGGTAGAAGGAAACTACCAAGGGCACCCAGGCGAGGAATAGATTCCAAACCAGGAATAGATAAAAAAACGATAGGGTGAGCTTTAAACGGATCATGAGCAAAAAAAGCCCGATAGCTGTTACAGTGAAGATGGGGAACAATTGTTCGAAGTGATTGAATAGGAACTGTTTGATCTTTTTCATTTTTTAAAGAATTTTTCGATGTATAAAATAGGAATGATCCCTAGGACATAGGCTGCCAGGTCCCAAGGGTCGAAGGTACTGCCCAAGACAATTTGCAGTAACCGGGATTGTATCCCCAAGGACTCCATAATGGAAAATCCTTGCAAAATTTCGACCAAGAAGGCTATAGATAGCGTTACCAACAAGGCCTTTTTCAGGGATAAATTAGTGATGGATCGTTGAAAGAAATACACCAATGGAACCACTAAGAGATCACCAACAAAACCACGGATAAAATCGTGGAAGTGAAATACTGCAATAGCAATCTCTACTACTAAGAGTGACAGGAAGACAAAAAAGTATTTTTTCATAATCTTAAAAAGACCCATGCCAAACGGATCTTA
Source organism: Flavobacteriaceae bacterium (assembly GCA_028281065.1). Taxonomy (GTDB): domain Bacteria; phylum Bacteroidota; class Bacteroidia; order Flavobacteriales; family Flavobacteriaceae; genus Aureisphaera. The sequence continues at coordinate 48,163 of JANQKN010000216.1, read as the reverse complement.
TTGCTTGGCATGGGATGTTTAATTATCCATTATTCCAATCGATCTTTCGGGAAGCGAACATAACAATGGTTAAAATTACAAAGAGTCCTATGCTTCCTACCAAAAGGGCATAATTCTCCAATTGAATGATGACATAGATAAAACCATACAGGGAGGCCAGCGAAGCTGCCACCAGTAAGGGGAATCGAAACCCTTTGAGTATCGCCCTAGAGTAAAGGGTGATAAGGGCCAGGACCGATAATGCAGATACTCCATACGCTTTCAAGAAACTACTGTGCTCGCTAATGGAGATCAGTAACGTATAGAACATTACCAAGGCGAGCCCTATCATGATGTATTGAAAGGGGTGAATGTATATTTTACTCACCAACTGTATAAGGAGAAAAACCAAAAGGGTAAGCCCTATAACCAGTAAGCCGTATTTGGCAGTGCGTTCACTTTTTTGATATTCGTCTACAGGAACAATAAGCTTGGCACCAAAGGCAAATTCCATAAGATTGGGCAGTTCGTTGAAAAACTGTTGCTGAAACTGACGATTGATCTGCAACACAGTCCAAGAAGCCGTAAACCCGGTATTGGTTACCTCTCTTTCTTCGGGAAGGTAGTTGCCATCAAAACTAGGGGAATGCCATTTGGATTGCATGTTTACCTTGGTTTCTTTCCCAATGGGGATAAACTTGAGGGTTTCACTACCATTCACTTTTAGGGTAAGTTGAAAAGGGGTGGAAGCATTCTGCTCTTGGGTATACGTTGTTGTAATATCGCTTTCAATGCGGTTCATGTAGTTTTGGGAATACTTCGGGTTCATGGAAAGCGATTCTTCCCCTAACTCAAGAACCAACGTGTTTCGAATTCCTTTAAGGTTGGACGTTTTTATAAGCGCTGAAATTTTATCCCAGAGAATATCCTCGGGTTTAATGTCCCGTTCAGATAGGTCTATTTCGGGAAAATTACCCGTAATATTGAGATCCGCGGTAAACACTACCGATTCGTAAATTCCTCTTTTTAAAGGCTCTTCCGCAATGTGAGCATTGGAGTTTATGTGTAGCTGCTCTGGAAAGATATAAGCATGGTTCAAGATTTCCTCTGTCTTTATTTCGAAGCTTTTCGTCTTTTGTATATAGACCTTTTCTTCTTTATAGGTCTTGTAGGGAACCTTGAGTATGGGGCCCGAAAAGATCACTTCGTTTCCCCATTTATCGTTGATTTCCTGCACTACTTCCTGTTGCCTAAAAGCCCGTTCGGTAATAAGGCTTTTTACAAATTCCAAGGGAATGAGCAATACCAAGAGTAAAAAACCCACCACAAGCATACGTGCTGTAATGGAATTGCGTAACCAAGATGAAAATTTTGCTTTTTTAGGTTCCATATTTCTGTTTTTTTAGTGTTAATAATGATGTTATTTAATGGTTTCAGATAAGATGTAGACATAACCAATGGCTATGGGGATATTTACCAGGATGAGGCATATACTGTAAAAGGATTCCAAAAGATCCCTTCGTATCAGGTCTATAATGAGCAGTATGAGGATGGTAGTGTTGAAAGTAACTGCAACTACTATAAACACAAGCCCTAGGATGGCAATTCCAAAGCTGTCGTCAATCAAAAGCTGTATCAGGAACAAGAGGGTGCCTATGAAGAAAAATGTGAATGCGATCCGTTTGGCTGATTTCAACGAAACCAGCAGTTTTTTTTCTTTTGTCATGGTTGTAAGTGGGTTAGTGGGGGTGATACAATTTGTTTTCTATACGAATCCATTTCCTTTAGTAGGTTCTCTGGGAACAATGCACTTTGAAATTCAGCAAAATCCAAGGGAAGTACCTTTTTAAAATCGAAATGGTGAAAGGAATGCGCTTGTTTTCCAAACCGATAGGATTTTAGGTAATAGGGGAGGTAATCGGGAAGGATTAAGGTTCCCAAGAAAAGGACGGCCCAGAGATAGGGTGTTTTTTTTCCGTTTCCAAAGCAAGCATACTGAAGGGCTATTTCATCTTCCACAGCTGTTCCGTAGCCACAAAGCACATGGTAAGCATCGTGCCGTTCTACCTTGGGGATAGGTTCGAACCCATGAGAGGATAGGAATTCCCCCAACCTATACCCAAAAGTATTCTTGGGCATCTGCAGCATTTCTTTACTGGAAATACCCCAAGGTTGTTTGTTTTTGAAACGACAGTATAACACCATGGAAGTTTCAAAGAGCCAATTGATGAGTTGTTTTCTTAATGATTTCATAAAGTACTTTGAATTTCAAAGTGAATAAATAAAAAAATTATGTTTTCCGAATCAACTTTTCCAGAGCTTCGATATGCTTTCTGAAAGCGGCTTTACCCTGTTTCGTTGCACTGTACCTTGTATTAGGTTTTCGACCTATAAATTGTTTCTGCACCAGGATGTACTCTTCCTTTTCCAAGGCTTTTAAATGACTGGCCAAATTCCCATCGGTTACGTCCAAAAGCTCCTTGAGCCGATTAAAATCGGCATCCTCATTCACCATTAAGATGGACATGATGCCCAAGCGTATTCGGTGGTCAAAAAGCTTGTTTATGTTTTCAATAATCCCCACACGGTTATTTTTTCTCCTGGATCCACATCATGGCTCCATAAATAATATGAAATACCCCAAAACCCAAAACCCAGAGCCAAAAACCATACCCTGGATATACGGCGCAGATGAGTCCCAAAACGATTTCGGCCAGGCCAAGATACTTTATATTTCCCACAGTGTATTTGGAAGCATTTATTAAGGCCAGACCATAAAAAATAAGCATGAGTGCTCCAGTCTGTCCGTATTTTTGTTGGTTTAAGATGATAAGTATGTAAGCACCCCCTGTGATTAAGGGAATCAGAAAATTAATGAGCAACCTTCGGCTGGAAGCATCCCAAAACTTCACCCCCGCCTTTTTAGCTTTTTTGGTGGTAAAATAAATGGCGGTAATCACACTAAAAAAAGCAATTAGAAAAAGATCGAGCATAATGAACTTAAATACTTTTCCATCCAGAATTAAGTACTCCCTCCCCGAATTGGTTACCAGCCAATAGGCAACCGCTGCACCGATAAGTGCATAAATCCCTGCAAAGATCCCAGAAAGTCCGCTAAGGGAGATAAACCGGGAAGAGCGGTTCATTAAATCTTTTATTTCACTAATGTCCTTTAGATAATCTTGCTCGCTCATAATAAAGTACTTTGAAATACAAAGTAAATAAATTTATCCTTCCCTAGACTGTTTTTGTAAATACTTTAACAAATAGGGGAAATCCTTACAAAAAACAGGAAAAACCCTGTTGTTTATAATTGTAAATACTCGCATCTTTGAAATGTATAAGTCTCGACTTAATTTATTTTTAATAATCGGCTGGAAAATTAATTGGGGAGTTAATTAACTACGATTATTTGGTCTAGGGCTGTTCTTCGCGAGCAGCCTTTTTTTATTTTTATACCATGAATCCAGCTGAAGCCTACATCCTAGAGCAAAAAGAACCCTTCAGGTCTATTTTGTTGCAGGTGCAACTTGTTATAGAAGGGACCATCCCACAAGCCCAATTACTTTATAAATGGAAAATCCCTTTTTATTATTTGGATGGAAAACAAGGCTTTGTGTACCTAAACCAAACAAAAAACTATGTAGATGTTTGCTTTTGGCATGGGGCACATCTTACCCAACACCTAGAACATTTGGTGTCCGAGGGTAGAAAGCATATGAAGTCACTCCGTTATTTCGCTATGGAAGATATAAACGAAAAAGTACTGGTAGATTTGCTTTTGGAAGCGTATTCGGTACGGGAAAAGAAATACTATAAATGATTGATGGTGTTGCGGATGGCCACCAAATCTGTCAATAGTTTTTCCAATCTGCTTAGATCCAGCATATTTGCACCGTCGCTTTTGGCATTGGCAGGATCGAAATGGGTTTCAATAAACAAACCATCCACACCCACGGCAATACCTGCACGGGCTATGGTAGAAATCATTTCGGGACGCCCTCCCGTTACCCCAACCGATTGATTGGGCTGTTGCAAGCTATGGGTGACATCCAAAACTGTAGTAGCATAACTTTTCATGGTTGGGATTCCCCTAAAATCCACCACCATATCCTGATACCCAAACATAGTTCCGCGATCCGTGATCATGGCCTTGTCATTACCACTATCCGAAACTTTTTTAACCGCATGTTGCATGGCTTCAGGGCTCATGAACTGTCCTTTCTTAAGGTTGACCGTTTTCCCGGTTTTGGCCGCTGCCACCACCAAATCGGTTTGACGTACCAAAAAAGCAGGGATCTGCAAAATATCCACATACTCGGCAGCCTTTTCAGCATCAGTTACTTCGTGAATGTCGGTTACGGTAGGAACGTCGAAGGTTTCGGATACCTTTTTAAGGATCTTCAATGCCTTTTCATCGCCAATACCCGTAAAACTATCGATACGGCTTCGGTTGGCCTTCTTAAAACTTCCCTTAAACACATAAGGGATTTTTAAATGGTCCGTTATAGCCACCACTTTTTCAGCAATACGAAGGGCCATTTCTTCCCCTTCAATAGCACAAGGCCCCGCCAATAAAAAGAAATTATCGGAATCGGTGTGTTTTAGTTGAGGTATCTGCGAAAGCTCCATACTTAGGTTTTGAGGTGCAAAGATAACCAAATCCTAAAGGGGAGTGCTATGAATAATTATTTCATGGTAATTAAAAATCCATTTATTACCCGTACTTTTGCACGCTTAAAATGAAAAGGTAAATCCTTTTCTTAGAAAGTATTACCAATGGATATTAGAAACATCGCGATTATTGCCCACGTAGACCACGGAAAAACCACCTTGGTAGATAAGATCATGCACCACTGCAGTCTCTTTCGTGAAAACGAAAAAACGGGCGAATTGATCTTGGACAACAACGACCTGGAGCGTGAACGGGGAATTACCATTACCTCCAAGAATGTTTCGGTAACTTATAAAAACACCAAAATCAACATCATCGATACCCCAGGTCACGCCGACTTTGGGGGCGAAGTAGAGCGTGTGCTGAATATGGCCGATGGGGTTTTGTTATTGGTAGATGCTTTCGAAGGACCCATGCCGCAAACCCGATTTGTGCTTCAAAAAGCCATTTCGTTAGGATTGAAACCCTGTGTGGTGATCAATAAGGTAGATAAGGAAAACTGTACGCCCGATGAGGTACATGAAGCTGTTTTCGATTTGATGTTCGAGTTGGGGGCCGAAGAATGGCAATTGGATTTCCCAACAGTATACGGTTCTGCCAAAAATAACTGGATGAGTACCGATTGGCAAAACGAAACAGATTCGGTAGAACCTTTATTGGATATGGTGTTGGAACACATTCCTGCCCCAAAAGTGGTAGAAGGTTCCCCACAGATGCTTATCACTTCTTTGGATTTTTCCTCTTTTACAGGAAGGATCGCTATTGGAAGATTGCAACGAGGTACTCTTACCGAGAACATGAATGTATCCTTGGTAAAAAGAGACGGATCCATTTTAAAAAGCAGAATCAAGGAGCTTCACACGTTTGAAGGCTTGGGAAGAAAAAAGGTAGCTGAGGTAAAAGCAGGTGATATCTGTGCCTTGGTAGGTTTGGAAGGATTTGAAATTGGGGATACCGTTGCCGATTTCGAAACCCCTGAAGCCCTACAGACCATAGCCATAGACGAACCCACCATGAGCATGCTGTTTACCATTAACGATTCCCCTTTCTTTGGAAAAGATGGAAAGTATGTTACTTCCCGCCACATTAAGGAGCGTTTGGAAAAGGAACTGGAAAAGAACCTCGCCCTTCGCGTAGAGGCTACCGATAGTGCCGATAAGTTCATGGTATACGGTCGTGGTGTATTGCACCTTTCCGTACTGATTGAAACCATGAGAAGGGAAGGCTACGAACTCCAGATTGGGCAACCCCAGGTAATTATTAAAGAAGTAGATGGTGTAAAATGCGAACCCGTTGAGGAACTTACCATCGACCTACCCGAAACGGTGAGTGGACGCGCCATCGATATGGTAACCATCCGTAAAGGGGAAATGACCAGTATGGAAGCTAAGGGGGAACGTATGATTTGTAAGTTTGTGATTCCATCACGTGGAATTATAGGACTTAGAAACAATTTACTTACCGCAACTGCAGGAGAAGCCATCATGACCCATAGATTTATGGAATACCAACCGCTTAAAGGGGGAATTCCAGAACGACAGAACGGAAGTATGGTTTCTATGGAAAAAGGAACTGCTATTCCATACTCTATCGATAAACTACAGGAACGTGGACGCTTCTTCATCGACCCAGGGGAAGAGATCTACGAAGGACAGGTTATTGGGGAAAATTCACGCCAAGATGATATGGTGGTGAATGTAACCAAAACCAAAAAGTTGACCAACGTACGCTCTGCTGGTGCCGATGATAAAGCAAGGATTGTACCTGCTATCAAGTTTTCTTTGGAAGAAGCTTTGGAATACATTCAGAAGGACGAATACGTAGAGGTAACACCTAATCACCTTCGATTGAGAAAAGTACTTTTGAAGGAAGTAGACAGAAAAAGAAGCAAGGACTAAGCTACTTTTTCATTCCCAGTACACTAAAGAAAAGACTAAAGAGTACTATCTGTACGCCTAACAGAATGGTGGTTGCTGAAGCAATGACCATTCGTAACGTATTGGAATTATTGATGTCCCCAAAGTTGATTTCTTGCCAATTGAAGTAAGCGATTATAGCCAAGGATATTCCTCCAATCATTAACAAGACTCCAGCAACAAGCCCTTTTTCCAGATTGATGAATTGAAACAACCGATCGTATTTTTTCGATTTGGGTAGCAATCCGTTTTCTATGGTGTACACTTTGGTAAGTCCGTAAAAGACGATAAACTGGAAACCTACCAGCATTCCCAACGCCGTAAACAAAAGGGTGTGCACATCGAAAGTAACAGATCCCAAGGTTATAGGTTTTATGAGTAGGAAAGCCGAAAGCAATAATCCTACAAAAAACAGCAGCATTCCAGGGATAAGGAACAACCATTTTGGGCTGTACAGTAATAAAAATCGTAAATGGCGCCATCCGTCCCTCCATGTGTTAAGGTGTGGAGGACGGGATCGTCCGTCGGGAGAGAGGATAGTGGGGACTTCTGCAATTTTAAGTCTTTTAAGACTGGCTTTTACTACCATTTCGGAAGCAAATTCCATCCCTGTGGTACGCATTTCCATCTTCTCGTAAGCCGATTTACTAAACCCGCGGAGTCCACAATGAAAATCCCCGATTTTTATCTTAAAGAAAAGACGGCCAATAAAGGAGAGCACAGGATTTCCCAAGTATTTATGCAGAAAAGGCATGGCTCCTTTTTTAATACCTCCTTTAAAACGATTTCCCATGACAAGGTCATAACCTTCCCTCAGTTTGTTTAGGTAGGGCATTAAATTGTTGAAATCGTAACTGTCATCCGCATCGCCCATAATCACATACGTACCATGTGCCGCACTAATTCCACCCATAAGGGCATTTCCATATCCTTTTTCGCCTACAGGAACCACCCGGGCATTTAATCGAGATGCGATTTCCTGCGATCCGTCCGTACTACCGTTATCGGCAATAACCACTTCGCCATCTACCCCTTCGCGTTCAAAAAAGCTCTGTGCTTTTCGAATACAGGTTTCCAAAGTCTCTGCCTCGTTAAGGCAAGGCATTACAACACTAAGTTCTGGACGCATAATAACGGATTGATTTCTTAATAAGTAAGAATACGATAATTAATGCAAGTGGGAAAAAATAAAATTGATAGCGTATAATGGTATGCACAGCAATTGCTACCAATACTGCATTAATAAGTATGAGTGTACTACAGAAGAGGAGAATTCCGTTTTCTGTCGTGTATTTTTTCAATACGGCTATTCCACTGTAGATGAAAACCGCTAGAAAAAAGAGGAATACGAATAAGGATTTAAAACCATAAATCATATTGGTCCAAAGGAGTAGGACCCACTCTTTAAAATGTTGTTTTATGAGTAAAGGCATCATCTGGCGGGCTGCCAACTCAATATCTACCTTGCTTCTAAAGATATCCCCATGAATGTTGCAATAGTGGTTCCATCCTTGGTCATAAAAATTTTGGTTGCATATTTTAGGGAAATTGTTGTGAAAACGAAGGTATTTGTCCAGATAAGTACCATCAACCCTAGAACTCAGCAAATCCAGGCTATCCATACGATCGTACGACATAACAAAAATGGCTCTGTGGTTTTTGTCCTTAAACAAAAGGGAATCTTGCTTTTCCGAAATAAACAGGGGTAAGGTGATGGCATTGGAATAGCTAAAAGGAGTTGTAATAAATTGATCGTGGACAATTTTACGATATGTACTGTCCAAGGTGTTGGCCATGAATGGGGTTATAATAAGTAGCAAAAGGTATTTCCGATACGGTTTCTTAAAAACCATTTTTCGGTATTTAAGGACAAATATCAGTATGATGGTGGGAATCATAATTGAAAATTGCCCACGGGTTAATATCAAGACGATATAAGACAACAATAGCAAATAGAAGGTTTTGTAATTTTCCTTAAAAAGAAAATCCATGATGTATGAGATAAAAAACAAATACATAGGATAGGTAAGTCCCTCAGGGCAAATGTTGTTGGCAGTATTCAAGGGTGGGAACAATGGAAAAATCAGGACTGCCAGCAAAACAACTTGGGCAATCATATAGGGTTTCAGTAGGGGATATATCTTCTTGAAAAAGTAATGGATCCCTAGTAGGCTAAAGAGTAACTGAAAAGTAACTATGGATATGTCGTAATACGTTTGCCCAAAGACAAGGTCCATACCCCTGATAAAGAAAATATAGACTGGATACCTGTTAATGTTTACATGCCAATAACTATTGGTCGCAGGAGAATAAATGGCGGGAACGTTTATAAGGTAAACAAACACACAGACGTAAATGGCAAGGAGTATTGCGTTTACAAAAGATATCTTGAATTTACCTATAGAAAAGGAACGTTCTTCCATGAATTATTGCAGCGTTTTGAGCGTGGATAAAGCTACGTATATTTTACTTTTTTGAAATCCTTTTTCTTGTTTGAAGATGAAAAAGTCGATTTTTCCCCTCCAAACCATTCAACAGTCTTATTTTTGTGACCATTATTTGTTAAGTTTACAACTCTTAATTGTTACCAATGAGTGAATTTTTGATGATACCCTTATATTTCGATCCAGGGTTAGGTGCCATGATTGCCCAGGCTGTAGTGGCCGCTGCGGCGGGAATCCTCCTGTTTTCGAAAAACGTCATGTATAAAATAAAATCCTTTCTTGGGCTTATAAAGGAAGAGGAAGACCAATACGATTCCATAGATATTGATGACGAAGATGCCAAATGATGTTAGTGAAGCATCCCATGTGCATGAAGCTTCTTTTCGCGACCCCTCTGGCTATATGTTTTGGGATGGTGATGTGTTGCGGCGAGCGGTAAACCCTATTTACTTCCCTCAATACAAAAAATTACAGGATTCGGGTTTTTTTGAAACCCTGATAAAAAAAGAACTGCTCATCCCACACGAAGAGACTTTGGTGTCCGATGACAAGATCGTCTTAACACCCGAGCCCATCCCGTTTATTACGCATCCTTACGAATGGAGTTTCGAGCAGTACAAGCACGCTGCGTTGCTAACGCTTCAGATACAAAAATATGCCCTTTCCAAAGGGTTTATCCTAAAAGATGCCTCGGCATATAATGTTACCTTTCATAAAGGGAAAGCCGTGTTTATAGATACCCTTTCTTTCGATTTTTATGAAGAAGGAACCCCGTGGAGGGCCTACAAACAGTTTATTACTCACTTTTTAGGGCCATTGGTGTTGGCGAAGTTCCATGGGATGGATATGATTAAAATGATGCAGTCCCATATAGACGGAATCCCCATTCAATTAATCGCTTCCCTGTTGCCCGGGAAAACCAAATTGAGTTCCGTGCTCTATACTAACATTCACCTGTTGGCCAAAATGGAGCAAAAACACCATACGGACTACAAAGCAGAAACCAAGATTTCGAAGATTTCCAAGAAGGCTCAGGAAAACATCATCACGTCCCTTTTCGAATACATAAAAAAGCTGAAATGCGAAGAGGAAACCGAATGGGGGAATTATTATCAGAAAATAAATTACAACGATACTGCCTTTAAGGCCAAAAAAGACCTCATACAGGATTGGGTGAATTCGGTAACCGCTAAAAAAGTGATCGATATTGGGGGCAACGACGGTACGTTTGGTCGCACCATTATAGATGATGTGGACGAATTATTAGTCACCGACATAGACAGTGGGGCAGTGGCTTATAATTACCAACAGTTGCAACAAAACGGGGAAACCAAAATGCTTCCTTTTGTGTGCGATGTGTTACAACCCGTCCCAGGCATTGGTTTTAATAATACCGAAAGGGATTCGCTCATAGATCGCTTGGTGAATTATAAACCGGACGTGGTCATGGCTTTGGCGCTCATTCATCATATTACCCTGTCGGGGAACGTTCCCTTCGAAAAATCGGCAGCATTCTTCGCCAAATTTTCTACCCATCTCATTATAGAGTTTCCAAAAAGGGAAGACTCTTGGGTAGAGAGTTTGTTGGTGCGCAAGCGCGAATTCAAAGAGCATTTCGATTTTTATCGTTGGGAATCTTTCGAAAAAGGATACGAATCCTATTTCAAAATAGTGAAGAAGGAATTCATTGCCGATTCCAACCGAATCCTCTACCTACTGGAAAATAGAACTAAGTGATTTGAAAAAAAGGTACCATACTTTTTTTGCCTGGCTAAAAGATGATAGCGAATATCCCCTTTTGGCAGGGGTAGCTACGGGGCTTTATCCTTTTATATCGTATTATACCCATAACTTTCAGTTAGTCAATTCCTGGGAGCATTTCCTTTTCTTTTTGGGCATGTTCGTTATTTTTCCAGCACTTTTGTTTTGGGCACTCTATAAGATTTCCAAGTGGAGCTGGCTTAAGAAATGGCGCAAGTACGGCTTGTTCTTCATCACCGTATTCGTATTCCTCGTTTTTGTGGAAATAAGCCTTCATGCCGAGTTGAAAAAGAAATTGGCATTGTACACTTTCCTAGCGGTCATTCCTTTCTCTTTTTTATTGTACAAACATTACAAGAAAATTGTGGTATTGCAGTATGTATTGGCCATTATAGGATTGTTCAGTCTGGCTCCCGTACTGTGGGAACAAAGGGACATTTCTATGGATTGGACCCAGCAAAATGATGGGATTGAAACAACCTTATTGAAGAAGAAGCCGAACATCTATCTCATACAACCCGATGGATATGTAAACTTCGACGAGATCACAAAGGGGCACTATAACATGGACAATGGGATGTTTCGGTCTTATTTGGCTGGTAAAGGTTTTAAAGAGTATCCCAATTTTAGGAGTAATTACCCCTCTACCTTGGCCTCCAATAGTGCGGTTTTTACCATGAAGCACCACTATTTTAATTACGGAACCCATCCCAGTAAATTACTGAATGCACGAAAAGTGTTGGTTTCGGATAACAGTGTACTTACCGTGTTAAAGAAGAACGGTTATAAAACACATTTGATATTGGAATCTCCCTATATTTTGCTGAACAGACCCAAGATGGGATACGATGTATGCAATTTTGGAACTTTGGATGTACCCTTTGTAGGATCGGGCTTCCGATGGAAAAGGGATGTTGAAGAAGCATTGGCGGAAAATATTGCAAACAATGAGGATGAACCTGTGTTTTATTTCATCGAGTTTTTTAACCCGGGGCATATCAAAAACAGCAAAGGCTCTTCCCAAGGACCCGAAGAAGAAAAAAGGCGCTGGCAGGAAAGTTTGGAGTATTCCAATCAACGGTTAACCGAAATGATTTCTACTATAGAAAACCACGATCCCAATGCCATGATCATCTTGCTTTCCGATCACGGAGGCTATGTAGGATGGGATTATGCCATGCAGATGTACGAAAAAGACACCGATCGCGATCGTATTTATTCATTGTTTGCAAGCTTGTGTGCTATAAAATGGCCTGAGGAGGTAACACCAACCCTAGATGCCGATTTAAAGAGCTCTGTAAATCTTTTCAGGGTTATTTTTGCCGAACTGGGGGAGAACCCTTCATTGTTGAGTAATATGCAGGGAGATGAAAGCTATTCCATTTTAACAAAGGGTGTTCCCAAGAAGGGTCCTTATCGATATATTGACGGTGAAGGGAACATAGTCTGTGAGTATATGCAGAAAGAAACCCAATAATTTTAATTGTAAGCCAATGGAGAGCCATAGAATTACTAATTTTATCCTCTAGAATTGCAATCCAGTAACAACTTGTTAGGAAAACTGAAGGAACATTGGCGCAAAGAAGAATCCCATCCCCTTATTCTGGGATTGGTAACAGGTGTTTATCCATTTCTTTTCTACGTATCGAATAACTTTTATGCGACCAACTCTTGGGGTCATTGGGGAATTTTCCTGCTGGTTTTTTTAGGCATACCCATTGTAGCATTCACCTTGTTATTTATAAGCTTTAAGTACATTCCTCTATTCAAAAAGTACAAATACCACCTGCTGTTTATAGCCATTGTCTTTCTCACGCTTTCCTTTCTGTCTTTTGCTTCTACATTGCAGATAAAGAAGAAGTTGATGTTGGGTATTTTGTTGGGAAGTGCTGTACTTTCCATTCCGTTGCATAAAAAATACAAGAAACTGCTTCCCCTTATTTTGGTGGTGAGTGTATTGCCTTTCTTTAAATTGAGTTATAAAGCCTGGGATCATTTTGCCCAAAGAGGCTGGGTACAGCAACCCGATGATATAGAGAACATAAAGTTTGTAAAAACCCCTAATGTATATTTTATCCAACCGGACGGATATGTGGCACAGCATACTATGGAAAGTGATAATTATGGTTATAAAAGCCCATTGTATGACGAGTTAAAAGAAGGTGGTTATACGGTGTACGAAGATTTTAGGAGTAACTACCCGTCCAGTTTAAACTCTAATGCTTCCCTTTTAACCATGAAACAGCATGCTTTTACATCTTCTTTTTTTCCATCACCAGAGATGCCATATGCTAGGGAAATTATAGTCTCGGATAACCCCGTGGTATCCATTTTTAAAAACAATGGATATACCACCCACCTTATGACGGAGACCGAATACTTTCAGCAAAACAAGAAACAACCCGTTTTCGATCGATTTAATATAAGTCCCAATGAGATTCCCTATTTCTCGAGGGGAACCCTTATAGAAAGGGACGTTTTGGCCGATCTTCGAACCGCTTTTCAGGAAAAAGATGATAACCCTCAATTCTTTTTTATTGAAAAACTACTGCCACACCATATAGGGTTTCACGCCAAGGAAGATCGTGTTAATACCGAACGGCGGGAGTATTTGGATGATGTAAAGGAGGCCAACCTATGGATAAATGAAATACTAAGTTTTATCAAAGAAAATGACCCCAATGCCATTGTAATTGTCTTGGCAGATCATGGAGGCTGGGTAGGCATTGATAGTGATTTGGAAATGATTACTACTCAAGACCCCGTTCATGTAGAGTCCATATATTCTGCATTGGCAGCCATTAAATGGAATGGAAACCTACCTCAAGGCTTTGATAATGAGCTAAAAACCAACGTAAATGTTTTTAGGGTGCTTTTTGCAGCCCTTGGCAATGATGCAGCTCTGTTGGAACATTTGGAGGATAATTCCAGTTACAATCTATTCTATAAGAATTCGTTCTTTAAGGGCGTTTCCAAGCTCATAAATGATGAGGGAGAGTTTGTTTTCGAAAAAATGTGATACTTTTCAATAATTATTTTATTTATCGATACCGTACGATTATATACCGCAACCGATAAGACCCAGTGGGATACTTTTGTCCGTGAAGCCAAAAATGGTTCATTTTTGTTCTACAGGGACTTTATGGAATACCACAGCGATCGCTTTAAAGACCATTCCCTATTGCTTTTCAAAAATGAAAAACTAGCAGCGGTCTTCCCTGCAAATCGTTTGGGGGATGAAATCTATAGCCATCAAGGGCTAACATACGGGGGTTTAATAAGCCGTTCTGTTTCTATTTCTGAATTGGAAGGAACCTATAAGGCACTACTGGCTTACTTAAAAAAAGAAGGGATTTCCCAACTACACATGAAAACCCCACCGTTGTTTGTTCCAAACCCCTACAGTAGTGCTATGGAGTATTTCTTGGTGCAAAGCGGCGCCAAAATAATGAGACGCGATTTAAATTATGTCTTGGATCTGCGCAACGAAGTGAAGCTGCACAAATCTAAAAGGAAGAAAATAGCTGCATTGGATACGTCGCAAATGGAAATTGTTAAGACAGAAGATCTGGCTCCCTTTTGGAATGACATCCTAAAACCAGTATTGGACGAAAGGTATGATTCCAAACCTGTTCATACGGTTGAAGAAATCATGAAATTAAAGGAACAATTCCCTGCCAATATCGTACAATACAATGTTTCCATTGAGGGCACCCTTATTGCAGGCATGACACTTTTCCTGAATAAGAAAGTAGTTAAGTCGCAATACGGTGCGGCCAACGAACTAGGTAAGGAATACCGGGCTTTGGATTGGTTGTACGTACAACTTTTCAAGGAATTCAAGGAAATGGGGTACGAATATTTCGATATGGGTACGACCAATACCAATGCTGGAATGGATTATAACAAGGGCTTGTCTAAGTATAAAGAAGAATTTGGGGCATTGCCCATGAACTTAGATTCTTACACACTGCATTTATGAAAGTTCCATTTCTAGATTTACATAAAATCAATGCCAGGCATGATTCCGAATTTCAGCAGGCTTTTAAGCGTTTTTTGGATTCAGGCTATTATATGTTGGGGGATCGGGTACGCGAATTCGAAACCGAATTCGCTTCCTATTGCGGTGTAAAACACTGTATTGGGGTGGCCAATGGTTTGGATGCCCTCCGATTGATCCTTGAGGCTTATAAAATCTTGGGTCGCATGCAGGAAGGGGACGAAGTCCTAGTAGCTTCCAATACCTACATTGCTACCATTTTGGGAATTAAACAGGCAGGGATGGTCCCTGTTTTGGTGGAAGGCGAAACGAGCCGTTATAATTTTGATACGAGCCATTTATCTAAACACATTACTTCAAAAACCAAGGCGATTATGCCTGTGCATCTGTACGGACAATTGTCCCCAATGGAGGCTATAAACAGCTTTGCCAAGGAGCATGGTTTGTTTGTGATTGAAGATGCGGCACAAGCCCATGGGGTTATGGATAATGAAGGCAAAAGAGCTGGGAATTTGGGAGATGCTGCAGGATTTAGCTTTTATCCTACTAAAAATTTGGGTGCTTTGGGAGACGGTGGTGCAGTGACCACCAACGATACCGAACTGGCCGAGTTGATAAGCAAACTTCGCAACTATGGATTTTCGCAACGGTATGTGAGTGATTGGGTAGGGGTGAACAGCCGTTTGGATGAAGTACAAGCAGCCCTGTTGCTCATAAAACTGAAACAGCTGGATGGAGACAACGAGAAGCGTAGACAGATTGCCCAGCGATACCTCTCGGAAATTGAGAATAATGCTATCCAACTTCCACGATACGATGGCGGAAAGGACCATATCTTTCACTTATTCGTGGTTCGGGTAGCAGATCGGGATCGTTTTCGAACCTACCTCAATGAAAATGAAATAGGCCATCTGGTACATTACCCCATTCCGCCCCATAAACAAAAAGCATTGTCCGAGCTATCCCATTTAAGTTTTCCTGTCACCGAAACCATTCACGATACCATCGTAAGCATACCCATAAGCCCTGTCATGACCGAAAGTGAGGTAAGCCAAGTTATCAACGTGTTAAACCGCTATTCTTGAAAATTCCAAAGTTTATAAAAAACAACCTGCTTTTAAAGATGACTTCTTTAAATGCACCAGTCATTATTACCCGACTGGGTATCTCCCTTTTTATCCAAAGGATGATCAGTTTGTACTTCGGGGAGGTTGGGTTTCACCTTATGGGGCAATTGCGGAACCTCATACAAATGCTTACTTCCATTACTTCCATGGGGGTTTTCAATGGTATTGTAAAGTATGTTGCGGAATTCAAAGAAGAGAATGAAAGACTACAAAAGGTATTCTCCACCACGTTTGTGTTTTGGAGCAGTGCTGTTGTGGTTTCCTTTGTCATCCTGTTTTTTGGGGCGGGCTATATAAGCGATTATCTGTTCCAAACCCGTGATTACACCTTCCTCATTAAACTCACCGCATTGGTAGTTCCTTTTATAGGGCTGCAGCGAATTTTTAATGGAGTAATCAATGGGTTGTCTCAATACAAGAAGTTTGTTAAGATCGATCTTATAAGTTACCTCGTTGGAGCTGGTCTTACGATCTATTTTGTGTATCAGAAAAACTTCGATGGGGTTTTGTTCTCCATCGCCATTACCCCTTTCTTTCAGTTTTTGGTACTCGTACTTATCTTTTTCAAGGAACTGAAACGGTATATTCCTTTTAGGAAGCTCTCATTTAGAGCTCCTATGGCAAAGCCTTTACTGGCGTTTAGTCTTATGTCCTTCTTTGCCACGGTAGTACTTAATTACCTGGAAATAGAGATTCGGAATGTAATTGTTCGGTTTATTTCCGAAGAAGGATCGGGTATTTGGACTGCTATGACATCTTTGTCCAAAAATTACATGGCCTTTTCCATCATGCTGTTTTCCATGTATGTACTCCCCAAGTTTGCCGTGATTAAAAGCCAGAACGATTTCACCAAAGAAGTGAAAACCATCTATAAAACCCTGTTGCCCATTTTTGGAGGAGGGATGATTTTAGTGTTCCTATTCCGTAGTTTTATTATAGACTTGGTGTTTCCAGGACACGATAAGGCAGCTTTGGAGCCCCTTTTTAAATGGCAACTTATAGGAGACTTTATACGATTGATGGCTATGGTGGTATCCTATCAGTTTATCGCCAAAAAACTGGTGCGCACCTTTATTTTTACTGAATTACTGTCTACAGGGCTCTTCTTCGCATTCGCCTATAACTTGGTGCAGATCTATGGGGTAGAAGGGGTTGTTATTGGGCATTTGTTGCGTTATATCGTGTATCTTGTAGTTGTGGTATTTTTAGTATACCGTTATTTTAAGAAGCAGAAGAATTCGGCATCCATTTCGTAGGTTTTGGAAGATCAGAAACAATCATACCGCCAAGTAGTAAAAGCTACCTCACTTTTTGGGGGTGTAAAGGTTTTTGGTATTATCATCTCCGTTTTAAGGTCTAAGGTGATTGCTATTTTGATCGGTGCTGAAGGTATGGGGATTGCCAGCCTGTTTCTATCCACCCTTAATATGGCAAATGGGGCCACCAACTTGGGAATGGACAAAAGTGCCGTTAAGGACATTTCGTTTGCCCGGGAGAAGGAAAATCAACAAGATATAGCTAAGGCAATTTCTATTTTAAGCCGAATCACCTGGATAACAGGAATTGGGGGTACCCTGCTCATTATGATCACTTCCACATGGTTAAGTGAGTTGGCCTTTGGAAACAAAGAATATACCCTGTTGTTTGTTTGGGTAGCCATTTCCTTGCTGTTCATGCAGCTTACCAATGCCAAGCTGGCCATACTCCAAGGGATGCGAAAACATAGGGCTTTGGCTAAAGCCAATTTGTTGGGGAACTTTTTGGGGTTAGTGGGAACCCTTCCGCTGTACTATTTTTTTGGGATTGATGCCATTGTCCCTGCTATAGTTCTTTCCACTTTTTTAAGCATGGCTGTAACTCATTACTATACTTTGAAGAGCGAAGTAAAGGTTGAAAGAATAGGAAGTTCGGCTGCCTTTAAGGAAGGAAAGGGGATGATCCGATTGGGAATTATGTTGAGCATAAGCGGCTTAATGTCGCTATTGGGGGCCTACATCCTACAAGTATATATTAGTTCCGTAGGAGGGATAGACCAAGTAGGGTTTTACAATGCAGGTTTCGTAATTCTTAATGGCTATGTAGGGATTATTTTTAGTGCTATGGGTACCGATTATTTCCCACGGTTATCGGGCATTATAGACGATTTGAAGAAGATTCAGCAGACTGTTTTCGAGCAAGCCCATGTGGCCTTACTCCTTATATCGCCCATTATTGTAGTTTTTATTGCTTTTGCACCACAAATCATCAGGATTCTTTATTCAGGAGAATTCGATCCCGCCATTGTCTTTGTAAGTTGGGGGATTTTGGGGATGTTCTTTAAAGCAGTTTCTTTTTCGGTAGGTTATATCATTATTGCCAAAGGGGATTCCAACCTGTTTTTAAAAACAACCACTTCGTTTAATATATTGCTATTAACCCTAAATATTTTGGGATACACTTACTATGGCTTATTGGGGCTAGGGGTAAGCTTTTTGGTGTATTTCATCATACATTTTATTGCCATCCAGATCATTACCTACTATAGATACCGCTTCTATTTAAGACGTGATTTTTATGGGGTTTTTATAGCCTGTTTGCTTATCTGTGCAGGGGCTTTTTTAAGCTCATTTTTAGATAATACTTTATGGAAGTATAGTTTATTGGTACTTTTAATTTTAATTTCGTCCCTGTATTCGTTCTATCAGTTGAATAAAAAGATGGATGTGATAGGGTTAATTAAAAACCGTTTGAAACGAAAATGAGTCCGTTAAGGGGAACATATCGACGCATGAAAAAAAGGTGGAAGATCTTTTGGTCTATCAATTGGATAAAGACCTGGTATTTCAACTACAAAATGTTTCCGTTTGGTATTGCCAGTAAGCTACCTGTGGTTTTCTACGGTAGTGTAAAGTTTACTAGTCTAAATGGAAAGGTAATCTTGGAAGGCCCTATAAAAAAAGGGATGATTGGTTTTGGACAAGCGTATGAAAAAAACACAAGAGCCAGCGGTATTGCAGAAATCAACCTACAGGGTGATTTGGTTTTTAAGGGCTATGCACAATTTGGAATAGATTATTTGGTCTATATCCACCAAGGGGGATATTGCGAGTTTGGACACATGGCTTCCATAGCTTCCAATGGAAAAATAATTTGTTACGATCGTATTGTTTTGGGGACCTATGCCCGAATCGGTTCGCAAGGCCAACTGATCGATACCAACTTCCACCAGATGATCGATACCCAAACGGGGGAACGACTCCCCAAGACTGGATCCATAACTTTGGGGGATTATAATTTTGTGAGCAATCGGGTAACGATCATGCAAAAGACACAAACCCCAAACAACTGCACCATTGCCTCCAACACCCTTTGCAATAAAGACTATACCCCATTGGGTGAAAACATCCTTATTGGGGGGATTCCTGCTAAACTGCTTCGTGAGAACATTTCGAGGGATTGGGAAGGGGAAAAAGAACAAATAGAGAAAAGCCTGAAGGTTTTTGAATCCTAAAACAAAGCATATTGAAAAGCACAAGCATCGACGATATAAAGATTATTGAAATCCCACGAATAGAGGATCCCAGGGGTAATTTGGCTGTTATTGAAAGGGAAGTAATTCCCTATACCATTAAGCGGGTGTATTATTTGTATGATGTCCCCAGTGATGCTTCTAGAGGAGGACATGCCCATATCGATCAGTTGGAGTTTTTGGTAGCTGTAAGCGGCAGTTTCATCGTGGTCTTGGACGATGGTAAGAACAAAACCGAAGTTACCCTTAACAAGCCCAACAAAGGCTTATTGATCCCAACAGGGATTTGGCGAGAGTTGGACGACTTTTCTTCAGGCTCGGTATGCTTGGTGTTATCTTCGGGTGAGTTTCTGGAAGAAGATTATATCCGAGATTATGACGCGTTCCTAGACTACAAAAAAGTTTAGGCGTTCCAAATAGACAAATAGGCTTTTGCTACTTTTTGATGTGAATGCTCTTTTTCTACAAAAGCACGGGCAGTCGACCCTATGTTGGCAATCATTTCAGGGTTTTCAATTAACCAAGACAGTTTGGAAACCAAATAGTCCACATCGGGTAAGGCATTGATACAGATTTGATCTTCCTCCAAGCCGTAATGCGTTAAAAATTCTTCCTCAGCCCCAGTAAACACCACTTTTCCACGTGCCATGGCTTCTAAGGCATTATAGCCTTGGTCGTAGCCAAACACCTGATCCAGGAGGATGTGAGCACTTTCAAAAAAGGTGATGTATTCCTTGTAAGGCACATTCGTCACTTTATGGATGGTCACCTTATCGGAATATTTCGATTCAATAATATCCAGGGCCTTTTCAAAATATGGAATTCCTTTGGCAAACATATTCCCACGATTAATCCCCAAGAAAAGATTGATTTTTTCTGAAATTACCATAGGATGGTATTCAATAGCATCTAAATTCACCGGATTGGGAACCAGGCCTTTAAATTTGGGATGTCCTTCGAGCGGAAGCACATAATCATAATCGGAAGCAATGATTCCCTTCACGTGATCCATTAACAAGGCATGGGTTTTCTGATGGCTTTTATTGGCGTAATCCAATACGTACTGTACCCTAGGCTGTAGGGAAGGGTCTTCAAAATAGGGAGTGAGGATGGAGTATTTGGGTTTTTTGGCCAACAGGTAGTTTACAACAAAAGTATCTGCTCCGCAGGATAGCAAAAAGACCTTTTCGTTGTGTTTAATGATGTTCTTGAGTAATTTCCGCTCTAGCCAAGGGAGGGTTTTAATGGGCTTTTCGTTAATAAGTTGTACCACATCGTACCCTCTTAGCTTTTTTTGTTTTCGCCAAAATTTAAGCCCTCTTTCCAAGGTAAGTAGATCGAATTTAAAAAGCCCAAAGACCACTTTTCGGAACCAGCCGATAAGCGGATGGGTGAAAAAAGTGGGGCGGATGGAAATATCGACATCGAAGTTTTTAAAACCGTCGCCATCCCCAACCAAGGTCACTTCGTGCCCCAAGGAAATAAGCCCTTCCTTAAGGTTATTGTGAAGGCGGCTGTATTCGCCCAATAATAAAACCTTCATAAAAGTTATATTTGTTCCAAAGTTAAGTTTTTAAACGCATGGCACAACCTAAATATAAAATTGCCTTGGTAGGTAATACCCTTAGTAGCGGGGGAGCGGAAAAGGCTCAAGCTAGGTTGTCCCAGTTTTTTGACGCAAACCAAATAGAGGTACATCATATTTTGGTAACCGATAAGATTACTTACCCGTATGCGGGTAAAGTATTCAATATGGGGTTGTTAAAGAATACTTCCAACGATCCCATCAACAAGCTTAAACGACTACGAGCGCTTAAAAAGTACCTAAAGCGGGAAAGGTTCGATTATATCATCGACTTCAGGGTAAAGAAAAACTTCTTTCAAGAACGGATTATTGCCAATTGGGTGTATCGGGCTCCATATATCATGAGCATTCGAAGTTTTAATACGGATTATTACTTTCCGAAGAATATTCAAAAAGCCTCCAGTATTTATAAAAAATCGTATGGTATCGTAACGGTATCCCAAGTCCTTCAAAAGAAAATAGAGACCGATTTTGGGTATACGAATGTGCATACCATCTATAATGGGTTGGATTTTGAAGAACTCGATGCCCTTTCCAAAGGGCCCAAACCCTTTGACTTTCCCTATATCCTTGGGATAGGGCGTATGCAGAGTGGGATCAAACAATTTGACCACCTCATAGAAGCCTATCAAAATTCATCGGCTAGGGAAAAAGGCATTCATTTGGTTTTGGTAGGTGAAGGTGAAGACCTACAGGGATACAAGGATTTGGTTTCGAATTTGGGAATGCAAGAGCATGTTCACTTTCTGCCTTTTACTGAAAATCCTTTCCCCATTTTTAAGCATGCCTATGCCACAGCACTTACCAGTAAGTTTGAAGGGTTCCCCAACGTACTTATAGAAAGCCTAGCGATGGGAACGCCTGTTTTGGCGTACGATTGCGAGTCGGGCCCCAATGAAATTATAGATCACGGGGAAAATGGATTGTTGGTGGAAAACCAAAACAAAGATGCCATGCGGGAAGCCATTGATGCGTGGATGTTGGATCCTGATCGATACAATCACTGTGCATCCAACGCACGTTCCAGTGTGGAGAAATTCTCTATGCAAAATATAGGGGAGCAATGGCTCAGGTTGTTTGTTTAAAGCCAAAGGATTTACAAAGACTTAGTACTTTCTATACTTAGGTGTCTATTAAGCAGCGTACATACACTATTTTCATGAATGACGTATTGTTTTTTAAGCTATAAAGGGTGTTTTGAATATATTTACTTTATAAACAAGTTGTAAGTAGTTTAAAATGAAAAGATCAAATTTATATATCTGGCTCACTTTATCTATTCTGTTTGTTGCGAGTTACAATGCAATAGGACAAGAAATAGTGGTGCATAACCTGCCAAAGGATATGGATTTTTCTACCTTAGAGCCTAACTTATATGATAAAGATGGGGAAGAGAGATTATATATTGCAGTTGCCTTTGCGCGCATAGGAGATCATTATATTTATTTGACTGACAATCAAATATTAGAGTTCGATAATGATTGGATCGATCAAATTACGTTGGTAAAAAACTCTGACCTTTTTTCGGCGATGAATTATCAAGGGACATATCGAGTTGTAGTGTATAACATTAAAGAGAGTAAGAGTAAGGAACTCTTCGAAGCGTATTTAAAAGATTAAAACTACTAGTAACAATATATCAGTGGAGTACACTAAGAAATGCTAGTGCACCATGTGGCAGACCGATGTGAAAACAATAAACAATCAATAAATGAAGTCAATATTAATTATTCTAATAGCCTTAATTTCTTTTGGACAAGAAACTGAATGTGGGGACGGAATAACTTACTCAAACGAAAAGCAAACAAAGTATGATGGACGTCTAGAGGATTATCCAAAAATTGAGGGTGTACCAATCTATTCAGAAGGAAAAGATGAATTTAACAAATTGATTGAATCAAAGTTAAAGGTTAAAGATGAAGGAAAAGGCATTGTCTTCAGACTGAATTATATGTTTACAATAACCTGTGACGGAGAAATAAAAGACTTTAAAACTCTTGGTGACTCCAAGTTATCAGATTTAACAAATATGCAAGAGGTTATTGCTAGTACAAATGGTAAATGGATTCCAGCAGAAAAAGATGGAAAACCGGTGGATTGCATCTATTTCGCAAAGAAAACAATTGTAGGAAGTAAATATTAAAAACGTTTGTTTTGGCTTATTACAAATCCGAAAGTTAGGCCTTTCGAATGTGTTTTATCTATCTACAGGAATCATTCTAACTAACCACCATAACTATTCACCAAAATCCCCAAATCTTGAAGCTTTAATTTTCCCCAAGTCACTAACCGCATCAGAAAATAGGGCGACTTTAACAGCCAGCGTTGTTTCCAGTTTAAATTCTGAAGGTTGATGCCCTTGGCTAGTTTCCTATAATTGGCTGTGTCACCCCCTAATTTGTACATTTTGGCCTTGACGTAGCGCTGAAAATCCAGATATTTCTTGATGTCTTCCCGACCCTTGAATTGTTTTTCGTAATGATCGTAATCGGGGATGACCTTATCACCCAATCCTTTTTGTGTGATTTGGTTTTCCGAATCGAACGTATATCGAACCAAGGGTTGGTTGCTGTATGCCATTCTGTAAACCGCATGCGCCCGAATATTGAAATCCACGTCTTCGCTAAAACGTATGGCTTCGTTGTAATAACCAACATCTTCAAATACCTTTTTATCCACACACAGGCAGGAAGGATAATAGAAATTTTGGTTGAGGTTGGAAGCAAAAAAGTTATTTACCAAACCGTGATCTTTAATCCCCAATGGAAAATCGTGAACGATGACCTTCCCATTGCTTAAAACCACTTCGTATTTGGACGCAAAAAGGGACGCTTCGGGATAGCTGGTAATGAGCTGGTCTATGGTTTCCAAGAAGGTAGGCTTCCAGGTATCATCGGCATCCAAAAAGGCAACATAGTCTGCTTTTGCAGCTTTAATCCCTGTATTTCGGGAAGCGGAAAGCCCTTTGTTTTTGTCGTGTTCGAGAAACCGAACCTGGGAATCTCTTACCGTTTTGGCCCTTTTCCAACTAGTATCGGTAGAGTAATCGTTAACCACAATCACCTCATAGTCCTGAAAAGTTTGGTTCAGCACGCTTTGCAAGGTGTCCAGAACATAGTTCTCCTTGTTGTACAAGGGTATGACGACCGAAAACCTAGGCATGCTGTTGGTCTTTTAGTTTTGCGTAATGGTACAATCTATACAGGTCGAACCACTTTAAATTTGGGTTGTTGGAGTAGAGATTCTTTTCTATGCTTTTTACAAAAAGTCTCATGGTTCCTTTAAAGATGCCTAAAAGCCCCCATTTCTTAAGCTTTATATATAGCTTTTGCACAGGCCTGAAATCTTCTGGGAAATTCCCTTCCCTATGGAAACGAAGGCTGGTTTCCAGTGATTGTATGGACTTCTTTATAAATGTCTCCGTGTTTTCCAGTCCTAGATGGTATACGGGATTATCTATATGACCTACCTTCAGGTTGTTTTTAAAGATAAAGTAGGACACGATATTGTCCAGTCCATATACATTTTCGGATACTAGATTAATATTGAAAAACGCATCTTTTTGTATGAGTAGATTTTGAGAAATGATAAAGTGTGGGTTTTTGCCCCGTTCTTTCACACTTTTGGCTTCGCGGTCTGTTCCATACTTCCAACGTAACACCTGTTGCTGTCGCGGTTTCTCGGGATAGTAGGCAATTCCTCCAAAAACAATGGGCGCATCTTTAGGATTGTTTAAAGCAAAGCGCTTGATGAAATCGTCGTACTTGGGCATTACATCCGCATCCAGAAAAAGCAGCCAGTCATACTGCGCGGTTTTAGCCAGTAAGTTTCGTGTGGCGGTACGTCCTAAATTCGTTTCGTTTTTTAGCACCCTGCATCGGTCCATTTGTTCAATCTCTTTCTGCTGAACTTCCAAAGAATCATCAGAGGAAGCATCGTCTGCCACGATGATTTCAAACTCATGGCCCGCTTGCTTACATTGGTCGTGGATTTTTTCCACTAAGGGGAATACATTTGTATTGTATGTAGGGATTAATACGGACAGCATAGTTAGAAAGAGATACAAAAATAGGCTTTTGGTTGTATTTATGTTTTATAATTAAACTATTTTAGAGGCATAAAGAGAAGGAAACATGGAGACCAGCGCCCTCGCGGATATTATTTTAAAAAGACTTAGCGAAGAAAAAGAAACCCTGCAACAACAGTTTGCAGCATCCAGAAGCGGAATAGGCCATTTTTATATAGACGATCTTTTGCCAGAGTCCTTGGTAAAGGAGATTTACGAAGCCTTCCCGAAGAAGGAGGAAATGGTTCGTAAAAAGAGCCTCAGGGAATACAAATATGTGGCTGCTCAGATGGACCAATACAACCCACTGTTGGAAAAAATAATCTACGCCTTTCAGGACAGGCGTATAGTTACTTTGGTAGGGGAAATTTGCCAAATTGAAGGTTTGGAACCCGACGAAAACCTGTATGCCGGCGGAATCTCATTGATGGCAGAAGGAAACTACCTAAACCCTCATTTGGACAATTCCCACGACAAAGACCGTGATCGTTGGAGGATCCTCAATCTGTTGTACTACGTAACCCCCAATTGGGAAGATGCCTATGGAGGTCATCTCGAAGTTTGGCCAGAAGGGTTGGAAAACCCTCAGATTACCCTTCATAGCCGATACAACCGTTTGGCTGTTATGGCGACCCATAAAAAATCATGGCACAGTGTAAGTCCCGTAGTAGCAAAAGGGGAGCGTTGTTGTGTGTCTAACTACTATTTTTCGGAAACTCCGCTCAGGGAAGACGATACCTTTCACGTAACCAGTTTTAGGGCACGCCCTGGTGAGAAACTGAAGGATTTTCTTTTGGGAACCGATGCCAAACTACGGATGATGGTGCGGAAGGTGTTTAAAAAAGGAATTCGGGAAAACCCACATCGGTATAAAAAAGAGGACGAATAGGCATGAAGTACCTGTTGCTGTATATCCTACTACTTTGCACGGTGTCCTTTAGCTATGGGCAGCAGGATACAGAGTGGTTTTTCTTTCGAACAAAAGATACAGTAACGATCCCCTTTCTGAAGGAAAATGATAGGGTAGTGTATATGGGGCAAGATAATGCGTTGAAAACTCTTTTTGATAGGTATGAAATCTATCAATTCAAAAAAACACAAAAACACGCTACCAAAGAGAACCTGCATAAAACCTATTTTGCCAGGACCAATTCCAAAAATTTATTGAACGACTTATTGGAGAACGCTTCCCATGTGTTTGTTTCTGGGGAAATTGTTAGCAACGAAGACAAAAAGATTTACGAACCCAACGATTATGGACTTACCAGTACCTTAGGGGAAAACCTTGGCATACAGGTAAATTTGGATTACCTCGATTTTTTGGGAGCCCCTAAAGCATGGTATTACACCACGGGTAGTAAAAATATTGCGCTAGGAATCTCCGACGGTTCCATAGATAGTTCCTATGCAGATTTTAGGGGCAAAATAAAATTGGTACGGAGATCCTACTTTGCCAAGGGACATGGCGTTGGGGTAGGTTCTTATGCAGCAGCCAGTGGCGATAACGGATCTGGTATTCCAGGTGTTTGTTACGATTGTAGTGTTTATACGGCCGATTTTTCGTTACCAGGGGTTGCACGATTGGCTGAAGAGGGCGCTAAGGTGATAAATTGCAGCTGGTCTGCTTCCAGACACGTGAAAAAGCAACAAGAGGAAGTAACTAAAATTTTTGAAAATGGTACCATTATAGTGGGTTCTTCAGGAAATAAAGGATGGAGAATTAACAAAGGAAAAAAACCATTTTACCCTGCATCGTATGACAATGTTATTTCTGTGGGGACAGTCATGTATAAGTACCCCAATGTTCAGGATAATATAAAACAGGATGACAAAGGAAACTATTATGCCGAGAACATACGGGGATATGTAGGTAGGACTGTTGGGTTTAAAGACAACGACCCTACAAAAGACCATCATATTTGGGCAACTTCTACGACCAACCTTAACGATTATGTAGACATATTGGCTCCCAGTGTCGGGGTGTTTAAGATATCCAAATACTATAGTAGCGAAAAAGCTATTGAATATATAGGCGACGAGGCTACTTCACCAGCAGCTCCCTTGGTTTCGGGAACCATCGGACTTATGTTTTCCTTGTATCCCTGCCTTCCTATGGATGAGGTGGAAAGTATTTTGAAGATCACTTCCATGAATATAGATGGAATAGAGGCTAACAAACGCTTTAGGGGAAAATATGGTGCTGGAATCCTTCAAACGGGTGATGCAGTAGAGATGGTGTATCAGTTATACAACGAAAAGGAAACCGCTTATATCAAGGATCAGGATTTTTCCCGCTGGAATTTCAAGCTAACGGCTTTATCGAAAGAGGTTCGTATGCAGGATCAGAAATTTAGGGAAGAAGCTACACTTACGGTAAAAGCCAAGAACAGGATCGTTATAGGTAAGAACACACACCTAAAGCCTAATGTCGAAGGGGGTATACGTTTGGCGATAGATCCTACACTACAGAAGGAGTGCGATTTGGTACTTCGGGATCCCAGTATATTGGAAGAATAGTACTAAACGGTCTTTTGCACGACTTCGAAGACCTGGTTTTCATCACACTTTAAGGTTTTGGCAGGGTATTTTAGCAACAAAGCATAGTCATGGGTAGCCATGAGGATGGTGTTCCCGTTTTGGTTGATTTCCTGCAATACTTGCATGACCTCCACACTGGTTTGTGGATCCAGGTTTCCTGTAGGCTCATCGGCAATGATGAGTTCGGGATCGTTAAGAAGGGCACGGGCAATGGCAACACGTTGCTGTTCCCCTCCAGACAATTGGTAGGGATATTTAAAGCTTTTGGTTTTCATACCCACTTTGTCCAACACCTCATCGATCTTTTGGTCCATTTCTATTTTGTCCTTCCATCCCGTGGCATTGAGCACAAAGAGTAGGTTTTCTTTCACCGTACGATCGTTGAGCAATTTAAAGTCCTGAAAAACCACCCCTAGTTTCCGTCTCAAGAAAGGGATGTCCTTTTCTTTTAGGGTAGGCAAGTCGAAACCCACTACCTCGCCTTCGCCTTCCAATAATGGGAGGTCGCCGTAAAGTGTTTTCATAAAACTACTCTTCCCGCTTCCCGTTTTCCCGATGAGGTATACAAAATCCCCTTTTTGAATAGTAACGGTTACTTTGGAAAGGATGAGGTTTTCCCTTTGGTAAATAGAAGCGTCTTTAAGTGATAAAACGGGTTGAGACATAGGTGAATTTTGTTTGAACGAAAGTAGCTTTTTTAACGCTCGCTTGGGCTAATTTCGTCTATTTTTTTCTTTAATGCTTCAATTTCCTTTTGTTGCTGAAGGGTATACAAAGTAAGTTCTTCCACTTTTTCCAACAACAGAAGATTCATTTCCTTTAATGACATTCCTTCCTTTTCAATTTCTTGGGCAGAGGGAATATTGGGCAAATGATGGTGTTTCTTTACGAAAGCTTCCACTTCGGTCAAGGAAGGCAGTTGATAATCGGGATTCAGCAGGGAAGATCCGTTGTAGTAACTTTCAAAAACATAGTCCGGTGCTACGGCTCCTTTTAGGTCTACAATCACTTCCTGGGTATGTATTTTCCCCTTTACGGTGAGTAATTCGTCGGGAAATGCAGTACCTATCCCTATTTTTCCATTTCTTTCGGTAATGTGATTGAACCGTGTTGTCTGTGCACCACAGCTACTTACGGTGATAAGTAACGCTATTAACAGTAAATTCTTCATAAGAAATCGGTTTTCTTTCAACGTGAGTTTAAAAATAAAGTATTTTTTCACTCGAAAATATTTTACCGCACCCAAACATACGTATTGAGGAATAAATCCGTTATTATCGAAGTACCCGACATGCCCAAAACCTATTGAAGATGTCTAAGAATTTAATCTCCCTTTCCCTGTTTTTTCTCTTTTTTGGTGTAACCCTAGCACAGCAATCTGCCATTTATACCAACGATCTTCAGGAATACAACAAAGCCGTGGAATTGTATAACAACAGTCAGTTTTTAGCGGCTCAGGCTCTTTTTGCCAAAGTGGAAAAAACCTCGGAAGATCTCACCATAAAAGGCGACTGTGCGTACTACGTTGCCAATTGTGCCGTACGGTTGAACCAACAAAATGCCGATGCCTTGATGGAGTCGTTTGTGGAAGATTACCCTACGAGCATTAAGCGGAACGATGCTTACATAAATGTAGCTAATTACTACTTCGAAAACGGTAAATATTCCCACGCCCGAAAATGGTACGATAAGGTAGACGAAGCTAGTTTGGGAAGGAGCGAGGTAGAACGGTACCACTTTAACAACGGGTACGCCTATTTTAAAAACAAGCGGTATAACGAAGCCAAGAAGCATTTTAATCGCGTGAGCGATTCCGAAAAGTATGGTTCGCAAGCCAAATATTATCTGGGTTTTATAGAATACGAAGGCGATAATTACGAAGGTGCTACCGAGCTTTTTGAACAGGTACAAGGAGAAGAGCGCTATGCCGAAGGCCTGAGCTACTATCAAGCAGATATGAACTTTAAACTGGGTAATTTCCAGAAAGCCATAGACTTGGCGAAAGAGCAGTACGAAAATGCCCCTCCACCTGAAAAAAGTGAGCTGTCCAAGATCATAGGTGAAAGTTATTTTAACCTAAAGCAATATACCGAAGCCATCCCGTATTTGAAGGAATACAAAGGTAAAAGGGGGCGCTGGAACAACACCGATTACTACCAATTAGGATATGCTTATTACAAGCAAGCCGATTATGCTGCTGCCGTAGGCGAATTCAATAAAATTGTGGATGGACACAATTCGGTGGCGCAGAATGCCTACTACCACTTGGCGGAAAGCTATCTGAAACTGGATCAGAAACAACAAGCGTTGAATGCCTTCAGAAATGCTTCCGAAATGGACTTTTCACCCCAGATACAGGAAGATGCTTGGCTTAACTATGCAAAACTGAGCTACGAAATAGGAAATAGTTACGAAAGCACCCCACAAGTAATTCTTTCCTTCTTGGAAAGGTACCAGGACAATGGAAACAACGAAGCTTTGAAGGATTTACTCATCGATTCTTACATCACTTCCAAAAATTACGAAGCTGCCATAGAATTGTTGGAAAACAACAAGAATTTCAATAACAAAAAAGCCTATCAAAAAGTAGCTTTCTACAGAGGATTGGAGTTGTATGCGGAAGGAAACTACGACGAAGCTGTTGCCTTGTTCGACAAGTCTTTAAAAGAACCCCATGATCCTGTTTTCACAGCAAGGGCAGTCTTCTGGAAAGCCGAGAGCGATTATCAGGATGCCAATCTTGGGGAATCTTTGGTAGGGTATAAGCAGTTTTTGCAATTACCTGAAGCCGATAAAACCCCAGAATACAAAAACAGTAGGTACAACCTGGCTTACAATTATTTCAGCCTTAAAAACTACAAAGAGGCCATTACCCATTACACCCTGTTTCTGGAATCTTCCTCCCAAGATGCTGCTAGAAGAAACGATGCCTATTTACGTTTGGGGGACAGCCACTTTGTGAACAGCCAGTATTGGCCTGCCATGGAAAACTACAACAAGGCAATAGACGGAGGTTCGCCCGATATGGATTATGCCGAATTCCAGAAAGCCATCAGCTATGGGTTTGTAGACAGAAACGATAAAAAATTGGAAGGGTTAAAATCCTTCGGTATAAAATACCCAAAGTCTATTTACAGGGACGATGCCCTATACGAATTGGGGAATACCTATTTGTCAAGGGACGAAACCAACCTAGCTATAAGTGCTTACGATAAGTTGGAAAGTGAAATCCCATCGAGTAGTTATGTGCCTAAGGCACTGCTGAAAAAAGCCCTTATTTTGGATAACGAGGGAAGTAGTAACGAAGCCCTTTCCATTTTCAAAAAAGTAGCAAATAAGTATCCTTCTTCCAACGAAGCCCTGCAGGCTGTGGCTTCGGCAAAAATTATATACATAGATCAAGGTAGGGTGAGCGATTATGCCGATTGGGTAAGTACCTTGGACTTTGTGGAAGTGGAAGATGCTGAATTGGATGATGCTACTTATCAAGCCGCCGAAACCCCGTATTTAGAAAACAAGACAAGGCAAGCCATTAGCCGTTTCGAAACCTATGTAAACGATTTCCCCAACGGAAAACACGCCCTAAAGGCCAATTTCTATTTGGCACAGCTTTATTTTGGCGATGACCAAAAAGAAGCGTCCATTCCACATTATAAGTTTGTGGTAGATAAGGATAGAAGTGAGTTTACCGAACAAGCCCTTGCCCGTATTTCTGAACTGTACCTCGCACAGAAAGACTATCAAAACGCCCTTGCGTACTTAAAGCGATTGGAGAAAGAAGCCGATTTTCCACAAAACGTGGTATTTGCGCAAACCAATAGCATGAAGGCCAGTTATGAGTTGAAACAGTATGACGAAGCGGTCCTTTTTGCTGAAAAAGTATTGGACAACGACAAAGTGGACAATACCATAAAGAGCGATGCACAGATCATTATCGCCCGTTCGGCCATAGAAACCGGAAATGAGTCTAAAGCCAAAACAGCCTATGCCGAGGTGGCAAAGATTGCTTCTGGAAAGTTAGCTGCCGAAGCCTTGTATTACGAAGCCTATTTTAAAAACAAGGAATCCGACTTTGAAGGCTCCAATGCTTCCATCCAAAAACTGGCAAAGGATTATTCCGGCTATAAATACTTTGGTGCCAAAGGCTTGGTTCTTATGGCCAAAAACTTCTATGCATTGGAAGATGCATTCCAGGCTACCTACATTTTGGAGAGCGTCATCACCAATTTTGAAGACTATCCCGATGTGGTCGAAGAAGCCAAAGCGGAACTGGCTGTAATAAAGGCGGCCGAGTCTAAAACCAATTCTTCCGTTGAAACCGACGGCAATTAACCATCCAATCCATTTTTTAACAAAACCTGCATATATGTTTCATAGCATTTCAAGAACATTTTTAAACAAACTATGGGTTGCTTTGGTCCTATTGGGTCTTCCTGCCACGGGTTGGGCGCAAGAAGACGATGATCCAAATTTGGGGACCGAAGTCGTAAACATTGTAAAACCATACACCCCTAGTGTGAGTGATGCCTTTAAGGTGAAGGAAACCCCAGTGCTTAACGATTCTATAGTCACCACTAAGAAGAAGGTGCAATACAGTATCTTCTCGGTACCTGTGGCTTCTACATTTACCCCTGCAAAAGGGAAAGCCGCCACAGTGGAAAAAGCCAAACCCATAAAGCTTTACGATAACTACGCAACCTTGGGTTTTGGTAATTACACAGCAATTTTGGGTGAGCTTTACAGTAACTTCCAAATTAGCAGGACCGATAATGCAGGAATCTATTTTCGGCATAATTCTTCCCAAGGGGGAATCGACGATATTCTGTTGGAAAACAAGTACTACGATACCCGACTGGATGGAAATTACACGAGCAGGCAAAAAGACATATCGTTTGGGATCGATGCTGGAGTAGAGCAACAGATATTCAATTGGTATGGTCTCAATGGTTTTGCCAACGATTTTAGTGCAGAGGAGCTCAATGCCATCGATCCGCAACAAAGTTACTTTAGCGTTTACGTTGCTGGGGATATTGCCCCTGGAGAAAGCCTATTCCAAAAAGCCAAGGTAGCATTGCGATTTACAGGTGATAGCTTTTCATCTTCCGAAATACATTTTACGGCCACCCCCGAATTTTTAGTGCCAATTTCTGGGTTCAATTTCAGGATTTCTGGATCGTTGGATTACCTTACGGGAAGTTTCGATAGAACCTATTTGGATCCCAGCTCAGGGATCGACTACAGTTATTTGAACTTAGGAGTGACGCCATCGTTGATCTATGTAGATAACGACCTTACCCTTTCTTTGGGAGCTTCTGTAGTCTTGGGAGTGGATACCGAAGCCAGTGATACGGATTTCTTTATTTACCCACAGATTCATGCCTCTTATCGTTTGGTGGACGAATTGCTTATTGCATACGCAGGGGCCGAAGGGGGATTGCATCAAAACACTTATTACGAATTAAAGACCATCAATCCATTTGTGTCGCCAACCTTGCCTATTGCCCCAACCAGCCAGTTGTATAATGCTTTTGCTGGGTTAAAGGGGAAATTGTCCAATTCGGTAGGGTATAATATACGGGCTTCCTATGGAAAGGAAGAAGACAAGGCACTTTTTCAGATCAATCCTTATAAAGGACGCGTTCCTAATTTGGAGGGCTACGAATACGGAAATTCCTTTGGATTGGTGTACGACGATATCAATACCCTCGATTTGTTTGGGGAGTTGAAAGTAGAAGTTTCTGAAAGATTTACGCTGGGAATCAATGCCAATGTTTACGATTACAGCCCCGATAACCAAACACAGGCTTGGAATTTA
Organism: Flavobacteriaceae bacterium; assembly: GCA_028281065.1. Taxonomy (GTDB): domain Bacteria; phylum Bacteroidota; class Bacteroidia; order Flavobacteriales; family Flavobacteriaceae; genus Aureisphaera. The sequence continues at coordinate 14,749 of JANQKN010000216.1, read as the reverse complement.
CCCGATTTTAAAGCTTCTGTGTTCTCCAATTTTAGTATTACCGAAAAGATCTACGGAGGTGTTTCCCTTTTCTATGTGGGGAAACGTGAAGAATTTTTTAGCAGTACCCAAACGGGTATCCCTTTCGAGCCTTTTGCCACAGTGGTTACACTGGATTCTTACCTAGATGCCAACGTTAATTTGGGATACAGGGTAAGCGACCGTCTTTCTGTCTTTGCCAAGGGAAGTAACCTGTTGGGTGACGATTATCAGAAATGGCTTTTCTACCCTGTTCAGGGCATTCAAGGACTATTAGGGGCCACTTATAAATTTGATTGGTAGACGAAGCAACGCTTTTCAACTTTCTGCATCTATAAAATAAATTTCATAGGGAAAGGAATAAACTTAAAGTTTAATGGGGAAAAGCATTCTTGGTCTGAGAGTGCTTTTCTTTCTGAATAAATTACACGACTCACAGTCGGTTGATTAAAATTATGAATTTTGGCTAATTCAAATAGGACGTAAAACTCCTTGTCAAGAAAGCATCCCATCTTGGGATGCTTTTTTTATTTTTACGAAAAACTAAATACCATGAAATTTTTCTTCTATCCCCTTTTTGTTCTTCTTATCACACTCAGTTCCTGTACAGAAAAACAAGACGTCGACCTGCTAATTACCAATGCTGTTATCTATACGGTAGATGGAGATTTTAGTAAAGCGGAAGCTATGGCCATACAAGATGGCAAAATCGTAGAAGTAGGGAGTACCTCGGAATTGGTGGAAAAGTACAATGCAGCTACTACAAAAGATGTAGAAGGAAAAACCATTGTTCCAGGATTGATCGATGCCCATGCCCATTTGTACAATTTGGGGGTGACTTTGCAGCAAGTGAATTTGGTAGGGACGCAGAGTAAGGAAGAAGTACTGGAACGTGTGGCGGCTTTTCAAAAAGAAAAAAACAGCAATTATATTCTGGGAAGGGGATGGGACCAAAACGACTGGGAAGTCAAGGAATATCCCACTAAAGAGGATTTGGACGCTTTGTTCCCCGATGTGCCCGTTGCCCTTACACGAATAGATGGGCATGCCTTTTGGGCAAATAGCAAAGCTTTGGAACTTGCGGGGATTACTTCAGATACAAAAATGGACGGAGGCGAAGTGGTTTTGGGAGATGATGGAACCCCTTCGGGAATCCTAATCGATAGCCCTATGGAATTGGTTCGCAATACCTTCCCCCCAGTAGATAAGTCGTATAATATAGCTGCGTTGAAAGATGCTGAAGGAATTTGTTTCGAATTGGGGCTAACCACCATTAACGACGCTGGATTGAGCCGTAACGTAATCGAACTTATAGACGAGTTGCAACAAAATGGGGAATTGAAAATGCGGGTATATGCCATGGTCTCCAACGAACCTAAAAACCTGGATCACTTCTTGGCTAATGGAATTATAAAAAACGACCGCCTCAATGTACGATCGGTTAAAGTATATGCCGATGGAGCTTTGGGGTCACGGGGAGCTGCTTTAAAGGAACCCTATAGCGATAAGGAAGGACATTTTGGTGCTATGATCACCCCTATGGACGAATTGGATTCCTTGGCAAAACGCATTGCTGAGGCTGGCTACCAAATGAACACCCACGCCATTGGGGATTCGGCCAATATTTCGGTATTGAAGGCTTATAAAGAAGCCCTAAAAGGGAAAGAGGATGCCCGTTGGAAGGTGGAGCACGCTCAAGTGGTCGGCGTGGAAGATTTCGATTACTTTTCCAAAAACATCATCCCGAGTGTACAACCTACACACGCTACCAGTGATATGTACTGGGCAGAAGACCGTGTGGGAAGCGAACGTATAAAAGGGGCATATGCCTACAAAACGCTTTTGGATAAGGCGGGCATTGTAGCCTTGGGAACCGATTTCCCTGTAGAAAAGGTAAATCCTATGTATACATTTTACGCTGCCGTGGCCCGTAAGGATTTAAATGAATATCCAGAAAGTGGTTTCCGAATGGAAGAATCGTTGTCACGGGAAGAAACCCTGAAAGGAATGACGATCTGGGCAGCCTATTCCAACTTTGAAGAAGACGAAAAAGGAAGCCTGGAAACTGGTAAGTTTGCCGATTTTGTTATTCTGGATACAGATATCATGACCTGTCCCGAAGCCGAAATCCCCAATACGAAAGTTTTAGCAACGTATTTGGATGGTGAAGCAGTATTTGAAGCTAACTAATTAACGTCCTCCTTTGGCCTGTAGGTCGCCAATACACAAAGGATCCAATTCTGGGACCATGGCTCGCTGCATCATTCGCTGTAGGTCGCTTCTCCCTACATTGGTCGCATCAAAATACATAAGACATTCTTCCACAATGCAGTGTTTTTGTGCATTAGGGTCTTCGTGTACCTGATGGATGTCGTCATCCAAAATATTGGTAAGCCCCAAAATATGACCAAACTCGTGGTTGAGTACTGTGCTTTCTAGAATGGGCAACAATTCCTCATTGGAATCAGTCAAGAATTTTAAAGTAGCTTCATAAATAACCATGGAGGTGTTTCGGTAAGCGGTACCCAAAGTAACTGTGGTTTCCGTGTCGTTGGAGGAACGTCCGTTGGAAAAGAATACAAAAACGGCCAGATTGTTCCCTTCGGTATACTCGGTACGGATATTGTCTTCTATCTGTATGATTTCTTCGATGGAAAAAGGAGCCCCGGGCTGATCGTTGATAACCCGTTCTACAAAAGTAACACCCCCCGGTTTATGAACCCGCTCTTCTATAAAATTCTTAAAGTTGGTTTTAGCAGTTTCCGTAGGTTCAAAAGTAGTGGAGTAGGCCATTTCTACTGTTAAACGGGTATAAGGATTGCTGGTTAAGATATCTTCGGCAGAAGTTCCCAATCCTTTTTTGTTTTCTGCTGTGGGATCATTGGCTACCTGTTCATCATCGTCATTTTTACAGCTTAGAACGAAAACAAAAGCAAACAGAAGGAGAATCCATCGAAAATTGTAGGCCATGGTGCAATTTTTGTATTTTTAACAAACATAACTCTTAAATAGCAACCCTAAAAATGAGGTCTTTGTTTTTAACGCTTTTTTTAGCCTTTTGTTTTTCAGTTCATGCCCAAGTAGATGCTTACCAGCAGGATATCATCAATTATCTCAACATTAATGGTACCCATCAGCAATACAGCAATGCCTACGATGAAATGTTCGTGGTGCTTAAAAAACAATTTGCCACGGCCAACGTACCCGAATCCAAATGGGAGGAACTAAAAAAGAACAAAGAAGAAAGCCTTGAAGAGATTATTAAGTTCCTTTCTTTTGCCTATAGAAAACACTTTACGCAAGACGAGATCAATACCATGTACAAGGTCTACAGTTCGGATGCTGCGCAGGAAATGATTGCCAATCAAGGTACCATTACCAAAAACGACAATAAAGAGATCATTGCTTTTTTTGAAAGCGATTTGGGTAAAAAGATAGAGAGTAAGCGTGCCGAACTTTCTGAAGACATTGCCGAAATCTCAGGCCATTGGAGCCGGGACCTGTTTGCTGCCACCATGAGCAATTTAATTAAGAGCGGGTATAGTCCGCAACGGTAAGTCGGGCCAAATAATCGTAGTGTTCCCCTCGTGAGAGGATTTCGAAACGGAATCCGTTTTCTACAGCTAATTTTTCGAAAAGTTTTTCGTCCAAATAGAGCCAAGGAAAGGGTTCACTCTCCTGCCCTTGATAGGAGATTTTAAATTCCAGTTCCCCGTAATACCGATCTGCAGGCACCCAAATACCACCTTCTTTGGAAGTATCGTACATATAAGCCAAGTCGCTGGAGTCGATCAGGATTTGTCCTTTGGGAGACAGCAGGGATTTTAAATGTTGAAGGTACGCAGGCGTTTTGGCAATGGTTTCGAAAATACCCGTTCCATTCATAAGCAGGAGGATAGTGTCGAAAGTGCCTTCAGAAAAATCCAGAAGATTTGTTTTTTGCACATGTGCCACCCCTCTTTTTTGGGTGACTTCCACAGCGCCTTCAGAAACATCGATAGCCATAACCTTCATTCCTTTTTCCTGAAGGTATAAAGCATGGCTCCCTGCGCCACAACCCACATCCAATACATCCCCCAGGCAAGCATTTAAAGCGGTTTGTTCCAAAGGAGGCATTTCGGCATAGGTTCGGAACAAATAGGGAAGGGGAAGTGCGTCTTCTTCCGAGATATTGGTTTCGGTCATGGGATCTTCAGTATAGTTCCCATGGTGATAGTCGAGTAGTGCTTTTCCTAAAATATCTCTCATGTCTTGGGGAACAAAGATCGTATTTTTACTTTTGAACTATGGACGAAATCCTAAAACAATTACCGCAACGGGCTAAAGATGCACATAAGGAAAACAAGAAGTTTTTTGACAAGCTAAAAAAGAAACCCCCAAAAAAGTTGGATGTTCTTATGCAGGAGTTGCATGAGGAAGAGTTTGAGCGTACCGATTGTTTGGAGTGCGCCAATTGCTGTAAAACCACAGGGCCTTTATTTACCGATAAGGACGTGCAACGCATTGCCAAGCATTTTAGGATGAAGGAGCAGCAGTTTATAGAAGCCTACCTTCGTGTGGACGAAGAGAACGATATGGTACTTCAGGAGGTTCCCTGTGCTTTTTTGGGAGCCGATAATTATTGCAGTATTTATGAGTTCCGTCCTAAGGCATGTCGTGAGTTTCCACATACCGACCGCAAAAAATTCCAGCAAATATCCAACCTTACCCTAAAGAATGTTGCCATTTGTCCAGCGGCTTTCAATATAGTGGAAGAGATGAAAAAACGAATACCCCATTAATCGTACAACAAGTATTTCTGCCGCATTTTATCGTAGGCTTCCAAATCCTTTAACCAGGTCTTTCGTATTTCCCGAAAGGTATACCCCTGCTCAATTTGTTTTTGAAGCTCTTCCGTTCCTGCATGGGCCGTAAAGTTTTTGGTGTTGAAGAACTTGTCCTTGTCTTCATGATTGCGGTATGCATCCATGATCCATGTAAGGTCTACACGATTCATTCGGGGTGTGTCCCGAAGATCCAAACCATTGCATTCCGTTCCTTTGTGTTTAGGGTATTTGGAACCGAAGTTGGGTTGTGGCGTATAGCTATATGGATACTTTTCCTTGGGAAGAAAAGGGGATCCAATTAATTGAAACTGCATTTCCGTACCCCGACCTGTGTTGAGGTTGGTGCCTTCCAACAACCCAAGACTGGGATAGAGATTAATGGCGGTGTCATTTGGTAAATTAGGCGAAGGACGAACAGGAACCGAATAAAAGGTTTCGTGGGTGTAGTTTTCCATAGGGATAACCGTTAAGTCGCACTTTAAACCATCTTTCAACCAACCTTCTCCATTGATCATCTGGGCGTATTCCCCTATGGTCATTCCGTGCACCAAGGGAACGGGGTGCAAGCCTAAAAAGCTGGTGTGCTGTTTTTTCATGGTAGGGCCGTCTATGTAGTGCCCATTGGGATTGGGACGGTCCAAAACGATGAATGGAATTCCTGCTTCGGCACAGGCTTCCATCATATAGTGCATGGTAGATATATAGGTATAGAAACGAACCCCAACATCCTGAATATCGAAAACCACTACATCCAGTCCCTTCATGTGATTAGGAGTGGGTTTTTTTGTTTTTCCGTGTAGGGAAATAATGGGAAGCCCCGTTTTTTTGTCGATACCGTCCTGTACGTATTCCCCGGCATCGGCCTTACCGCGAAAACCGTGTTCTGGAGCAAATACTTTTACTACATTTTGTGCATGGGATACTAAGCGATCTACTAGATGTTCAGTTTTAACTATCGTGGTGTCTTTTGTTACACCATTACTATATACAGGTGAAGTAATGCTGTAGGAAACAGTAGAAGTTTGATTGGAAACAATACCAATTCGTTTGTGATCCAGTAAAGGATAGTATTCATCAATTTGATAAACGCCTAACCCAATTTCCCATTCTTGCCTACTTTCTTGTGTCGAAACCTCATGGTCTTCTTTTTCAATTTCAATAGTATCATGAATTACAACATCCTCTTGCTTCTTATTGCCATCCTCTTTTTTTGCATTACCGCTTCCACAAGAAAAACAAACCAACAACGTTAGAGGTAGAACAATTAATAGTGTATTTTTGAAAAAAGATAACCGCATACTTAATCTGTGAATTTCGAATATTTTGTAGCCCGTCGCATCGTTGCTTCGAAGGATTATAAAAGTAGTATTTCGGCTCCAATAATAAAAATAGCCATTACTGCCATTGCCTTGGGGTTGGCCATTATGATGGTTTCAGTAGCTACTGGGGTTGGGCTTCAAAAAAAGATACGCGAAAAGGTCTCGGCATTTAATGGGGACATCCTTATTTCCTATTACGATACCAACTATTCCAACGATTCGCAGGCACCCATCTCCAAAAACCAGACGTTCTATCCCAATTTCGATTTAACCGATGGAGTGGATCACATCCAAGCCATTGCCTTAAAAGGGGGGGTGATCCGTACCGAAACCGATTTTGAAGGCGTCGTGGTAAAAGGAGTGGGCTCCGATTACAAATGGGACTTTTTTGAAGAGTACCTAAAAGAAGGAAGGCTTCCCGATTATTCGGGATCGCTTAATGACGAAATCCTCCTTTCCCAATACCATGCCGATCGGTTGGGCTTTAAGGTGGGGGACCGTGTGAATGCTTTTTTCCTTCAGGAAGGGAAAACCCAACGGGCACGGAGTAGGGGATTCACCATTGTGGGGACATATAGCAGTGGCTTTCAGCAATTCGACGAGCAATTTATGCTGGCCGATATACGGCACATTCAGCGCTTAAACAACTGGGAGGAAGATCAGATTGGGGCTTTCGAACTTTTTGTGAACGATTTCGATGATATTCAACAAATAGGAAACCGGGTGTATGAAGAAATTCCGAGCCATTTGGATTCGCAAACCATACGCGATAAATACTTCACCATTTTTGAATGGTTGGATCTGTTCGATTTCAATATTGTGCTCATTATTAGTATCATGATTCTAATCGCAGGTATTAACATGATCACTGCACTATTGGTACTTATCCTGGAGCGTACCCAAATGATAGGGATCCTAAAGGCTATTGGAAGTCCGGATTGGAGCGTCCGCAAAGTATTCCTGTATAATGCAGGCTACATTATTTGTGTAGGACTTTTTTGGGGAAACCTCATTGGGATTGGGTTGTTGCTTATTCAGAAATACGGAAAAGTCATAAAGCTAAAACCCGAGACCTATTACGTAACGGAAGCCCCTATTTATTTTGATGGTTTCCATATTCTATTCCTCAATCTAGGAACCCTATTGCTCTGTTTGCTCATGCTATTGGTACCATCGCATTTTATAACAAAAATCTCTCCCGTAAAGGCCATTCGTTTCGAATAATTAAGCCACTACTTATCCTAAAAAAAGATTTGGGTTTTGTACTTTTGCCGCGCAAACAATAACACTATATGGATTACGCAAAAAATATCCTGGAAACCATAGGGAATACCCCCTTGGTAAAAATCAACAAATTGGCTGAAGAATTACCCTGTTTGGTATTGGCTAAATACGAAACGTTTAATCCTGGCAATTCGGTTAAAGATAGAATGGCACTTAAAATGATTGAAGACGCCGAGGCCGATGGTCGCCTTCAACCAGGAGGAACCATTGTAGAGGGAACCAGTGGAAACACAGGGATGGGATTGGCTTTGGCCGCCATCGTAAAGGGATATAAAATGGTATGTGTTACTACCGATAAGCAAAGCAAGGAGAAGGTAGACATCCTAAAGGCTGTTGGAAGTGAAGTAGTGGTTTGCCCTACCGACGTGGAACCTGACGACCCCAGATCGTACTATTCTACTGCAGCACGATTGGCAAAGGAAACCCCCAATAGCTGGTATGTAAACCAGTACGATAATCCAAGTAATGCCAAGGCGCATTACGAAAGCACGGGTCCCGAGATTTGGAAACAAACTGAAGGAAAAGTAACCCATTTCGTGGTTGGGGTAGGAACCGGTGGAACCATTAGTGGTGTTGGAAAATACCTAAAAGAGCAGAATCCCAATGTGAAAGTTTGGGGAATAGATACCTATGGAAGTGTATTTAAAAAATACCACGAGACGGGGATCTTCGACGAAAAGGAAATTTACCCCTATGTAACCGAAGGAATCGGGGAGGATATCCTTCCTCAAAATGTGAACTTCGATATTATCGATGGATTCACTAAAGTAACCGATAAGGATGCAGCAGTCTATACTCAAAAATTGGCCAAGGAAGAAGGTATGTTCTTGGGGAACTCTGCAGGAGCTGCCATGAAAGGGGTGCTGCAATTAAAAGAACACTTTTCCAAGGACGATGTGGTTGTGGTTTTGTTCCACGATCATGGAAGCCGATATGTAGGGAAAATGTTCAATGACGATTGGATGCGAAAAATGGGCTACATAGACTAATCCAGTCTTTACAAACCTTCAAAAATACATACGATTCTTTAAGGAATCCATATGGGGTTGGGGCAATTTGTTTGCGAATAATTTTGTAGATTTAGTTAATTAGTAACCTTACTCCCCACTATAGATGATGATAGTATGAATGAAGACTTTCTTCATTACGTATGGAAATTCCAGAAGTATGTTTCAGACAATTTAACGACCCATTTAGGAGAAACCTTACAAATTCTTTCCACAGGGGGTCATAACTACAATGCAGGGCCCGATTTTTTGATAGCCAAGATTAGGATCGGTTCCCAGGTTTGGATCGGCAATGTAGAGATTCACCTCTCTTCTTCCCAATGGTACCAGCACGGCCATGAAGAGGATCCCAATTATGACAATGTGATACTGCATGTGGTCTGGGACCACGATACCGAAGTATACCGAAAAAATGGCGAAGCCATTCCTGTGCTCGAACTTAGGGAAAGAGTGTATCCACAACTCCTGAACAATTACAACAAGTTACTGAAAAGCAAGGACCGTTGGATTCCCTGTGAACCCGATTTTGGTTCGGTGGAAGAGATCCTGATGAAAAACTGGATGGACCGTCTCTTTTTTGAGCGTTTGGAAGCAAAGGCTGCCATTATTGAAAAAGAACTGGAATATTCTGCCAATCATTGGGACAAGGTGTTCTTTAAAATGCTCTGTAAAAGCTTTGGGCTTAAGGTAAATGGGGATTCTTTTCTAAGCCTTGCCCAATCCCTGGATTACGATGTGGTACGTAAATGCAGTGAGGCACCCGTTACCCTAGAGGCTTTGTTTATGGGGCAGTTAAAAATGTTGGACGACGATAAATATTGTAGGTATTTTGAGCAACTTCAGGAAACCTACATATACCTAAAGGTAAAATACAAACTAACCAATGAAGGAGTGGTTTCCCCCGAATTTTTTAGGTTAAGGCCACCCAACTTCCCAACCATCCGTCTTTCGCAATTGGCGTCGTTATTATCAGCACACCCCGACTTATTTTCAAAACTGATGGATTCCGATTCCTTGGAGGGGATGCGTTCTTTTTTCTCGGTTTCTGCAACCCACTATTGGGATACCCATTATAATTTTGAAGTAACTTCTTCCACAAGGAAGAAAAGCCTTTCCCCGCGGTTTATTGATCTATTACTCATCAATACCGTGATTCCCATGAAATACTGCTATGCGAAGTATTATGGCAAGGATATTTCTGAAGCACTGATAACTTGGGCATCTACCATTAAGGCCGAAAAAAATACCATTGTAAAAAAGTACAGGAGTTTAAGGGATATGGAAGACAATGCCCTACAGAGTCAGGCGCTATTGCAATTAAAAAACAATTATTGCGATTTTTATAAGTGTATGCATTGCGAAGTAGGGAATACTTTGTTGAAAAAGCATTAATTTGCAAACATGCTTCAACTCATTTACCGCATACGGCATTTTTTCGAGAAACATGGATACTACGTATGCTCGCGGCTGGCCGATCGTTTAGGGATGCGGGCCAAAAGTGTGCGCCTCTTTTTTATATATGTTTCTTTTGCAACGTTGGGGGCGGGTTTTGCCATCTATTTAACCCTGGCTTTTTGGTTGAAGCTTAAGGACTTGGTGTACACTAAAAGAACCTCTGTTTTCGATTTATGAGTCGTATTTTTAGATCCAGCATCCTTAGGGCTATCCTATTGCTCCTGCTAGTTTTTTTTGCAGGGATGCTCGGTTTTGTTGTTATATACGATTACACCTGGGTCGATGCTATATACATGACCATAATAACCATTACCACAGTGGGTTTTGGAGAAGTGCATCCCTTGAGTCCTTCAGAAAAGATATTTACCTCGGGCCTTATCCTTTCCAGTATTTTTATTGTAGGATACGCAATTAAGGAGGTTTCCGAGCATATGCTTAGCAGAAATAATATTGGTAACCTAAGAAAGAAGAAAGTGCAAAACAAGATCGATAACCTACAGCACCATATCATAGTCTGTGGATATGGGCGAAATGGAAGACAAGCTGCCCAAAAATTGCAGGCTTACAACAAGCCTTTTGTTGTAGTAGAAATGAACGAAGACGTAATCGAGCGTTTTTCTGAAGACAATGTACTTTTTGTTCATGGCAATGCAGACGAAGACGAAACCCTTAATAGGGCCGGTATAGAAAAAGCGGCAACCCTTATTTGTGCACTCCCTAGCGATGCCGATAATCTTTTTGTAGTGCTCTCCGCAAGGCAGATTAACCAAAACCTAAGGATTATAAGCAGGGCTACCGAAGAGACCAGTTACAAAAAGCTGAAATTGGCTGGGGCCGATAATGTAATCATGCCCGACAGGATTGGGGGAGACCATATGGCTTCTTTGGTGGTGGTGCCCGATTTGGTGGAGTTCTTGGACAATCTAACCGTGTCCGGGGAAGAAGACAGTATTAATGTAGAACAAATCGCTTTTGAAAAAGTCTGCGCCAATGGTGCAGAAGTGGCTATTACCGATCTGGACCTTAGAAAGAATACGGGTTGTTCCATCATAGGGTACAAAACCCCTGAAGCAGAGTATATCGTAAACCCGGAACCTACTACAATATTGAAAAAAGGATCGAAGCTTATTGTTATTGGGAGACCCAACCAAATAGAAAAACTAAAACAATACTATAATGTGTAGAACACATTAAGAAATTAAGAGGCAAAAATTTGAATTCGCTATTTTTTTTAGCATCTTGCCTCACTATTGAAATGAAGTATAACCAAATAATCCAAATATGAAGAAATATCTTCTCTCGCTTCTAACTTTACTTTCCCCATTTTTATTACTTGCACAAGAAACCGAAGAACTAGGTCTCGATCAACAAATTGATCAAGCTTTCCAACCTATAGCAGATACAGCAACCCAAATTGTATTTTTCCAAATAGGAGGTATTCCTTTTGTTTTGATTCTTCTGGTGGGAAGTGCATTGTTCTTTACGCTTATTTTTGGTTTCCCAAACATCCGGTTTTTCGGAAAGGCCATCAATACCGTACGTGGTAAATATGATGAATTGGAAGGACATGGATTAGGAGATCCAGATGCTGCGGTAGATGGAGATATTCCTGATACCATCCGGGATGAAAGCAAAGAAGGGGAAGTGAGTCACTTCCAGGCTTTGGCAACTGCGGTTTCTGGAACCGTAGGAAATGGAAATATTGCCGGGGTTGCCCTTGCAATTGCCTTGGGAGGACCTGGGGCGACTTTCTGGATGATCGTATGTGGATTGTTGGGGATGTCTACCAAATTTGTGGAATGTACCCTAGGGGTGCAGTATCGTGATGTAGGACCTGACGGAACTGTATATGGAGGTCCCATGTACTACATTTCTAAAGGTTTGAAGGAAAAAGGATTTGCCACCTTAGGTAAAATCGCAGCTGCTTTGTTTGCTGTGTTCTGTATTGGAGGATCTTTTGGAGGTGGAAATGCTGCGCAAAGTAACCAGGCGACCATCGTTATCAAGGAGATGTTCAACTGGGAAAGTACAGCTGCTGGAGCGATTGTAGGAGTTGTTATGGCTATTGTGGTGGGTATCATTATTATTGGTGGAATTAAGCGTATTGCTTCCGTAACCGAAAAAGTAGTGCCTTTCATGGCGGTAATGTACATCGTTGCATGTTTGTATATCATCTTTAGTAACTTCTCTTTCATCGACGATGCTATTGGATTAATCGTTACAGAGGCATTCAATCCTAAAGCAATTGGTGTAGGAGGTGTTATAGGAGTCTTATTGGTAGGGTTTCAACGTGCCGCTTTCTCCAATGAAGCTGGTGCTGGTTCGGCATCCATTGCCCACTCTGCTGTAAAAACAAAATATTCAGCTTCCGAAGGTTTAGTGGCCTTGTTGGAGCCTTTTATCGATACCGTGGTGATCTGTACCATGACTGCCTTGGTAATTATCATTTTCAACTTTGGAGGCTATTTCGATTATGGTGGTGACGGATCCGGAAGTGTATTCATAGATGGTCTACCTTACGAAGGAGCTGGAATTACGTCTAAGGCATTTGCACAGTACATACCATTCTCGGATGTGTTCCTTACCGTAGCGGTTGTATTGTTTGCAATCTCAACAATGATCTCATGGTCGTACTATGGACTACAATCATGGAAATATTTATTCGGAAGAGGAAAACAAGCCGATTTAATTTACAAGTTGTTATTCTGTACCTTTATCGTAATTGGGGCAGCGGCAAGTATGAATTCCATTTGGGCATTCTCCGATGCAATGATCTTTGCCATGGTATTCCCTAACATGGTAGGATTGTACTTCCTGTTCCCGGTAGTGAAAAAACAATTGAGACGTTATCTGGATGCTATAAAAGTAGCGGCCAGATAGTGAGCTGATAACATACATTTTATTGCAATTTGAAAACTCCCCTGTTTTTAAACAGAGGAGTTTTTATGTTTAAACAAAAGAAGAATTCCCCTTTTTATTTCAGTAGGGGAGAACGTTTAGGAATCATTTCCTTATTGCTTGCCATTATAGGTTTGCTTTGCCTTGTTCATTGGGTTCCCATACCAAGATCACGTACCTTTCAATTATCTTCCGATGAAATGGATCGGTTACAATACCAACTGGATTCGCTTCGGTGTATAGCACTCGAAGAAAAAGAACCCAAACTATATCCTTTCAACCCCAATTTTATGACGGACTATAAAGCCTATACATTAGGAGTTACTCCAGATCAATACGATCGGTTGCGGGCATACAGGGAAAGTGGTCAATGGATTAATTCTTCAGCAGACTTTAAGAAGGTGACCCAAGTCCCAGATTCGGTACTGCAAAGGATAAGCCCTTATTTTAAATTCCCCGATTGGGTAACAAACCCTAAAAAGCGGAGCAAACCTGCTTTTGTGAAGAACAAGGAGTTCAAAGGGGAAAAGATGGATTTAAATAGTGCCACAGTAGAACAGTTGCAAGAAGTGAGCGGGATAGGAAAGGTGCTGAGCCAGCGTATTGTTGATAAAAGGAGTCAGTTGGGCGGATTTAGCCACGATTTGCAGTTACATACAGTATGGGGACTTAAACCCGAGGTGGTAAAAAAGGCTTTGGAGCGGTTCGAAGTAAAGACACCCAAGCCCATAGTTAAAATGAACATCAACAGTGCCTCTGCCTCGGATTTGTCAACCATACCAGGGATTTCATTCGATCTGGGCAAGAAAATCTGGGAATTTGTATACCTTAGGGAAGGGATTTCCGATTTTGAGGAATTGGCAAAAATTGAAGAATTGTCACCTCAAAAATTACAGTTAATTCAGTTATATTTGCTGATAGAGTAAGTTAATGAAAAAGAAGGGCGGTGTAAGGATGAATCGAGAACAACACATTCAAAATAAGATTCATTTTCCCCAAATTTTATAAATCTAATTGTGAATGAATAGCATGTATTTTACCGAGGAACACGAATTCTTCAGAAAGAGCTTCAGGGACTTTTTGCAAAAGGAAGTAGTTCCGCATATTGAGAAATGGGAAAAAACCGGAACCATAGAACGGTTTATATGGGAAAAGATGGGGGAGATGGGATATTTCGGTATCTCCTACCCGGAAAAGTATGGTGGTTTGGACCTCGATGTTTTTTACTTGGTAATTTACTTGGAAGAACTTCAACGAATCAACAGTGGTGGATTTGCCGCTGCCATGTGGGTGCATCCCTATTTGGCGATGACGCATGTAAATGCCGAGGGGAGTGAAGCGATTAAGGAAAAATATCTGCCTGCTAGTATTAGTGGTGAAAAAATAGGTTGCCTTTGTATTTCCGAACCTTTTGGGGGTAGTGATGTTTCTGGCATGCGAACCACAGCCATCAAGGAAGGCGATCATTACATTATAAATGGATCCAAGACCTTTATCACCAATGGTATTTACAGTGACTATCTGGTGGTATCTGCCAAAACCCACCCAGAAGAAGGTGGTAAGGGGATCAGCATGTTTATCATGGATCGCGATACGCCTGGTATATCGGCAACCAAGCTGGATAAGTTGGGATGGCGTGCCAGCGATACGGCAGAAATCGCTTTCGATAATGTAAAGATACCTGCCAGCAATTTGTTGGGTGAAGAAAAGAAAGGATTCAGTTATTTAATGCAGCACTTGGCGCTGGAGCGTTTGGTAATGGCAGTAAATGCACATGCACGTAGCGAATGGGCCATCGAGTATACCCTACAATACATGAAAGATCGTGTAGCCTTTGGGAAGTCTTTGGACAAGTTCCAGGCGTTGCGCCACCGTGTGGCACAAATGGCCAGTGAAGTGGAAATGTGCAAGACATTCAATTACGTAACCGCACAGCGTTGGG